>NZ_JBMDJV010000001.1:0-388403 GCF_057809375.1 Aquitalea sp. FG25
GAAGGCGAGATGGTAGGGATTGCGCATGTACAGGGGCCTGGGGTGGGTCAGATGGTGTTGCGCGTGGCCTGACAAGGGGGACATTGTCAGAGTGGTAACAAGAGTTGTTGTCTTTGGTTTGCAGGTGTTGCCATGCCGTGGTGACCCTTCGTGCCGGTGGAGATGAATCGGGCATTACACCGGGCGAGCCAGTGACCGGCAATGTCTGTTCAGCCAGTTTTACCGGTCGGCCTAGTCAAAAGACATATTCATGGTGATGGGGGTGTCGATGTCGGTATCGACGCGCAATGAAGGCAGGCAAATGCAGGGCGGGCAAGGGGAAGGCATGTACAGCGCTGGCCCTGCTGGTAAGTGGTATCAGCGGACGGGCAATGGCTGCGGGGTGGGGGACGGCCTGAGGGCGCGCGGGAGATGTTTGTTGTACTAGCGGGCGCTACTGCCGCCGACAGGCAAAGCCAAC
The DNA here is from genome assembly GCF_057809375.1 of Aquitalea sp. FG25. NCBI lineage: Bacteria > Pseudomonadati > Pseudomonadota > Betaproteobacteria > Neisseriales > Chromobacteriaceae > Aquitalea > Aquitalea sp. FG25. The sequence goes on from NZ_JBMDJV010000001.1 coordinate 461, forward strand.
GCTGCCGCCAGCTGCGGCAGACCGGGGAAGATGCTGATCTGCCCGGCAAACTGGGCGGCGGTTTCGGTGGACAGGTGTACCCCGGCCACGGCCACTCCGGCAGCGAGGCCAGCGGCAATGCCGGAGGCGCTGTCTTCCACCAGCAGGCAGTTGGCGGCATCTGCGCCCAATAGTTGCAAGGCATGATGGATTAGCGCCGGGTCCGGCTTCCAGGCATTTACCTCGTAGGCACTGATGATGGCGTCGCCAAAATAGGGTTTCAGCCCGGTGCTGTGCAAGCTGGTTTCTATCTTCTCGCGCGGGCCGTTGGAGGCAATGCAGCGTGGCAGGGTCAGTGCGGCCAGCAAATCATGCGCGCCGGGCATGGTGTCCAGTTGGCTCGCCAGCAGCTGCAGGCTTTGCTGACGAAACTGCTGGCTGAATAATGTGCGGTCCAGTTGCGGAAAGTGCTGGCTGATGTCGTCCAGAAAGCGGGCATAGGGCCGGCCACGGAAATAATGCAGGATGGTTTCTTCATCCAGCAGATGACCATGTTGCTGCAGGAGCTGCCCCAGCAAGCGCGCCGACAGGCTTTCACTGTCTACCAGCGTGCCATCGCAGTCAAATATCACCGCCTTGATCTTAAACACTTACCTAACTCCCATGACTATCAGTTATAGCAAACGGTTATAGCTGTTAGTGCTTGTGCCGACTACTTCTGCTGGCTGCAAGTCACCAGAATGGTGCCCCACCTCATGCCCTGCAAATGGGGAACTGATGATGGCACAGCCTGGGTGGCACTGCATACAAAACAAGAGGAGACAAAAGATGAAACTTTCAACACGGCTGGGGCTGATTGTGGGGCTGGCGGCGCTGGGCGGTTTGCTGCTGGCGGTCATGGGCCTGAGCTCCCTGCGCAGCACGATGCTGGAACAACGCAAGGAATCCATCCGCACCGTGCTGACGCTGGCGGGGCAGCAGGTCAGGTACTTCCAGCAACTGGAGCAAAGTGGCCAACTGAGTCGTACCGAGGCCCAGCGCCGTGCCATCGAGGCCCTGCGCAGCATGCGCTACGAGAAAAGCCTGTATCTGTGGGCGCGCACCACTGGCGCGCTGGGCCTGGTGTTGCCGGGTGACAAGGGGGTGGGGCAGGTGGATTTCGGCAAGCTGCTGGCCGATGGCCGCCATGACTTCAACCGCTATCTGGATGTGCTGGCCACGCAGAACATCGGCTTTGTCGAGCTGATGGTGGTCAAGCCCGGCAGCAGTGAGGAAGTGCTGAAAATCAACGGCGTTACCCGTATAGACGGCTGGGATTGGGTGATTGGCTTTGGTGCCTGGACTGACGACATCCAGGCGGCTTTCTGGCAAGTGGCGCTGCGCTATATGGCAACCGGTCTGCTGCTGTTTGCCGCCATTGGCGGGGTGGCGGTGTGGATGGCCCGCAATATCTACCGGTCACTGGGCGGCGAGCCGGAGCTGGCTGCGCAGCTGGCAGGCGAGATTGCGGCGGGCAAGCTTGACCGGCAACTGGATGCACGCGCCCCGGCGGGCAGCCTGATGGCCTCCATCGCGGTAATGCAGGCTAATCTGCGCGGCCTGATTGGCGGCATTCAGGACAATGCGCGCCAGGTTGGTCAACTGTCACATAATCTGGCGGGCCAGATGGCGCAGATCCATGACGCCTCGCGCCTGACTTCGGCGGCCATCTCTTCCAGTGCGGCGGTGATTGAGCAATTGGCTGTCAGTGTGGATCACATCTCCATGGGCGCGCGCGAAACCGAGGCCAACTCCACCCGTGCGGCAGAGCTGGCCGCGCGTGGGTCTGCGCTGGTGGTGCATGCGGGGGAGGAAATCAGCCGGGCAGCCGGGCAGGTGAGCGATGCCTCGCGGCTGATCGGCTCGCTGGAGCAGCGTACCGACCAGATTGGCGATATTGCCAATGTGATCCGTGATATTGCCGACCAAACCAATCTGTTGGCGCTGAATGCCGCCATCGAGGCCGCCCGCGCGGGCGAGCAGGGCCGTGGCTTTGCCGTGGTGGCGGATGAGGTGCGCAAGCTGGCCGAACGCACCAGCACCGCTACCGCACAGATTGCCAGCACGGTGCAGGCGGTGCATGCCGATACCGCCGCCGTGGTGCAGGGCATGCAGGCGATGGCACCGCAGGTGGCCATGGGTGTGGACATGGCGGCCCAGGCGGGCGATGCCCTGCTGCAGATCAACACCGCCTCGGCGCAGGCGCTGGACCAGGTGCGCCGCATTGCCAGCGCCACCACCGAGCAAAGCCAGGCCAGTAACAGCGTGGCACGCAATATCGAGCAGATATCCGGCCGGGTGGAAGAATCCAACCGTTCGGTAGATGAAGCCTGCGCCCATGTGGCCGAGCTGGAGCAGCTGACCGAAACCCTGCGCCAGTCGGTAGCCCGCTTTCAGGTATGAGGCCAGTAACGGCATAAGAGGAGGGGGCAGGGCGGCTTGCTGCTTAAATTGAACTGTGTTCAAATCCGGAACCACTCGGCAAGGAGAAGCACAATGGCAGGCAGCATGGAGCGTTCGCTGGCAATTCTGGAATTGCTGGCCCGTAACGGCGGGCAACTGCCGCTGCATGTCATTGCCGACACCCTCAATATGCCGCGCAGTGGTGCGCACCGGCTGCTGGCCATGCTGATCGAACAGGGCTATGTGCGCCAGCATGCGGATAAGGGCGAGTATCAGCTGTCGCTCAAGCTGGTGTCGCTGGGGCTGATCTACCTGTCCACTAGCGGCGTGGCCGATGTATCGCAGCCGATTCTGGAAAACCTGGCGCGCAGCTCCGGGGAGCTGGCGCGGCTGGGCATCATCGAAAACGCGCTGATCACCTTTGTGGCCAAGGCGCAGGGCGCACGCTCCGGCCTGCGTTACGACCCTGACATGGGCAGCAATCCGCCGCTGTTTTGTACCGCCAGCGGCCCGGCCTGGCTGTCACGGCTGAGTGATGAGGAGGCCTTGCAGATTGTCGCCCGCCAAGGCTTTGGCAATGGCCACGACTACGGCCCCAATGCCCCGCGTACCATTGCCGCCTTTCTGGAAGTGCTGCACGCCACCCGCAAGCGTGGCCATGCGGTGGCGGTGGACAGTTACGAACCGGGCATGACCTCGCTGGCCGCGCCCATCATTCACCCGCTTAACCAGCAGGTGGTGGGAGTGGTGACGCTGGCTGGCCCCACCAGCCGCCTTCAAGCCGAACGCCTGCCGGAGCTGGGCAGCCTGTTGCAGGATGCCGCACGCGAGCTGGGTGAAGCCTCACTGGGCTCGCTGTACTTCAAGTCCTGATTTCCCCTGTTATTTCATAGATGGCCCGCCAGTCGGGCCATTGCCATTGATGCACTCGATGTATAGCAAACTGCTATATCTGCTAGAGCGATCGTGCTCTTTTTTAATGCATGGCGCGGGAACACAATCCTCGCATGCAAACCTCTATCCCAACTCTGTTCATGCGTGGCGGTACCTCACGCGGGCCCTTCTTCCTGGCAGACGACCTGCCGCAGGATCAGGCATTGCGCGACCGTGTGCTGCTCGCTGTCATGGGCTCTCCCGACCGCCGCCAGATTGACGGACTGGGTGGAGCACACCCGCTGACCAGCAAGGTTGGCATCATCTCGCGCGGCAGCCAGCCCGGTGTGGACCTGGACTTCCTGTTTGCCCAGCTGCAGCCGGACAAGGACACGGTGGATACCACCCCCAATTGCGGCAATATGCTGGCGGCGGTGGTGCCGTTTGCACTGGAGCGCGGCCTGGTAACGGCGCAGGGCGAAACCAGCACCTTCCGCGTGCTCACCCTCAATACCGGCATGCAGTGCGACGTGACGGTGCAGACGCCGGGCGGCCAGATGCGCTACGACGGCGACGCCCGCATCGACGGCGTGCCCGGCAGCGCCTCGCCCATCACCATTAACTTTCTGGATACCGCCGGTTCGGTGTGTTCCGGCCTGCTGCCCACCGGCAAGGTAAAAGACGTGGTGCAGCTGGAAGGCGTGGGCGCGCTGGACATCACCTGCATCGACAACGGCATGCCGCTGGTGATGCTGCGTGCCGCCGACCTGGGCCGCACTGGCTACGAAAGCGTGGCCGAGCTGAACGCCGACACCGAGCTGAAAACCCGGCTGGAAGCGCTGCGCCTGCAATGCGGCCAGCTGATGGGCCTGGGCGATGTCAGCAACAAAACCTATCCCAAGATGTGCCTGATTGCCGCGCCGCGTGACGGCGGCAGCATCAGCACCCGTTGCTTTATTCCGCACGTCTGCCACGACGCCATCGGCGTGCTGGCGGCGGTGACGGTGGGCACCGCCTGCGTGCTGGAAGGCTCGGTTACCGACGGCATCGCGCAGATGCAGTCTGGCCTGCGCCATCTGGTCTCGGTGGAACACCCGACCGGCGAATTCTCGGTGGATCTGGAGCTGGACCCGGCCAATCCGCAAAACGTCATCCGCGCCGCACTGCTGCGCACCGCACGGCTCATCATGCGCGGAGAGGTCATGATTCCCTCCGCCATCTGGAAAGGACAGCAAGCATGATCATCGACATCCACGGCCACTACACCACCGCCCCCAAGGCGCTGGAAGACTGGCGCAAACGCCAGATCGACAACCTCGCCACCCCGGCGCTGGGCCCCAAAGCCTCCGAGCTGAAAATCTCCGACGACGAGCTGCGCGACACCATCGAAAGCAACCAGCTGCGGCTGATGAAGCAGCGCGGCTCCGACCTCACCATCTTCAGCCCGCGCGCCAGCTTCATGGCCCACCACATCGGCGACTTCAACACCTCCTCCACCTGGGCGGCCATCTGTAACGAGCTGTGCTACCGCGTCAGCCAGTTGTTCCCGGACAACTTCATCGGCGCGGCCATGCTGCCGCAGTCGCCCGGCGTCGATCCGGCCACCTCCATCCCGGAGCTGGAACGCTGCATCCAGGACTACGGCTTTGTCGGCATCAACCTCAACCCGGATCCGTCCGGCGGCCACTGGACCAGCCCGCCGCTGTCCGACCGCCACTGGTACCCCATCTACGAAAAAATGGTGGAGTACGACATCCCGGCCATGGTGCATGTGTCTACCAGCTGCAACTGCGCCTTCCACACCACCGGCGCGCACTACCTGAACGCGGACACCACCGCCTTCATGCAATGCCTGACCTCGGATTTGTTTACTGATTTCCCCACGCTGCGCTTTGTCATTCCGCACGGCGGCGGCGCGGTGCCTTACCACTGGGGCCGCTTCCGTGGGCTGGCGCAGGAAATGAAAAAGCCGCTGCTCAAAGACCACCTGCTGAACAACATCTTCTTTGACACCTGCGTCTACCACCAGCCGGGCATCGACCTGCTGACCCGTGTTATCCCGGTGGACAACGTGCTGTTTGCCAGCGAGATGATCGGCGCGGTACGCGGTATCGACCCGGAAACCGGCCACTACTACGACGACACCAAACGCTACATCGAAGCGGCGGCACTGAGCGATGCCGAACGGCAGCAAATCTTCGAGGGCAATGCCCGCCGGGTGTATCCGCGACTGGATGCCGCTTTGAAAGCCAAAGGTTTGTAAGCCAGTCCGCCTAGAGAACAGATCAAGAAGGAAGACCGCACCATGTACCAACTCGGAGTCGTTTACCGCAACATCACCCGCGCCGACCGCGCCGCCGCCGATGCACTGGCCGCGCTGGGTTCCGCCACCGTGCACGAAGCCATGGGCCGCGTCGGCCTGCTCAAGCCTTATATGCGCCCCATCTACTCAGGCAAGCAGGTGTCCGGCACCGCCGTCACCGTGCTGCTGCAACCGGGTGACAACTGGATGCTGCACGTGGCGGCAGAACAGATACAGCCGGGAGACATCGTAGTGGCAGGTGTTACCTCGGAATGCACCGACGGCTACTTTGGCGACCTGCTGGCCACCAGCTTCCAGGCCCGTGGTGCCCGCGCGCTGATCATCGACGCTGGCGTGCGCGACGTGAAAACCCTGCAGGAAATGGACTTCCCGGTGTGGAGCCGCGCCATCAGCAGCAAAGGCACCATCAAGGCCACGCTGGGCTCGGTCAACATTCCGGTGGTGTGCGCCGGCATGCTGGTACATCCGGGCGATGTCATCGTTGCCGACGACGACGGCGTAGTGTGTGTGCCCGCCGCCCGTGCAGCAGAAACCCTGGCAGCGGCACAAAAGCGCGAATCGTTCGAAGGCGAAAAACGCGCCAAGCTGGCCTCCGGTGTGCTGGGCCTGGACATGTATGCAATGCGCGAGCCGCTGGCCAAGGCTGGCCTGCGCTATATCGACTGAGGACGACAGCATGAGCAAACCCGTAAGTGGCGACTTCAGCAAAACCGCAGGCTGGCTGGACTGGTTTGACGGCCCGGCCAAACCGGCCTTCACCCTGCCAGCGGGCGCGGTGGATGCCCACTGTCACGTATTCGGCCCGGGGGCGGAGTTCCCCTATGCGCCGGAACGCAAATACACCCCCTGCGATGCCAGCAAGGCGCAGCTGTTTGCCCTGCGCGACCATTTGGGCTTTAAACGCAATGTGATTGTGCAGGCCACCTGCCATGGTGCCGACAACCGCGCCATGGTGGATGCCTGCCGCGCCAGCAATGGCAGGGCGCGTGGTGTGGCCACCGTCAAACGGGCGGTGACCGATGAAGAACTGCAAAGCCTGCACGATGCCGGTGTGCGCGGCGTGCGCTTCAACTTCGTCAAGCGGCTGGTGGACTTCACCCCCAAGGACGAGCTGCTGGAAATTGCCAGCCGCATCGCCAAACTGGGCTGGCATATCGTGGTGTATTTTGAAGCGCAGGACCTGCCCGAGCTGTGGGACTTCTTCACCAACCTGCCCACCACCGTGGTGGTGGACCACATGGGTAGGCCGGATGTCAGCCTTCCGGTGGACGGGCCGCAGTTTGAATTGTTCGTGAAACTGATGCGCGAACATGACAATATCTGGTCCAAGGTCAGCTGCCCGGAACGCCTGAGCGTGAGCGGCCCCAAGGCGCTGGATGGTGAGCGCCACGCCTATCACGACGTGATTCCGTTTGCCCGCAAACTGGTGGAAACCTTCCCCGAGCGCGTGCTGTGGGGCACTGACTGGCCGCACCCCAATCTGAAAGACCATATGCCGGACGATGGCCTCTTGGTGGATTTCATCCCCCATATCGCGCCAACCGCCGCACTGCAGCAACAGCTGCTGGTCACCAATCCCATGCGCCTGTACTGGCCGGAAGAATGCTGAGGAGCCGCCATGGCTTTGGACAAACCGTATAAAGATGTGCCTGGCACCATCATTTTTGATGCCGAGCAAAGCCGCCTGGGCTACTGGCTGAACCAGTTTTGCACCAGCCTGATGAAGGCAGAAAACCGCGCCCGCTTTCTGGCCGACGAACGCGCGTATCTGGACGAATGGCCGATGACGGAAGAGCAGAAGCAGGCGGTGATGGCGCGCGACCTCAACTGGTGCATGGCGCTTGGCGGCAATATCTACTTCCTGGCGCGCATTGGTGCCACTGACGGCAAGAGCTTCCAGCAAATGGCTGGCTCCATGACCGGCATGAGCGAAGAGGAATACCGCAACATGATGGTGGCCGGTGGCCGCTCGGTGGAAGGCAATCGTCGCATCGGTGAAGATGGCGACGCCCAGGCGCACCGTCAGCCGCAAGGTGCGGGCAGCAAGAAAGAAGGCAACTGATATGGCACGCATCACCGCATCCGTTTACACCTCCCACGTACCGGCCATCGGCGTGGCGATGGACCTGCACAAAACGCAGGAAGACTACTGGCAGCCGCTGTTTGCCGGTTATGACTTCTCCAGACAATGGATGAAGGACAACAAGCCGGACGTGATTTTCCTGGTGTACAACGACCACGCCACCGCCTTCAGCCTGGACATGATTCCCACCTTCGCCATCGGCACCGCAGCCGAGTACAAACCGGCGGATGAAGGCTGGGGCGCACGCCCGGTACCGGTGGTGAAGGGCCATCCGCAACTGGCCAGCCATATTGCGCAAAGCGTCATCCAGCAGGATTTCGACCTCACCATCGTCAACAAGATGGACGTGGACCACGGCCTCACCGTGCCGCTGTCGCTGATGTGCGGCGAGTTGGACCCGGTGAAGGACGCCTGGCCCTGCCCGGTGATTCCGTTTGCCGTCAATGTGGTGCAATACCCGGTGCCGTCCGGCCAGCGCTGTTTTGCGCTGGGCCAGGCCATCCGCAAGGCGGTGGAAAGCTTTGACGAAGACCTGAACGTGCATATCTGGGGCACCGGCGGTATGAGCCACCAGCTGCAAGGTGCACGTGCCGGGCTGATCAACCGCGAGTGGGACAACAACTGGCTGGATTTGATGATCAACGACCCGGTGGCCTGCGCCAAAGTGCCGCATATCGACTATGTGCGCGAAGCGGGTAGCGAAGGCATCGAACTGGTGATGTGGCTGATTGCCCGTGGTGCCATGGCCGATGTGAACGATGGCCAGCGCAGCGGCCCGCTGCCGCAGGTGGCACACCGCTTCTACCATGTCCCGGCATCCAATACCGCCGTGGGTCACGCCATTCTGGAAAACAAAGAATAAGGAATCCCTGTCATGACAATCAAAGTAGCACTGGCTGGCGCAGGTGCCTTCGGTATCAAGCATCTGGACGGCATCAAGAATATTTCCGATGTGGAAGTGGTATCGCTGATTGGCCGCGACCTGGCCAAAACCCGCGAAGTGGCGGACAAATACGGCGTGGCCCATGTCACCAATGACCTGAACGAAACCCTGGCCATCAAGGAAGTGGACGCCGTCATCCTGTGTACGCCCACCCAGATGCATGCTGGCCAGACCGCCGCCTGCCTTGAGGCGGGCAAGCACGTGCAGGTGGAAATTCCGCTGGCCGATACCCTGGCGGGTACCGAAGCCGCCGCCGCGCTGCAAGCAGAGACGGGCCTGGTGGCCATGTGCGGTCATACCCGCCGCTTCAACCCCAGCCATCAGTGGGTACACAACAAGATTACGGCTGGCGAGTTCAACATCCAGCAGATGGATGTGCAAACCTACTTCTTCCGCCGTACCAATATGAACGCGCTGGGCCAGCCGCGCAGCTGGACCGACCACCTGCTGTGGCACCATGCCGCCCACACCGTGGACCTGTTTGCCTATCAGGCTGGCAGCCCCATCGTGAAGGCCAATGCCATCCAGGGGCCGATTCACCCGCAACTGGGCATCGCCATGGACATGTCCATCCAGCTGAAGGCCGCCAACGGTGCCATCTGCACGCTCAGCCTGTCGTTCAACAATGACGGCCCGCTGGGTACTTTCTTCCGCTATATCGGCGACAGCGGCACTTATATTGCCCGTTACGACGACCTGTTCAACGGCAAGGAAGAGAAGATCGACGTATCGCATGTGGCCGTGTCGATGAACGGCATCGAGCTGCAAGACCGCGAATTCTTTGCCGCCATCCGCGAAGGCCGTGAGCCCAACTCCAGCCTGCGTCAGGTTCTGCCGTGCTATCAGGTGCTGCATGTACTGGAGCAGCAGCTGGTTTAGAGCCGCTGAAAAACCTGGTGCTGCGTGCTTTTAGCAGCGCTTGCGTTGATGCGTTTCTTTTGTAATCCCTTTTGTAAGCGACCCTCCTGAACAAGGCAGTCCGGTTCACCTAAACCGGCTGACCTTGTCTTTTTCATGCCGGGGCCGCAGAAACAGTGCAAGGACAGTTCCATGAAACAGCGACAGCTTGGCCCGTTTACCGTTTCTGCCATTGGCCTTGGCTGCATGAATCTCAGCCATGCCTACGGTGTGCCTCCGTCTGCCGAGCAGGGTGGCCAGGTATTGCTGGCGGCGCTGGACGCGGGCGTCACCCTGTTTGATACCGCTGCCTTGTATGGCTTTGGGGCCAATGAGGAGCTGGTGGGCAAGGTGCTCAAGCCCCACCGGCAGCAGATTGTGCTCACCAGCAAATGCGGCATGACCGGGGTGGAGGGCAAACGGGTAATCGACGGCAGGCCGGAAACCCTGCGCCAGACTTGCGAAGACAGCCTGCGCCGTCTGCAAACCGATGTCATCGACCTCTACTACCTGCACCGCTGGGACCAACAAGTGCCGATCGAGGATTCGGTTGGCGCGCTGGCTGATCTGCTGGCGGCAGGCAAAATCCGCAGCATCGGCCTGTCCGAGGTATCCGCTGCCACGCTGGCGCGTGCGCAAACAGTACATCCGATTGCCGCCGTGCAAAGCGAATACTCGCTGTGGACGCGCAATCCGGAAATTGCGCTGCTGGATGCCTGCCGCGCCCAGAACGTGGCGCTGGTGGCCTTCAGCCCGCTGGGCCGTGGCTTTCTGGCCGGTGGCGTGCGCGACCCGTCCGGCTTTGCCGCCAACGATATCCGCCGTGCCATGCCGCGCTTTCAGGCCGAGCACTTTGCCCGCAACCTGCGCCTGCTGGATGCGCTGCAAGGGCTGGCCACCGAAACCGGCTTCACCCTGGCGCAACTGGCCATGGGCTGGCTGCTGGCGCAAAGCGAGCAGGTGATTGCGATTCCGGGCACCAGCAATATCAGCCATCTGCAGGAAAACCTGTCCGCCGACACGGTGGAACTGAGCATGGAGGTGCTGACCCGCTTGGATACCATCGTCAATGAACACACGGTGAGCGGTGCGCGTTACAACGCCACCACCCAGCAGGAAATCGATACCGAGGAATTTGGCGTTTCTGCCTGAGCCAGCTTGGCCCGGCGGGAGATGACCGCACTATTGCTTCCATCTGGGGTGTAAACCCGTGCCGACAGGGCTTTCCTGTCGGCCTTTTTTTGTCTGTAAAAGCGGACCGTGCTGCTGGCTGCGGCAGATAAAAAAAGACCCGGCTTAGGGCCGGGTGCTCAGCGAAGGAGGAAAAATGCTGACAACAGTGTATGGGTTTACTGCAACTGCGCAGTGACTCAGGCAAGCGGCTCCAGCAGCATCACACCGGCTGCGGTATTGGAGATGGGCAGGTGGTAGGTGTTTTGCAGCGCACGCACTTCACCCTTGATGGTGGCGCGGGCAGCCAGCCACATCAGCAGCTCGATGCCTTGCGAGCCGGTATGTTCCACCAGTTGCTCCACCGTGTACTGGGTGGCCCACTTGGGGTTGTCCAGCAGGCTTTGCATGAATTGCAGATCGAAGGGTTTGTTGATGAAACCGGCGCGTTCGCCATCCAGCTGGTGCGACAGGCCGCCGGTGCCAATCACCACCACGCGCGCGTCGGAATCCCAGCTGGCTATGGCGTCGCCAATCGCCTCGCCCAGCTTGTAACAGCGGCTGGCGGACGGAATGGGAAACTGCACGGTGTTGATACACACTGGCACCACCTTGATCGGGCAAGCACCTTCTTGCGGCCACAGCAGTTTCAGGGGCAGGGTAAAGGCATGGTCCACCAGCATTTCCTGGCAGGTGGTGAGGTCGAATTCCTGGTTCACCAGCTGCTTGATCAGGTGCCAGGACAGCTCGGTGTCACCAGTAAACGGCGGCAGGGTGGGAATGCCCCAGCCTTCGTCGGCATTGTGGTAGTGCGGCGCGGCACCCACCGAGAAGGTGGGCATTTTGTCCAGGAAGAAATTCAGGCCATGGTCGTTGTACACCACCACGGCGACATCGGGTTTTACTTCGTCCAGCCAGCGATGGATGGGCGGGAAGGCGTCAAAAAACGGCTTCCAGTACGGTTCGTTCTGCAGATTGCCAGCAATGGCGCGGCCAATGGCCGGAACGTGGGAGGTAACGATGCTGCCAACGATTTTTGCCATGATTATTGCCCCGCGTTCAGCAGTTTTTGTTTGAATTCGTCTTTGCTCATGCCGGTTTGCTGGGCGCCGATGTCTTGCACGTCCAGGCCGAAAATGCCGGCAAACTTGGCCAGGTAGTACACATTGCCGCCAGCGGCCAGCAGTTGCAGCACATTGCGGCTTTGCACCGCCGCCAGTTGCGGCGCAGTCAGGCCAAAGCGGGCGCAGTAGGCGGCTTCGTCGGCCTTGAAGGCGTCGCGGTTGGCCTTGTCGTTGAAGGAAAAGCACATCTTGTTGAGGGCATAGCCCTTCTGCGCCTGAATGTCGTCAAACAGGGTGGTGCCCGGAATGGACACGCGTTGTTGCTCCGCCATCACTTTCTCCCTTGTTGGTATCGTGGTGTCAGGCAGTGTCCATTTTTATAATGTGGAAATAAATGCAGTAAACCGGATGGCATAGATGAAAAATTTCGATCATTTGCAGCTGGACGGACGGCTGCTGCAATTGCTGCTGACCGTGATGGAAGAGCGCTCGGTCACCCGTGCGGCAGAGCGGCTGGACATGACCCAATCGGCTGTCAGCCATGCGCTGGACAAGCTGCGGCTGATTGTGGACGACCCGCTGTTTGTGAAGTCCGGCCGGGGTATCTCGCCCACGGTGCGGGCTGAGGCGCTGGCCCAGCATGCGCGCAGCCTGCTGGACGATATGCGTCGCTTTGTCAGCGCTGCCAGTTTTGACCCGGCGCGGCTAAGCCGCACCATCACTATTGCCGCCAACGATTTGCAACGGGATTTGCTATTGCCGCGCCTGCTGAACCTGTTGCAGGCCGAGGCACCGGGAGTGTCATTGCGGGTGCTGCCCTCCGGCATTCCCACGGTGGAGATGCTGCGCAGCGAGGAGTGCGATCTGGTGATCACCCCGCGCCCGCCTGATGGCAGCGACATCGTGCAAAAGCGGCTGTTTGCCGATCAGTACCGGGTGTTTTACGACGCGCGTTGCCGGGCGGCGCCGGTGGGGCTGGACGACTATCTGGCCGCCGAGCATGTCACGGTGGGCTACACCCCGCCGCGCATGCTGGATATTGATGATTTTCTGGCCGGGCAGGGGGTGAGGCGGCGCATTGCCGCCTGGCTGCCCGGTTTTGCCGGTATTGCGCCCTTTGTGCTGGGTTCGTCCCGGCTGGCCACCTTGCCCGGTTTGCTGGCCAGCAATTTGCTGGCGGGGCTGGCCAGTTGCCCGCCGCCGCTCTCTTGCCCGGAGATGCCGATGTATCTGGTATGGCATCAGCGCCATCGGCACGACCCGCTGCACATCTGGCTGCGCCAGCGGCTGGATCAGGTGACGCAGCAGGCGCTGGCAGCGCAGCTGCCGGGCTGATACTTCTTCCTGGAAGTGCTTAGAGCGGCTAACGCAATAGCGTAGCGAGGCGCGTCAAAGTAGGGCAAGAAGGCGCAACGTAGCAGCAGGGGTTTTGTCAGCAGCGCTTAGCAGCCGCTGTCCTGCCGGCGCTGACTGACGGTGCGGCACAGCCAGTCCACCGAGCGGGCGGCGCGGTTGGCTACGCTGGCAGCATCTTGTGTCAGGAATTCGTCATTGGCTACTTCAAAGGCGTAATTGCCCTGATAACCGGCCATCTCCAGCCGTACCAGCATGTCCACCACCGCCATGCTGTGCACGCCCTCGCCGGGGAAGGAGCGCTGGTGGCGCGAGATATGCACCATTTCTTCCAGCAGCGGCAGATAGTCGCTCATGGCATCGGACAATTGCACCAGAAACAGCTTGTGCATGGGCATGCGGTACAGGTCGTCCAGCGGAATGCCACGGGCAAACAGGTGGAAGCTGTCCAGCACCAGGCCCACGTTCTGTCGGTTCACCATTTCCACCACCTGCCAGGCGGCGTGGTAGTCGTGCACATAGCGGCCCCAGGCCAAGGGCTCAAAGCCGATGCGGATGCCCAGGGGCGTGGCCAGCGTGGACAGCAGGCGTAGATGGGCAGCGGTGGTTTCCAGGTCGCCCAGTGCATTGGGCGAGGTGGTGGCCGATACCACCAGCAGCTCGGCCCCCACTTGCTGCATCATGCGCATCATGGTTTTGGCCAGGTCGATCTTGTATTCCAGAAAACGGCCGCTCATGCCTTCAAAGTCGCGCAGCGCCTCAAAGCCAATCACCTTCATGCCGCTATGGCGCACGGTGCGCACGGTTTGCGCCAGGCCGCCTTCCTGCTCGCTCATCAAGTCCTGCGCCCATAGCGTGAGGCGGGAGAAGCCCGCATCCGACATCGCCTGTAATTTGTGTTGCAAGCTGCCCTGCAAGGGCGCGGTATCAATGGCAAAACGGCTGGCGTCCATATCAGTTTCCCTGCGCGTGGCTGATGGCAAACTGCAGCAGCGCGGCATTGTCCAGCGTGTGGGCAATGTGCTGGCCTGCTGCGCTACTGCCTGCTGCACTACTGGTGGTGTGCAGGCCGTGTGCCTGCAGGGTGTGCAGGCTGGCGGCCATATCCGGGCTGCCCAGTGTGACGCCGGTCATGCCTTCGCTGATGCCATTGCCCAGCGTGGCAGCTTGCAGGCAGAGGCGGATTTTGCCGCAGGGGCTCTGCAGCAGGTGGCTGTCGCCAGCGGCGCTGACAGTAAAGTCAAACAGGTGTTGGTAGAAGTCCTGCCAGTCACCAATGCGCTCAAACGGTACGCTCTGGGTCAGCAGGCTGATGTGGCTGAGCCCGGCATCGGTCGCGCTGTTGTCGGCGGCCAGCGGCAGAAAATCCACATCGTAGATGGAGTGCTCGCCATAGCGGTCCACCAGATACAGCAGCGAACCACCCACGCCCTGAAAGGCCGGAATGTGCAATTCCATCACCCCGGTGCCGGTGTCCACTTCCCACGCCCCCAGTTCGCGCGCGCGCAAGGTGGCAGCACGTGCGTCCTTCACCCGCAGCGCAATGGCGCAAATGCTGTGGCCACGCTGCTGGGCGTAGTGCTGGGCAAGACTGTCCGGTTCGGCATTGACGATGAAGTTGATATCGCCCTGGCGGTACAGCAGTACCTGTTTGGCACGGTGCCGCGCGGTACAGCGAAAGCCCATGGCCAGTAGCAGCTGGCCCAGGGCGGCCGGGTCGGTGGTGGCAAATTCGACGAACTCGATGCCGTCCGTACCCATGGGGTTGGGCAGGGGGCTAAAGGGAAGGGTGTCGGACATGGGGAACCTGTCTGGTGAGGGCTGCGGGTTCAATAAGGGCTGGCCGGTTCAATCTGTCAGCTTCAGTCAGTCAGGCTGGCAAAATGCCGGGTCATGCGCTGGGTATCCGGGTTCAGGCCGCTAAACAGGCGGAATGCGCCTGCGGCCTGATACACCACCATGCCGCCGCCATTCATGGTAGCGCAGCCCAGCGCGTTTGCGGCCTTGAGCAGCGCGGTTTCGCGCGGGAAATAAATCACATCGGCCACCCACAAGGCCGGGTGCAGCCATTCTGCCGGTAGCGGCAGGCCGGGGTGGCCCTGCATGCCGATGGGCGTGGCCTGAATCAGGCCGTCTGCCGCCGCCAGTGCAGCGGCCACATCCGTGGTCAGCACCACCCGATTGTCACCAAAGCGCTGGTTTAGCCGGGCAGCCAGTGCGCTGGCGCGGTCGTGGTCGGCATCGTGCAGGGTCAGTTGCTGGCAACCCAGGGTGAGGATGGCATGCGCCACCGCAGCACCGGCCCCACCGGCACCCAGTTGCACCACCTTGGCCAGCGGGGCTTGCGGCCATTGCTGCTGGAAGGACTGGGCAAAGCCCCACCAGTCGGTGTTGTGACCGATGCGTTTGCCGTCGCGCAACAACACGGTGTTTACCGCGCCGATGGCGGCGGCGTCGTCGGACAGGCTGTCCAGACAGGCCATTACCGTTTGCTTGAACGGATGGGTGATATTGCAGCCGGCATAGCCCACGGCCTGCATGGCAGCCAGCAGGGCGTCCAGCTGCGCTGCGCTGGTATCCAGCGGCAAGTCGTGTAATTGATACAGGCAGCGCAGGCCCAGCTGGCGGGCTTCTTCTTCGTGCAGCTGTGGCGAGCGCGAGCCCTGGATGCTTTGGCCGATCAGGCCCAGCAGCAGGGTATTGGCAGGCGTGGTGGTGGCGGACATAAGCGGTACTTTTTGGTTTGTGTGCCGCCGCTGGCGGCCTGCACCCCGCACACTGGATGGACCGCATGCGGGATGGCGGGAATAGGGAAACGCACTGGTGCCGTGAAAATTTTCACGCTAAGATTGAAATGTACCTGTTGGTACGAAATATGTAAACCGGCAGCATCGCCAACCCCAGGCTCAGGCCCAGGGCGGTGCGCCGCCAGCGCCAGTTTCCCCATTGAGGATGACCACCATGCAACACTGTATTGCCACCGTTTCTCTGAGCGGAACCTTACCCGAGAAACTGGAGGCGATTGCCGCTGCCGGCTTTCAGGGCGTAGAAATCTTTGAAAACGACCTGCTGTATTTTGATGGCTCGCCGCAAGATGTACGCCGCCTGTGTCAGGATCTGGGCTTGCAGATCATGCTGTTCCAGCCCTTCCGCGATTTTGAAGGCTGCCGCCGCGACCGCCTGCAACACAATCTGGAACGGGCCGAACGCAAGTTCGAGCTGATGCATGCCCTGGGAACCGACCGCATTCTGGTGTGCAGCAATGTGCAGCCGGATGTGATTCGCGACAACGCAGTGCTTGCCGACGACCTGCACCAGCTGGCCGAGCTGGCCGCCAGGCATGAAGTGCTGGTGGGTTACGAGGCACTGGCCTGGGGCCAGCATGTCAACTCCTATCGTCAGGTGTGGGACATCGTCAAAACCGTGGACCACCCCAATCTGGGCGTGATTCTGGACAGCTTCCACACCCTGTCGATCAAGGACGACCTATCGCGCCTGCCGGAGATTCCGGGCGACAAAATCGTATTCCTGCAACTGGCTGATGCGCCCATCCTGAATATGGATGTGCTGGAGTGGAGCCGTCATTTCCGCTGCTTCCCCGGTCAGGGCGAGTTCGATCTGGCGGCTTTCCTCGGCCCCATCCTGCAAAGCGGTTATCAGGGGCCGCTGAGCCTGGAAATCTTCAACGACGGCTTCCGCGCCGCCCCCACTGGTGGTACCGCTGCCGATGGCCGCCGTGGCCTGCTGTATCTGGAAGAAACCACCCGTGCGCAGCTGACCGCCAGTAGCGAAGCCAGTGCCTCCGCCGTGTTGCCGCAGCTGTTCGTCCCGGCACCGCAACCGCAATACGACGGGGTGGAGTTTCTGGAATTCGCCGTGGACGAGGCCGCTGCCAGCCGCCTGGCGCGCTGGTTCGATAAGCTGGGCTTTGCCCACGCCGGTCAGCACAAGTCCAAGAGCGTCAATCTGTACCGTCAGGGGGACATCAACCTGATTCTCAATTCCGAGCCGGATTCCTTTGCCAATGCCTTCTTTGTGGCGCATGGCCCGTCCTTGTGCGCCTCGGCCTTCCGGGTGAATGACAGCGCCCAGGCCGTGCAGCGTGCCAAGCAGTATCGCGCCCGCTCGTTTGAAAGCCGCGTCGGCCCCAACGAGCGGCAGATTCCCGCCGTGCGCGCGCCGGATGGCAGCCTGCAATACCTGGTGGACCCGGGCAGCAATGGCAGCAGCATTTATCAGTCCGACTTCGACATGCTGCCGGGGGCCGCAGACAGGCAAGGCCTGCTCACCAGCATCGACCACTTTGCCCTCGGCCTGCCAGCCGAAACCATGGACGCCTGGATGCTGTTTTTCCGCGCCGTGTATGGTTTCAAAGCCGAGAACGAACACGTGTTGCCCGACCCCTACGGACTGGTGAAAAGCCGCGTGCTGCACAGCCCGGATGGCAGCATCCGCATTCCGCTCAATATCTCGGAAAACCGCAACACCGCCATTGCCCGTTCGGTATCCACCTATCGCGGCTCCGGTGTGCAGCACATTGCCTTTGCCACTGACGACATCTTTGCCGCGGTGGCGGCAGCGCGGGAAAGCGGCGTGCCGCTGCTGGAGATTCCACGCAATTACTACGACGACCTGGCCGCACGCTTTGATCTGCCGGCTGAATTTATCGCCCGCCTGGCGGCGGCCAACATCCTGTACGACCGCGATGCCCAAGGCGGTGAAATGCTGCATGTGTACACCGCCCAGTTTGAAGACCGCTTCTTCTTTGAACTGCTGCAACGGCGTGCGGGCTACCAGCAATACGGTGCGGCCAATGTAGCAGTGCGCCTGGCCGCGCAGGCCCAGTCGCGGGCGCGGCAGCAGGCGCGCAGCAACTGGTATGACTGACGCGGGCTGATCTATAACTTACCCGCCAGTAAAAAGGGACACCGACCAGGTGTCCCTTTTCAGGCTGCCGACAAAGTTATTTGGTGCGCTTGTACTGGACCCGGCACAGCCGGGCCTTTCAACTAACTCTTAGATTCCGCAGCCTTCCCATCTATTCCCAATCCCCCCGCCCTTGCCCTGCCAATTGAAGAAGAGAGCCTCGCTTTCTTTTCAGAAAGCGAGAGGGGGTCTGTCAGCCGTCTGAGGGACACGTAATACGTGTCCCTTTTTTTATTGCCAGCTTCTTACTTCAGCGGCGATACGGCGGTGGGCAGGGCAATGGTGGCGTGCATGTCGGTGGTGAGCCAGGCCGGGCCACCCTTGGGCGGCCAGATTCCGGCAGCCACGGCTTCGCCACGGATGCGGCTGCGTTCGTCCACGCTGGCGTAGGCCCAGATATTGGTAAAGCGCAGCGGGCCTTGCAGGGCAAACATGGCCACCAGGCAGGGCGACAGCGCACTGCGCGGCGGCAGGTATTCCTGCCACAGGTCCATGGTGTGTTGCAGGCCGCCGGTCTTGATACCGTAGGTACGGATTTCATACACCGGGCCCTTGATACCGCTTTCGCTGCTGGGGCGCAGCGGGGCCATCCACGGGAAGGCTTGGTAGGCCTGGCGCTCGATATTGGTGGCGAGGCTGCCGCAGCCATAGGGGTCGGCGCTCAGACGGGTGCGTTGCTGCTCGGCTTCCAGTGCGGCCAGGCTGGCAAAACCGCGCAAAATCAGCAGCTGGTTGAGCTGGCCGATATCGCTATACCAGCAGCCCAGCAGTTCGCCGCCGGCGGCAGCGTCGCTGGTATAGGCCTGCACGCTTTGCACGGCCTGGGCGGTGGTGCCAAAGGGCAGGGTGAGGGTGGCGAGTTCGTAGTACATGGGGTGTCCTTGCGTTGGTGTTCAGAATGTTGAGTCGGGTTGGCACCCGGCGGCGTGGTGGGCCGCCAGATAGCCGAAAGTCATGGCCGGGCCCAGCGTGATGCCGCCGCTGGGATAGTGGCCGCCCATCATGCTGTGCATGTCGTTGCCCACTGCGTACAGGCCGGAGATGGGCTGATGCTGTTCATCCAGCACTTGCGCACTGGCATTGGTGGCCAGCCCGGCAAAGCTGCCCAGGCTGCCGGGGACGATCTTCACCGCGTAAAACGGCCCGTATTGCAGCGGGGCCAGGCAGGGGTTGGGCCAGGCATTGTCCTTGTCACCCTGCACGCGGTTGTAGGGGGTGTCGCCCTTGGCAAAGTCGTCGTCTTGTCCGGCTGTAGCTTGCTGGTTAAAGCGCGCCACCTGCTGTTCAAGGGCTGCGGGGTCTATGCCGCAACGGCTGGCCAGCTCTTGCAACGTAGTGCCGCGTTGCAGATAGCCATTGCGCAGCCAGCGGCCCAGCGGCATGGGGGCGGGCTTGACTGCGCCCAGCCCGTAGCGGCGGATGAAGCGGTGGTCGGCCACCAGCCAGGCTTGTGGCTGTTGACCTGTCGGGGGGGCGCGTAACAGGGCGCAGACAAAGTCGTGGTAGGAATCGGCCTCGTTGCAAAAGCGCTGGCCATTGGCAGTGACGGCAATCAGCCCTGGCTTGGCGCGCTCGATCAGGTGTGGAAAGTGCGCCGTGCTGCCATCAGCACGCGGGGCCAGCGATACCGGTGCCAGTGCCATGGGGGACGCCATCTCGCCCATTACGCCACCCACCGCTTCGCCCAGCCGCAGCCCGTCGCCGCTATTGCTGGCCGGGGCGGCCGACCAGTGTTCCTGCCCGGTGGGCGCATGCGCCAGCAGCTGGCGTTTGCGGGCGACATCGTGCGGAAAGCCGCCGCAGGCCAGTACCACGCCACGGCTGGCGTGCACGGCGAGCGGGCCGTTTGGTGTGTCCAGCAGCGCGCCGGTGACGGTGCCCTGCTCGCGCAGTAGCTGGCGCACCGGGGTGGACAGGCGCAGCGCCACTCCGGCTTGCAGTGCCGAGGCCGCCAGTGCGGCGGCCAGCGCATTGCCATTCACCAGCCGCATGCCACGGCCATGCAGCAAGCAGTCGCGCCAGTAGGCCAGCACCCGTCGGGTGACATAGGCCAAGGAGGTGAGCGAGCGGCTGGCATTGAGAAAATGGCGCAGCTCCACGCCGGAGGCAATGCCCATGCCCCATAGCGAAATCACGTCCAGCGGCTTTTTCAGCTGATGGATGTGCTTGCCCAGCAGGCGGCCATCAAACGGTGCGGCACAGACCGAACGCCCGCCGGTGGCGGCCCCGGCGCTGTGGCCGTGGAAGTCCGGAATCAGGTTACCGTCGATAAAGCGCAGCAGGCTGTGGCGCTGGAAAAAGTCCACCATGCGCGGCGCGTGCGTCAGGTAAGCATCTGCCAGTGCGGGGTCGAAGTCCTCTCCCAGTTCGCTTTGCAGATACTGGCGTGGCAGGGCCGGGTCTTCGTCTATCCCGGCGGCGATGGCCAGCGGGTTGCGTGGCACCCACAGCCAGCCGCCAGACCAGGCGGTGGTGCCGCCGAAGCAGGCTTCTTTTTCGGCCAGCACCACCTTCAGCCCCAGCTTGGCGGCGGTAACGGCGGTGGCCAGCCCGCCTGCGCCGCTGCCCACTACCAGCAGGTCGCAATGCAGAGTGTTGGCTTGTGCTTGCTTGTCCACGGCCAACCTCAGCGCGCCAGCGGACCCTGCGCCAGCAGGAAGTCCAGCATCAGTTCACACACGGCGGCAAACATCTCGCCACCCACCACGGTGTGGCAGCCCAGCGCGCGGGCGCTTTCAATCAGCGGGGTGACTGCCGGGGCGGTAATTACATCGCCAACAAACATGTCGCCATGCAGCTTGCTGGCATCAATCGGCAGCGGGTCGCTGGCCTGCATGCCGGTGGGCGAGGCGTTGATGGCAATGGCAAAGCCGCTGGGGTCGTTGCTGCCTATGCGCAGCTGGCCGGGGAAGTTGGCGTTAAGGCGGGCAATCAGCTGGTCGCGGCGGCTGGTGTCGGCATCGTGGATAGCCAGTTCGCTGACACCGTTTTCCAGCAGGGCTAGCGCAATGGCCGAGCCTGCGCCACCGGCACCCACCAGCAGTGCGCGCTTGCCTTCCGGCTGGCAACCCGCCGCGCGCATGGCTGATACATAACCGGCCCCGTCACACATATCGCCATGCCAGCTGCCGTCGGCATTGCGGCGCATCACGTTGACCGCACCCAGGCGGCGGGCGCGGTCGCTGGTGCTGCCGCAGTGGGCAAACATGGCGAATTTGTGCGGCACGGTGACGATGATGCCGTCCAGATTGCCCGCCAGGCTGATGCCCTTGACGTAGGCATCCAGATTAGCCGGGCTGATATGGCTGGGCACCAGAATGGCATTACGGCCTTGCTGTTGCAGGGCGGCGCTGACGCCCGCCGGGGATTTCACCTGGGCGATCGGGTCGCCCACGATGGCGAGGACGCGGGTGGCACCATCCAGTTGCAGGGTTTGGGTCATGCTGTGCTCTCCTTATTGGGTAACGCTGTCGCGCGTCTGGGCGCGGCTGGTGCGTTGGCTGGCGTGGGTGGCGGCAATGCTGGCAAATACCAGTGCCGGGCCGATGGTGATGCCGGGCGCGGTATACACCCCGCCCATGATGGAATGCATGTCATTGCCCACTGCATACAGCCCGGCAATGGGCTGGCCATCGCGGCCCAGTACGCGCGCCTGGGGGTCGGTTTGCAGGCCGGTGGCGGCACCGATGTCGCCGGGGTACAGCCGCACGGCGTAGTACGGGGCTTCGGCGAGCGCGCCGATATTGGGGTTGGGCTGACCGCGTGACGGGTCGCCCATGTTTTGCTGGTAGGCGGTTTCACCACGGTGGAAGTCGGTGTCCACGCCGCTGGCGGCATAGCGGTTGTTGCGCGCCACGCTGTCGGCCAGCGTGGCCGCATCCATGCCCAGTTTGGCGGCCAGTTCGGCCAGTGTGTTGCCTGCGGTCAGGTAGCCATCGGACAGGTAGGGTTCCAGGTTCTTGCCGCCGGGGCGCACCATGCCGATGCCGTACTGGCGCAAGGCGGCGGCATCGCAAATCAGGTAAGCCGGAATGCTGGGCGTGCTGCGGTTGGCCTCCTGCATGGCCAGGCCAAACAGGTGGTAGGAGGTGCTTTCGTTAACAAAGCGCGCCCCCTTGGCATTGACGGTCATCATGCCGGGCTTGGCCCTATCCAGCATGAAGTGTGGAAACACCGCCTGGCTGCCATCGGCACGACGGCGCAGCGAAACCGGCGCCCAGAACGCCGGGCTGAGGCTGCCTTCGGCCAGTTTTGCCCCCAGGCTGCGCGCCAGTTGCTGCGCCTGCCCGGTATGGCCGGGCGCACCGGGGCACCAGTCCATGGCTATGTCCGGCAGCAGGCGGGCGCGTTGTTCCGGGTCGCGGTTAAAACCGCCGCTGGCCAGAATCACTCCCTGTTTTACCGTGATGCTGCGGCTGGCCTTGCCCTGGCGCAGGGTGAGGCCCTGCACGCCGCCCGCATCGTGGCGGATATCGCTGGCCTGACAGCGCAGCGCCAGTTGCACATTGTCCTGTTGCGACAGCGAATACAGCAGGCGGCCCACCAGCGCATTGCCCATCACCAGCCGGGTGCCGCGCGGATAGCGCAGGCGGTCGCTGGCATGGCGCAGCAGCAGCTTGAGCGAGTGCCTGAACGAGGGCAGCGAGTATTTGAGCTTCAGCAGGTGGTTGATGTCGGTGCGGTCCACCATCATGCCGCCCAGCACGGTAAATTCGGGAATCGGCGGGCGTAGCACGGCAAATAGCGGGCCTAGCCGGCGGCCATCAAACGGCAGTGGTTCCAGCGCCCGGCCATTGAGGGTGGAGCCGGGCAGGTCGGAGATATAGTCCGGGTGCTTGGGATAGGGGCGGAACTTCACCTCGGTGGCGGCTTCCAGGGCGGCCACTACCGCCGGGCCAGCCTGTAGAAAAGCCTGACGCAGCGCCGGGTCGGCCCGCTCGCCAATGGCGTTATCCAGATAGCGGGCGGCTTCGGTGAGGGTGTCCTGCGGATTCACCCGCGCGCTATGCAGGGTGCCGGGTATCCAGGTGGTGCCACCGGACAGGGCGGTGGTGCCGCCCACGTACTCGGTATGTTCCACCAGTAACACGCTCTGGCCTGCCAGGCTGGTAAACAGCGCGGCGGCCAGCCCGGCGCCACCGGCACCGATCACCACCACATCAAATTCACTGCCTTGTGCGGGCAGGTTTTCCAGTTGCAACAACATGTCAGTCTCTCCGTTGTTCTGCTTTACACCTGTTTGTGTTGCATAAAAGCAACCAGTCGGTACGTTTTTGATTTTTTTTTGAGGGAAGATTGTTACGCGCCAGCCGACTCCAGCGCTGCGCCATAAGTGCGCTGCAATACCTGTTCGGCGGCGCTGCGTAGCAGCTTGGCCCGCTCCACTGCACTGAGCTGGGCCTTGCTGTGCATCGGCACTTCCAGCCCAATCGGCAGGTCTGGTGGCAAGGCCAGCAGCAGTTCGGCCAGCGGCAGTCCGCCCTGGCCCGGTGGCATGCGCTCGGCACGGGCCTGGTACAGCAGCTCTTCCATGCTGTCAGGCTTGGCGGCTGGCGCATCGCACAGCTGCATATAGTGCAGGCGCTGGCGCGGCACGCTGGCCAGCATGGCCGGGGTGTCCCCGGCGCGGTCGAAGTGGATGGCATCCACCAAGAGGGCGGCATTGTCCTGGCCTGCTTGCTCCAGCAACTGCAGTGCCATGGCGGTGTTGCGGATGTCGGTCCAGGGCATGGGCTCGATATTCATGCTCAGGCCCAGCGGTGCGCCCAGCTGGCATAGCCGGGCAAAACTGTCCACGCAGCGGGCAAAGTCCGGGTCGTTGCCCGCCACCAGTACCTCGTGTGCGCCCAGCCGGGCGGCGCTTTCCAGCATGGGCAGATAGCTGGCTACGTCCACCTCGGGTTTGAGCCGAAGTATTTCCACATCAGACACTTGCAGGCCGGTGTCCTGCAGGCGCTGCAAGGTTTCGCGCAGCAGCGGGCTGTTGCCCAGCATGTCGTGTTGCGGTTCTTCGGCGGTGGCGGGCAACAGGCGCAGGCCGACATGGCTGAAGCCAGCGGCGGCGGCGCAGCTGACCATATCGGGTGGGGATAGCTCCAGCATGCTGAGGGCGGCAAGGGCGAGCTGGCGTGGTGGCATGAGTGTCTCCTGTATGGCTGGCGCTGGCGGGTTTGCATGGCTGTGCTTCCGCCGTTGGCCAAGCTGTGTGGTGGTGGCTGATGGTGCTGAAGTATGCAATTGCAAAAAGTGGAATGCAATTCAAAAAAATAACTACGTTTTGAAAATTGAGATTTTATCCGACGGCTGTCAAAGCAGGAGTGCCGAGCGTGGACGATGGGGCAGGGGCTGCTGAACGACGCTGAAAATACAGGCCAGGCCTGGATTTGTGGCGTGGCAGTACTCAGGGATTTCCCGCACTGAAACGGGGCATGGCGCCAGCTTTATCCCGCTGGAAACGGCTGTTGTATTTTTTTAATGTCATGATTTTACGTAATAAAACTACAAGAAATACTGTCAAAAGCAGGGTGTGGATGTCTGCACATGGCTGGGGCGCTGTTATCGTAAATCGGTATAACTGATAGATTTTTTGCGGTATGTTTTCAGGATTCATGCCAAGTCAGAATGCAATCCATGCCTATGGCGCATGAACAAGCATGTACGCCAAGGGCTGCACCAGGCGACTAAGGGTGCACTACCGAAGTGGCCAGTCACAACGCGCAATGCTTCTCTGTTATCAGGTGGAAGCTCGCAAGGGACAGCAGCAGGGACGCCAGCCTGCTGGTGACTGGCAAGGCCAGAACGGCCAGTAAGAACAACAAGGCAGCGATCGAATGCAGCGCTGCAACAGGAGACAAACAGATGAGTAACGCCAGCAATGTCATCAATGTTCGGTCATTGATCGACGATCGTCCCATCAACCGCTTTCAGTGGCTGGTGGTGTTCTTTGGATTTTGCATTATCGCGGCAGACGGTTTTGACGTGGCCATCATGGGTTTCATCGCCCCGGAACTCAAACGCCTGTGGCATGTGAGCAACCCGCAGCTGGCACCGGTGCTTAGCGCTGCGCTGGCCGGCCTGACGCTGGGCGCGCTGTTTGCTGGCCCGCTGGCAGATTATCTGGGTCGCAAGGTCGTGCTGGTGTTGTCGGTATTCTTCTTCGGTTTCTGGACTCTGGTTACCGCCACCTCAACCGACATTACCCATCTGGTGATCTTCCGCTTCCTCACCGGCCTGGGCCTTGGCGCTGCCATGCCTAATGTGGGCACGCTGGTGTCGGAATTTGCCCCGGAGCGCCGTCGCTCCTTCCTGGTTACCGTGGTGTTCTGCGGCTTTACCGTGGGCGCAGCCGGTGGTGGTTTCCTGTCGGCCTGGATGATTCCGCACTTTGGCTGGCAAAGCGTGCTGATTTTTGGCGGCGTGCTGCCCATTGCCGTCTCCATTGCACTGTTGTTGTTCCTGCCGGAATCCGTACGTTTCCTGGTGGTGCGCAATGCCCCGGCCGCCCGTATTGCCAAGATCGTGAAGCACCTGGCACCGGACCTGTCCATGCTCAACGCCAGCTTCACCATGGGCAATGCCGATGCGCCAGCCAAGGGCAATTCCATCCGCACCGTGCTGTCCGCCCAGTACCGCTTTGGCTCATTCATGCTGTGGCTGGGTTATTTCATGGCGCTGTTTGTGGTGTACCTGATGGGCAGCTGGATGCCAACCCTGGTGAAAGAGTCCGGTTATACCCTGGCTGATGCCGCCTTCATTGCTGCTTTCTTCCAGTTTGGCGGCCCGGCTGGTTCCCTGTTCATGGGCTGGTGCATGGACCGTGCCAACCCGCACAAGGTGCTGGCCATCACTTACGGTCTGGGTGCACTGCTGCTGTTCGGCTTTACCTCGGTAGCCCACCACCTGCCAATGCTGTGTGCACTGACCTTTGCCGTAGGCTTCTGCTTTAACGGTGCCAATACCGGCATGAACGCCCTGTCCGCCGGTTTCTACCCCACGGCAGCACGTGCCACCGGCTCCAGCTGGATGCATGGTGTGGGCCGTATCGGTGCGGTGCTCAGCGCCTTTGCCGGTGGCCAGATGCTGGCCTGGGGCTGGGATTTCTCCCAGGTGTTTGCCGCCCTGGCCGTACCGGCCGGCATCATCGTGCTGTCCTTGCTGTTGAAGAACCTGGCCAGCAAGGGCTTGCCGGTGCAGCCGGTCAGTGCAGCCAGCAAGGCCATGCACCATTGATTACCGCCTGACGGGTGGCAGACTCAGTCTGCTGCCCGCGCCAGATAGGCCAATACCGTATCAATCACGATTTGCCGGTGAAGGCTGGCGTGTTCGGGCTGGGTGAGATCCCGCCCGAACAGGCTGGCAAAGGTGTGGCGGTTGGATACGCGGTAAAAACACAGCGAGCTGATCAGCATGTGCACGTCGATAGCGTCCGCCCGGTTGTGAAATACCTTGTCGGCAATGCCGCGCGCCAGAATGCCTTCCACCACCTCAATCACGCTGCGGTTGCGCTGGCGGATGATGTCGGAGTCGGCAATATGCCGCGCCTGGTGGATGTTTTCTATGCTCACCAACCGGCAGAAGTCCGGGTGATTGTGGTGGTAGTCGAAGGTGAAGCCGGTGAGCAAGGCCATGGCTTCACGCGGTGGCAAGCCTTCTAGCTGCAGCTGTTTTTCGATATCGCGGATTTCACCGTACACCCGCTCCAGCACGGCAATGTACAGCTCCTTCTTGCTGTGGAAGTGATACACCACCATGCGCTTGTTGGTGTTGGCCTGTTCGGCGATGTTGTCCAGCCGGGCACCGCTGAAACCATGCTGGACAAATTCGTTCTGCGCCGCATCGAGTATGCGCTGGCGCATGCCTTCCGGATCGTTCTTGCGCCGGGTGGGCGGTGGTGTGGTGGGGCAGTCTGCTGAGGTCAAAACCGGATACCAATGAAAGGAGACGTGGCAATAAAAGCAGAATCTGACCGCTTTTGATGACAGGTGTCAATCAGGCGGCAGTCGCCGGCAAGGGCGTGCTGGTTTGGGCCGGGTGGGATAGCCCCCTGTATGCCAGGCCCGCTATGTATGTTTATTTTAAATAAATATTAATCTGTGAATAAACAGATAGGAGATAACTGTGAAACACAAGACCCAATTGATGCTGCTGGCTTCTCTCTCACCACTGCTGGCTAATCTGGCGCTGGCGGATGACTCCACGGTCACTATTTATGGCCGTATCCATGCTGACTTTGAAAATACCAAATCCGGTGCGGCAACGGGCTCGTCGGCAGCCTTTACCACCAATAAGGTGCAAAACGACACCTCGCGCATCGGCTTCAAGGGGACCGAAGACCTGGGCAATGGCCTGAAAGCCATCTGGCAGGTGGAGTCCGGCGTGGCAATCGACGATGGCTCCGGCACCGGTTCCAATACCTGGGCTGGCCGTGAAAGCTTTATCGGTCTGAGCTCCAGCCAACTGGGTACCGTAAAGGCGGGTAACTTCCTGGTGGCCATTGACGACTTGCACTACATTGCCGGCAACAACTTCCAGTACGCCACCGGCATTTCCAACGATGCCACGCTGTGGGCCAATGGCGGCAGCCTGGCCAGCGGCGGTTTCGATGTGCGCGCCGGTAACTCGGTAAGCTACCAGACGCCCAAGTTCAATAATGTCACTGCGCGCATCCAGTACTCGCTCACCAGCGGTAGCGGCGGCTCGGAAACCGCCACCCATGGCGCCAGCCTGGTGTCGGCCAATCTGACTTACGACGACGGCCAGCTGCGTGTGGGTTACGGCTTCCAGCAAAACCGCGCCATGCAGCAGATGTCCAGCAACTTCTACCAGAATGGCCTGATGCATATGCTGGCCGCAGGCTACAACTTTGGCAGCATCTATGTTGGCGGCCTGGTGGAGCATGACATCCTGGACAATATCAACCTGACCGGCCACAGCCGCAGCCGCAATTACGGCAGCCTGATCGGCACGTATACCAACGGTGCCAATATCTTCTCCGCCCAGTATGGTCAGGCAGCGTCGTGGAAGGGTGCGGCAGCGGTGCAGGACAGCGGTGCCAAGATGGCTTCGCTGGCTTACAACCGGGTATTGAGCAAAACCACCCAGGTGTATGTGCTGTTTACCGAGCTGCACAATGAAGCCAACGCCACTTACGTGCTGGGCGGCAACCCCAGCGCTACTGCCGCCGGTGCTGCCAAGCAGCATTCGCTGGCAGTGGGCATGTGGAAAAACTTCTGATCCCGTTCTGACGCGCCCGACCACGGATTTGGCTTCGGCCAGATCCGTGGTTTTGCCCTGTAGCTGCCCATGTACTTGTTGCGCCGTTTTTCTGCTCCGCCTGCGCGGATCGCCTTGCTGCTGGCTGGCGCGTTCTGCATGGAAAATCTTGATGCCCATGGCGGCAGCCGGTTAGCCTCAATAGCGGCATCACGGCCTATCTGCTTACCCTTAGCCTGCTGGCGCAGTGCAATGTGTGGTAACTGCCGGGCCGCTGTTAAGTCAGTTACCGGTGCCGCGCCATTGCGGCTGCCAATATCTGTTTGGACAGACAGCAAGGGCAATGCCATGCTTCTGTCTTGGTCGCCGGGCCAGGACAGCAGAACAGGCACCGCCTGAGGGGCGGGCAGGCATAACGACAAGAAGGTTGGGTTTATGGATTTGAAACAGTTGCAGTACTTTACCTGTGTGGCAGAGCTGGGCAGCTTTACCCGCGCGTCCAATACGCTGAACATTGCCCAGCCCGCGCTCAGCCGCCAGATTCGCATGCTGGAAGTGGAGCTGCGGCAAAACCTGCTGATCCGCAACGGCAGAGGTGTGTCGATGACCGAGGCGGGCAAGGTGCTGCTGGAGCACAGCCTGGGCATTTTGCATCAGGTGGAAAGGGTGAAGGAGGAGCTGGGCAAGGTGCGTGGTGCCATGGCCGGGCATGTGGTGGTGGGTTTGCCGCCCAGCCTGCTCAAGGTGCTGGCGGTGCCGCTGACCAAAACCTTCCGCGCCCGGCTGCCCAGTGCCTCGCTGTCCATCTGCGAAGGCTTGTCGGTCACCATGCACGAGGCGCTGGTGGCCGGGCGGCTGGATGTGGCGCTGCTGTACAACGTGATTCCGTCTGCCGAAGTGGAAACCTTCCCCTTGCTGGAGGAGGAGCTGTTCCTGATGACGGCCCGCTTTGACAATGCGCCGGACAGCATCACCCTGCGTGACGTCGCCAGCACACCGCTGATTATCCCCAGTCGCCCCAATTCCATCCGCATGCTGGTGGAGTCGGAACTGGCCAATATCGGCTGCCGTCCGCACATCGAACTGGAAATCGACGGCGTGTCCGCCATTCTGGAGCTGGTGGCCGATGGCTATGGCTCGGCAGTGCTCACCCGCAGCGCGGTGGCGTCGCTGGCGGATGCCTCGCGCTTTACCGTGCGCAAGATTGTCGAGCCGGTATTGTCCAGTAAGCTGGCCATGGCCATCAGCCTGCGTCACCCCTCAACACTCACCCAGCAGCTGTTCATCGAACTGATACGCGAACATATCCGCGCGTGGCTGGGGTATTCCTCCGAAACCTGAATGCCTTAGCGCGGCTAACAACATAGCGTAACCCCCTGGGGCAAGGCGCGCCGATGCCGACAGTACAATCGGTAGGGCAAGGCGGCGCAACGCAGCAGGGTTTTTGTTAGCAGCGCTTAGGGCGGAAAGTAGCATTGTGCTGGCTATTGCAAGCATCACCGGACCCATCTTCATTCTGATCGCCCTGGGTTACTGGGTGACCTGGCGGCAGTGGTTTGCCCAAGCCAGCATTCGCGCGCTGGGGCAGTTTGTCATCACCTTTGCCTTGCCTGCGATGATATTCCGCGCGCTGACCCGGCAGTCTTTTGTCGAGGTGGTGGATCTGCACTACCTGCTGGCCTACGGCCTGGGGTCCTTGCTGGCACTGGGCCTGGGCATGTTGTTTGCCCGCGTGGTGGCCGGTCACGATATGCGCCTTAGCGCCCTGTTCGGGCTGGGCATGTCCATGTCCAACAGCGGCTTTATCGGTTTTCCCATCGTGTCGCAGCTATTGGGGGCCAAGGCGGGTATTGCACTGGCCATGACCATGCTGGTGGAAAACGCCGTGGTGTTTCCGCTGGCGCTGATTCTGCTGGAAAGCCACGATGCCAGCGGCAAGGGCTGGGGCCATCTGCTGCGCCAGGTGGGCGGGCGGCTGCTGCGCTCTCCCTTGGTGATTTCCATCAGCGCCGGGGTGTTGTGTTCGCTGGCAGGTTTGCAGCTGCCGCTGGTGTTCAGCAAGGTGCTGGAGTTGCTGGCACAGGCGTCGGTGGCCCTGTCACTGTTTGTCATCGGCGGCTCGCTGGTGGGCTTGAAGACACGCGGCATTGTGCGCAGGATCTCCCCCATCGTGGTGGGCAAGCTGTTTATGCATCCCTTGCTGATCTTCCTGCTGCTGCATTTTTTGCTGCCGGTACCGCCCTGGTTGCAGGTGGCGGCGGTGCTGTTTGCCTGCGCGCCGATGATGAGCATCTACCCCATCATGGGGCAGAAATATGGCCACGAAGGCTTGTGCGCGGCCACCTTGCTGGCAGCCACGGTGACTTCATTTTTTTCCATCAGCAGCATGCTTTGGTTACAGGGCTGAGCTAATACCGCCCTTGCGCTGGAGGGAATAAGCAATCCGGTTTTTCTTGGTTGGGAATACGGGCATGGCTTTTTAATATCCATCCCATGCGCATGGTTATGTCCTGTCATGACAGGCCGTGTTTTTATTCCCCTTGCTTTGAGAGGCTGCCAGGATGAGCTTTTATCAGGATTACAACGACAAGCTGGCCATTGAGGGCTGGAACACCCGCCCACTACAGCAGTATCAGACTTTCGACCTCAAACGCCTGTCCCCGGCACTGGGGGCGGAAATCCGGGGTGTCGATCTCAGCCAGCCACTACCGCCCGCGCAACTGGCAGAAATCCGTCAGGCCTTGACCGAACATCTGGTGCTGACCTTTCCCGGCCAGGCCATTAATGCCGAGCAACACAAGGCGTTTGGCCGTTTGTTTGGCCGACTGCACCAGCATGTGCTGGGCGACAGCACCCAGCTGACCGCACGTAGTGGCGATGCGGAAATCCTGGGCTGGAAAACCGGCCGCACCACCCGTTATACCGCTGGCGATGCCTGGCATAACGATGTTTCTTGCGATCCGCACCCCATTTGGGCTTCCTTGTTGCGCGTTACCCGCCTGCCGGAAGTGGGCGGTGGCGACACAGCGTTTGCCAACCTGTATCTGGCCTACGAATCCCTGTCCGAACCCATCAAGCAACTGCTGCAGGGGCTGACTGCCATCCATGACGGACGGGAAGGTTGGAGTAATGGCTATGGTGCCGAACCGAAACCGGGTCAGGTGTTCAATGCCAGCGAACACCCGGTGGTGGCACGGCATCCGCACAGTGGCCGCCCCTTCCTGTTTGTGAATGAAGCGTTTACCTCGCATATCGTGCAACTGAGCCGCGCCGAAAGCGCTGCGCTATTGCAGCTGCTATATCGCCATATCGAAAAGCAGCAGTCCTTCCAGGCGCGTATTCACTGGCAGCCGGACATGCTGCTGCTGTGGGACAACTGGGCCACCCAGCACCACGCCATCTGGGATTACTACCCTTTCGAGCGCTGGGGCGAGCGCGTGTCGGCCTATCTGGAGCACGGCCCGCAGCCTGCTGGCACCATCATCAGCCAGCAGTAAGCACCGCAGATTGATTGCGGGCAGTAGAAGGGCAGCACATCACCGGCTGCCCTGTTTTTATGGGCGGCCGGTTTGGTTGGTTCGGTCGCGGCTTATCTGGTCCTGGCTTGATAAGTAATGCAGTTTTACTTGGTTCACGGCGGGCCTGACGCTGCTTACAGTAAGCCCATCACGCAATCACTCCATAAAGGAAACCGGCATGACTCTGCGACTTGGCGATATCGCTCCGGACTTCAGTCAGCAATCCACCATTGGCGAGCTGCATTTTCATCAGTGGCAGGGCGACAGCTGGGCCGTGCTGTTTTCCCATCCGGCGGATTACACCCCGGTGTGCACCACCGAACTGGGTGCCACCGCCAAATTGCAGCAGGAATTTGCCCGCCGCAATGTCAAGGTGCTGGCCTTGTCGGTAGACCCGGTAGACGCCCATCATGGCTGGATTGCCGACATCAACGACACCCAGCAAACCCAAGTGAATTTCCCCATCGTGGCCGATGCCGACCGCAAGGTATCCGAGGCCTACGACCTGATTCACCCCAATGCCAGCAGCACCCACACCGTGCGCTCCTTGTTCATCATCGACCCGGCGCACAAGGTGCGGCTGATCATTACCTACCCGGCCAGTACCGGTCGCAATTTTGCTGAAATCCTGCGGGTGATTGATTCCCTGCAACTGACCGATCACCACAGCGTGGCCACGCCGGCCAACTGGCAGCAGGGTGAAGAAGTGGTGATCGTGCCGTCATTGCAGGATGAAGCGCTGATCCGTGAAAAATTTCCCCAGGGTTACCGTGCGCTACGGCCCTATCTGCGCCTGACAGCGCAGCCGGTTTGATGTGTTGTCCGTTGTACCGTTGTCTCTGTTTCTCCTTCTTGCATGTCTCTTCTTCTTGCCGGGTCTCGCGATCCGGCATTTTTTTATCTGCAGAATGCAGTCAGGGTCGGAACGGGGGGTAAATATCGGAAAATGATGCTGGGCAGCAGGCGCGGTGGCAGCGGCATGCCTTGCTTGCATGTTGGCATGAGGCGGGTGCCTGTCTCAGCTCCCCTGGGCTGAATGCTGCGTATTTGGCTTGACCTGCCAGCTGTGGCGGAGGGGCAGTCAATATGTGCTAAGCATTTTCATCAATTGACTGAATGGATTTAGGCAGGAAAACTCTGGTGGATCTAATGCTTTTGCCTTAGTCCGACAGGTTTAAGGCCATGTGACGGATGTTGATTCCGTCATGGTTAATAGAAAATTCCCTGTATTAAGTAGTCTGATACCTGTCTAAATCATCATACATTGCGGAATATGTTAAAAAACTTGTACCGTTTTGTTTGATATGGAGTGGACGCGGCCAAGTCGAATGGCCGATACTTTGATATCTCGAGGCTGCACGTTGCAAACCCGCTGGTTGTTTTCTTGAATGCCGGACTTTTACTGAAGCAGGAACAAGCGTTGGACGCTGAATCTCCCAATATTGAAGCAATGCTGGATCTGGCATACCAACTGGTGTTGTGTCAGCTGGAGGCGGATGTCTATCGCGCCAAGCAAGACATCCGTGAAATGGTGGTGCCGATCAAAATCCTGCTGCTAAAGGAAATGGAGCAGGATACGCAGATCTGCGGGCTGGACGATTTTTAGTCCCACGCTGGCGGTATTTCCCTGCTTGCGTTTCTGCTCAGTTATTTCCTAATGCCCGGCCCCTGCAGCTTGTGCGGCAGGGGCCGATCTTTTGGTCTCGTGATTCCTGACAGATGGCCCCCATTAGCGCATGGTTATGGTCCGGCAGTGCCGACAGCTACCTGGGCGGTGCGTGCCGAGGCCTGTTTCCTGCGGCGTGCCAGCCACTGGTAAACGCCCGAGCCCCCCAGCAGTGTCAGCAGCAGGCCGCCAACAGCGGTTATCACGCGCTGGGTGTTACCGGCAAAGCTGCCATCATGCAGCACCAGTGCCCAACTGCTGATGCGCCTCCACGGATTGCTGGTTTCCGTGTGCTCGATACGCAACAGCTTGCCCTGATAGGGGTCGGTCAGTACCAGCGTACTGCCATTTGGGTGCATCTCCCCGGGCATTTTCAGGCGCATTTCCACGGCCTTGTCTGATCTGGCGCTGATGTTGATGCTGCTTATCCTGCCTGCGGGTAGCCGGGTTCGGACAAGCTGAACCAGGGCATCCAGCGACAGGCGCTCCCCGGATACCTGAATGAGCTTGTCCTGGCCGGGCCTGCCGTGTTTGGCGGGAGCCAGCCAGTTGCGCAAGGGCTGATTGAAGGCAAGGACCATGCCGCTTAGCGTGCTGAGCAAGAGCAGCAGCAAGATGGCGGCACCGCATGTGCGGTGCAGGTCCGCTACCAGAATGGCCAGGCCCTTGTCACGACGCACGCGCCAGGCCTTGCTCCAGTTTTTGGGCCACCAGTGAATGATGCCGCTTGCCAAAACCAGCGTAATCAGCAAACCAGCCACACCCACCCAGACCTTGCCATCTGTCAGCAGCAGCCGGGCGTGCAAGTCGTGCAGCCAGCGCCAGCCATCCGCGCTGCCATCCTGTTGCCGCAGGATGCGACCGCTGACCGGGTCCAGCCACAGCATGACATCATCACGGCCCTTGCTGCGCAGGCGGGCTTGAATACTGTCCCGGCTGTTTTCTGGTAGGCGCAGGCTGATGTCGGTATGCGGGTAGCTGGCCCTGGCTGCCGCATAGCCTGCCTGGTAGCTGATTGGTGTTGTCAGGGTGGGCATGCCAGAGGGGGAAACATCTGTTTGCAGTTCCGCCCGAAAAACCAGCAAGCTGCCGCTGATGCCCAGGGTGATGGCCAGCAAGGCTGCACCCAGGCCCAGATAGCGGTGCAGCAAGATGATGAAGCGTTTCAAGATGGTATTCCGATGCTGTCTGTATGCCGTGTCAGAACGTCAGGCTGGCCTTGACCAGCAGTTCACGCGGATCGCCAAAGCGCACCGTGGACACGCTGCCGCTGCTGCTGCTTGTCGTGGTGCCGGTGCTGGATGCGTAATAGGTTTTGTCGAACACGTTTTTCAGGTTGGCCTGGATTTCCAGCTTTTGGCCGCGCAGACGGGTTTGCCAGGCGATGAAGGCATCGGTCACGTAATAGGACGGCAGCTGGAAGGAGTTGGCTGCATCGCCCTGACGTTCCCCCACATAGCGGGTGCCACCGCCGATGCGCCAGTTATTGCCAAACATATCCTTACCCAGATCGTAAGCCAGGTTGACGCTACCGCTGTGCTTGGGCACGTTGAACAGCTGCTTGCCGGCATAGACCGGGTCGTCGGTCACCACGGCATTGGTGTAGGCCCAGGCCAGGGTCAGTGACAGCCTGCGGGTGAGTTCACCGCTGACGTCCAGTTCCACCCCTTGCGAGCGCACCTTGCCCATGGCCTTGTCAATGCCATCGGTATCGGTGGCCACGACATTGGTTTTTTCGATATGAAACACCGCTGCGGTGGCGGTGATGCCGCTTTGCTCCAGCTTGAGGCCGGCTTCATGCGACACGCCGCGTTCCGGCGCGAAGCTCTGGCCATCGCTGGCGGCGTTAGGGACAAAGGACTCGCTATAGCTGCCATACAGTGACCAGTGCGGGTCCAGCTTGTAGATCAGGCCAAACTGGGGCAGAGCGGTGTAGCCGTCGCTGCGATCGCTCACCACATACGGACGGCCCACGCCGTCTTCCTGACGGTAATGCTGGTAGCGCAAGCCATAGGTAGTGCGCCATTGCGGCGACAGTTCCCAGTTGTCCATCAGCAGCAGGGATTGGGTGTTGATGTTGCTGCGGCTGTCGCTTTGGGCGGCGCTTAGCGTGGTATTGGCCGCGCTTAGTACGCCATAAACCGGATTATTTACATTGAGCTGGGTGGCGCTGCTGGCACTGCCACGGAAGGTGGCTGCCCGCAGCTCGCGCAACTGGGTAACATCCAGGCCGATAACGGGCTTGTGGTTCTGGCCCAGGATGGTCAGATCGCCCTGCAGCTTGCCGGAGAAGGCCAGCGTGCTGTTGTTCACCACATTGCCATCCAGGCGACGGGTGAGAATGCCGGTGCGGGCATTGTAGGCCGTGGCACGGGTTTCGTAGTTGCTGTAGCTGATTTCATTCCAGGCCAGCCGGGTGTCCAGGCTCCACTGACTACTCAGCACCCTGCTATAGCTGATGTTTGCAGCCTGGGTGTGGCCCTGGGCAACGTCCAGCGTATCGCCCAGCCGTGTTTCGCGCGCGATATTCAGCGGCTTGCCATTGTAAAACACTGCGCCTCTGTCCCACGGCGTAGAAAAGTCGGTGTACTGGTAACTCAGCAACAGCTTGCTGCGGTCATCACTCCAGGCCAGGGATGGCGCAATCATGCTGCGCTTGGTGCTGCCAAAGTTACGCCAGTAGTCGGTGTCCTGCTTGTCGGCAATCAGGCGGTAGGCAAAGTTGGAATCCCCCACCGGGCCGGTGGTATCCAGTGTGGCAGAGCCGCCGCCAAAGCTGGAGCTTTGCGCACTGAGCGTGGTTTTGGGGGAGTTTTCCGGTTTTTTGCTGATGACATTGATCACGCCGCCTGGCTCCTGAATGCCATACAGCAAGGAGGCCGGGCCTTTCAGCACTTCTACGCTTTCCGTTGTTGCATCGAAATTGCTCATCAAGTAGGAGCGCACCCCGTCACGCAGAATGCTTCCGTCATTGCGTTCGCCAAAGCCACGGCGGATAAAGCTGTCCTGGATACCTGCCAGCGTATTGCTTTCCACCACGCCGCTAATCGTGCTGACTGCCTCGGCTAGTGTTTTTACCTGTTTGTCGGCGATGGTTTGCGGCGTGACGCTTTGTACGGCTTGCGGGGTATCCAGTGTGCTTTGGGCGTAACCTGCCACGCTGGTGGAGCGGGTTTGGTAACTGTGTGCCGGCTGGCTGTCGGTGGTGGCGCTGACGGATACCGTTTCTAGTGTGACGGTGTCGTCGGCTTTGGCGGTAAGTGGAATCAGGATGAGCAGAGAGGTGGAGAGTAGATGTGCAGGTTTCATGACTAAATATTATTATAAATGATAATCATTATCATACATGCTTTTGCAAAAGCGGGGTAGTGTGTATTCCTCAGAGTCATCAGGCCAAGCTGGTTACGGCAGCAGGGATAAACCTTGCCAAGAGACGGCTAGTACTGTCAGAAGCCTGGCTTGGCATCGGCAGGCTTGGTCGGGAAGCGCAGAAGGGGGTGGGTGTAGAGCTTTGATTTTATTGAAATATTTGGTGAGAAAATTTATATGTTTTCTTGCGGGGCTTTATTGATAACAAGGACATGATTTTTGGTGTAATCACTGACAATTATTTACCTGGACATCGCCCCGATGACTGCAATTTTTCGAGCGGGGTAGATCAAGATTTCTATTTATTCTTATGGCATTGCCATTGGGTTTTAATTATTTAAAATAAATGGTGGGTGCAGTAAAGATGTATCAATCAGCTTATTCAAGATACCGGTAAGTCGCCATCATTGCTTGGCTGCGGCAGCTATCCCTGGTGGGTAAAATTGTGCAAGTAATCAAGCCGGTCTAAGCAGTGAAGCTAGTATGGTGCATTCATCACTGCCTTGGCGGATACATGAAGCAAAATCCGATCTGTGCCGTTGTATTGGCTTTGCTGCTGGCTGCCAGCCCCTTACTCTGCGCATCGACCTTTCTTGGTGATAGCAGCATGTTTTCCGTTGATGCGTCCGGGCTGAGTATCTACACCTCCAGCATGGGCGCTGGCCATCCATACTATGCTGGACATTATCAGGTAAAGGACATTGCCTATCAGGGGGCGGGGCAATACCGCATGGTTCTGGCATGCGCAGCACCCTGTATTGAGCTGACGCTGCCGGTAACAAGCGCCGAGGTGAAACAGCTCAGGCCCGGTGATGGTGTGCATGCCAGCCCCATGCGGTATGGCGTCGCGTTCAATATGGACCGAACCGGCGTTGTTATCGCGCTGCTGGTAAGTCCCGCCTGGGTCGGTGAAATGCAGCCGGTGCGCGTGATGTAGTCATTGCCAATGACGGGCCGGGATGTCTGGTGGTAAAGGTTTGCGGCGGGGGTGTTTAAATCAAGCATTGTTCAGGGATCAATCTGCCGCCATCGGCGGCAGATTGTCTGCCCGTATTTATAGCTGGCGCATGTATTTGAAGCGGATATCAATGAACTTGCGGCGCCAGTTGAATAGATCTTCCAGTGTCATATTGTAGGGCTTGATGACACAGCCTTCCTGATGGGCGCGCACGGGTTCGCGCCATAAATTGCTGGTGTCAATGCCATCAATAAATAGATTGTCCCGAACGCATTGATCAAATATTGGTGTTCCGGGAAAGGGAATGAGCGCGCCAACCCAGTTTCTATCCAGTTGTAGCTCATCAATCATGTCCATGGTTTCCTGCAGCGTCTCGTTGGTGTCTTCCGGGAAGCCCATGATCCAGTTCCCTGCCAGGCTGACACGATGTTTTTTCAGGTCCTCCACAACCTGATAAATGGTATCCCGCTTCAGCCCCTTCTTGATGACCGTATTGCGGATATATTCCGAACCGTGTTCGGGTGCCAGCAGTGCAGATGTCATCCCGGCGGCCACCATGGCATCGATGACTTCTGCTTTCAGGCTGTTCATCCCTAATCCCCCGGCGGTGGTGAACTGGATATCCAGCCCGCGACGGAGAATTTCATTGCAGATGCCAAGAATATGTTTATTGTCTACGGTCAGGTTGTCATCCATGAAGGTAAAAAAACGCTGCCCTTTTTCATTGACAAGAAACTCCAGCTCATCAACAAATCGCTGCGGCGAACGGCGTCTTAACTTTCTTCCCTGCACAATATACATGTCGCAGAAGGTACATTTGAATGGACAGCCGCGTTCTGATATGACGGGGACCACATTCTTGATGTCATGGTTCTTGAAGTTGGAGTAGTTGCCAAGGTCCATTTCAAATTCGGTGAAATCCACCATGTCCCAGGCTTGCATGGGGAGATCTTCGTAGTTGATCCATTCCCGTTCCTGGTTTACATGCACCGCGCCATCCTGGTCGCGGAAGGCAAATGATTTAATCTCGCGCAAATTTCCCAGCGTACCGCTGGCAATACGCTTGGCCATTTCCACCATTTGCGGTTCGCCTTCGCCAAGTGCGATGTAGTCGAAGTCATGGCAGAAACTGAGGATTTCCTTGGGGTAGGTGGTGGCGTGAATACCGCCGGTCATGATTTTCAGGCTGGGATCGGTCTGCTTTACTGTCCGGGCATAATCCATGGCAGTTTGCATGAAACCGGAAAACAGAAAGGATATGCCGACAAAGCCGGGTTTTTCCCGCTGGATTGTCTCGATGATGCGCTCATGACAGTAACGGGTCGGTTCGGGCTGCTGGTGGGTCCGTTTGCTGTTGAGATCCAGCAATACCGGTTCGTGTCCGGCTGCGCGCAGCACCGATGCCAGGCTTAGCAGGGCTGCAGATGGAAGAAAGTCGTTACGCTTGATGCTAGGGTCATCAAGGTAGGGGCAGATCAGCAGTACTTTCAAAAGTGCTCTCCCATCTGAATTCTTGTCGGTGTGTCAAAGTATCCGGTTGCGCCGGATTTATGCAAAGTACATCGGTTCGGCGGCATGGGTAGCTGCGCCTATTGTCACCGGCTCGGCAAAATTGATGGCGACGGCCGGTTTGCAAGCGTTGAGTGCGACGATGTCAATCTTTGTAAGGATATATTAAATGGCGAGCTTGGTGAAAATTGAAATTCATGGCATGCACTACTGGTGCAATGCACGGTACTGGGTTTGCCATGTATATATTAATCAGCGTTTTATGAAATGCGCGTGACCTGTTGCTGCCATGCTTATCTCGTCCTTGTAATGACTTGATTTTTGATGAAGATGAATTTTTGATGACAAGTATGGCGGATATTTCACTGGTGGCGGTGATGCTACGCTTTGTTATCTGCCATATTTGTGCATGAGCTGTTCGACAACGCCATCTTGTTTCATGCGGCTGAATGCGGCAGCAATCTTGGCGGCGGTTTCTGCCGGAAATCGTGGCCCGGATGCAATCCAGCTTTGGCTGCTGTAAACCACATCACCTTCTACCGGTAGTGCTCCGGTTTGTTGCAGATAGATGGATTTGAAGGTGATGGATGCGCCAAGGAAACTGCCGATACGCCCGGCTTTGAGCATTTTGGCCATTTCAGCCAACTGGCTTTGTTCCATCTGTTGCGGGGTGATGCCTTGCCGGGTCAGCCAACTGATGATGCTGGAGCCACTGCGCACACCAATCCGCCCTGCGGCAGCGGCCTGCTGCACGGAGTGGTAGGGCGGGGCCCCGTCTTTGCTGAAGAATTTGAAATCCGTGGTGTTGGTGATGGCAATCCAGCGGAATAAAGCCTCGCGTTCTGGTGTGCGGGCAAAGTAGATGATGACCGCATTGGGGTGGTCAATGACTTCGCGCATGGCGCGATTCCACGGGCGAATTTTCGTTCGCGGAATATAACCTGCCCGGCGTATGGCTTCGCTGCCAATTTCAATCATCATGCCCGGTGTTGGGTCGCCTGGCCGGTTGCAGATATTGGGCAGATAGTCACATTCAAGATCGATGATCCTGTCGGGTTCTGATGCGTGCGCAAGGCATGGCATCAACAGCAGTATTGATAACAGTCTGTATGGCAGGGCAGCCATGAGGTGGTGCTCCTTTGCGGCGGCAATCTCTTTTGTTTTCTTTATAAATGCCAGACACCTGTTTGTGTGGAGAAATAACCTGGCCGGGGTGAATTAACTATGTCCATCCATGCAATGCGCGTTAAAGCGCAGACAGTGGCGAGGGCGTGGTGTGGGGCTTGACGAGCGATGCACACCGCCTTGAAGTGAAGCCGCGCCAAGGCGGCGCAACGTTGAGGCATGGGTTTTGTCAGCAGATTTAACAATGTCCGAGCTGGCCAGACGATGTGTGAGGCGCTGGTGTTGCTTGGCCGATGGCTAGCTTAACCATGCGCTGACCCCGCCATGGCGAGAGCAGGTACCGCGATGGTGTTGGCTGAAACTGTAGCTGCCATCGCGGCATTTTGCGGTAGCGCCGCGTGGGGTTTGGCCAGATTTGCTGTGAGCCGGGCGGTGTACGGTGTTGCCGTCCTTGTTGGTATAGCTGCCATGTTCGATTAACTGGGCTTCTGCCGGCTGGTCATTGACTTGGGCTGGGGTTTTGGCAAACAGGGGTTGCCAGCTGAGAGTGGCGAGCAGGAACAGGGCGGCACGTTGCATGATGACACTTTCTTGGTAATGGCCAAGTATGACATGTAAGTAATATCATGTTCCAGCGGTGCTTAAAAAAAGGTTGCCGCTCATTGTCCGGCAAGAAGGGCAATCCACACTTTATCTGCAGAAGGCGTGTGTTGATGTCAATCCAGAAAGCAAAGGTAACAAGCCCGTCGGCATGCACCGGTTTTGATATTTTGCTGAAACTGTGGGCGGTGGCGGCGCTGTGTGCTGCCGTGTCACATATTGTCCTGCCTGAGTGGACTGCTGCAGGAACAAGCTGGGCCATGTCTGCACACTGGCAGCGCGAAATTGCCTTTTTCGACCTGTTTATCGCCAGTGTCTTCGGCTGGACAGCCCGGCAGCCGGATCTGCGCATCAAGCGCAATGTCACCTTGCTGCTCTGTGGCTTGTCATTGCTGCTGGGGGAAAATCATCTGGAAGGCTGGCTTGCCGCGCCCAAGGTTTTTCATGTGCTGTTTACCTTGGGGAATGGACTGGCGGTGCTGTGGGGCGTACTGGCCTGCTGGAACGTACGGACACTGGTACCGCCACCATGGCAGGGCAAGGTGCCGGCCCGGCAGCAAAGGCTGTGAAGGCCGGCAGGGCTTTGCCACCGGTTCAGGCGATACAGCAGCAACAGCAATGGGGCTGGCTTATGGCTCCAGCACGTAGCTGCCCGGTGCGTCGGCCAGTGCCGGGTACTGGCGGCTGCTGACCGCAGGGGCTTTGGCCAGTGCGCCCGATTGTGGTTTCAGCCATTGCATCCAGTCCTCCCACCAACTGCCAGCATGGTGTTCTGCGGTTTGTTTCCAGTGTTCCGGGCTTTGGTGACGTTCTACCGGGCCCACCCAGAATGCCCGTTTGGGTGGACTGACCGGCGGGTTGACAATGCCGAGGATGTGACCAGAAGTAGACAGCACGAAGCGCTTGTCACCGCTGATCAGGTGATTGAGCCGGAAGGACTGCTTCCATGGTGCGATATGGTCATCCACGGCGGCAACCTCATACACCGGCTGGGTGATGTTTTCCAGATTGATATCATGCCCGGCAATGTTCAGCGCATTGGGTTTGATCAGATTGTTGTGCAAGTAAAACTGGCGCAGATACCAGGAGTGCATGGTAGCGGGCATGCGGGTTGTGTCCATATTCCAGTACAGCACATCAAAGGCCGACAGTTTCTCGCCGTAGAGCCAGCCGTGAACCACGTAATTCCAGATCAGACTATTGGGGCGCAGCATGCGGAAGGACATGGCCATGTCCTTGCCATCCAGATAGCCGGTTTCGGCCATTTTTCCATCCAGCCAATCCAGCGTGGCCGGGTCGATGAATACTTCGATATCACCAGGGCTGTGGTAGTCCACCAGGGTGGCAAAAAAGGTGGCGCTGGCGACGGGGTTGATGCTGGCTGCGTACTCCTGGCTGCTCCATGCCAGCCATGTGGCCAGCATGGCTCCGCCTATGCAGTAGCCTACGGCATTGACCTGGGACTGGCCGGACAACGCACGAGCTACCCGGAATGCCTGATCCAGCCCGTCTTGCAGATATTGGTCAAACGTGGTGCTGGCCTGTTCGGCTCCGGGGTTGCGCCAACTGATGATGTAGGTATCCAGCCCTTGCTCCAGCAGATAGCGGATCAAGCTCTTTTTGGGGGTCAGGTCCAGTACGTAAAACTTGTTGATGCAGGGCGGCACAATCACCACCGGGACCTGATGCACGGCCTTGGCGGTGGGGGTGTAATGAATCAGCTCGAACAGCTCATTGCGGAACACGACCTTGCCTGGGGTGATGCCCAGGTTTTCCCCTACCTTGAATTCCTCGGTACTACTCATGCGTACCGTGCCCAGCTTGGCGTCTTCCAAAAAGTTCTGCCAGCCCAGCTTTATGCTTTCGCCATTGCTTTCCACGGCGCGACGCATGGCAACTGGATTGGTCCAGAAAAAATTGCTGGGGGAGAGCGCATTCAGCCAGTTACGACACCAGAAAGCAGCCTGTCGTTTGGCCTGCACCGACTGTCCAGGGGTGTCGTACAGCATGTCCTGAATGTGGTGGGTGAGAATCAGATACCACTGTTTGGCAACGTCGAACGACACACTGTCCGACCATTCCGGCTCTGCAAAACGGGTGTCTTCAGGATGGGCTTCTTCTACCTCCGGCCCCTGAATGCCCCAGCAGTGGCGGGCGGCATACTGTTGCAGGTCAAACAGCTTCTGCGTCAGCAATACATTGGATTCGGCAAGCTTGCCGGGATGGCATAGCCAGGCCAACTGGGTGTGGATGGCGGATTTGCCAATACCAAATGGGTCACAGATGTTTTCCAGCATATTGCCAAAATGCTGTGCATTCTCAAAAGTATCGATAAACCAAGACTGCTCTGCTGCCGGTTTTGTCATGAAGATCTCCCGAAGACATGCATCTGAAATGAATGTCTCAAGCATAGCGCACACTGTCTGCAAGAATTGGTCTTTACCGGCTTTGTTTGATGCAAGGCTGACTTTTTGGCGGGCCATGCCGCATTGCAGCAGCAAGTGGCTGCTTGCGGCTGAGCTTGACTGTTTGCGTCAGGCGCGACGTGTATGCCTATCGGTACTTATTTCAAGGCCTGCTTTTTGTGGTCTTGTTCTGTCTGCATGGGGAGCTGCATTGACTCCCTTAAGCCCGGCGCGGGCAGCTTGCGCTGACCGGAGTTGAAAGTCACAAACGGAAG
Source organism: Aquitalea sp. FG25 (assembly GCF_057809375.1). Classification (NCBI taxonomy): domain Bacteria; kingdom Pseudomonadati; phylum Pseudomonadota; class Betaproteobacteria; order Neisseriales; family Chromobacteriaceae; genus Aquitalea; species Aquitalea sp. FG25. The sequence goes on from NZ_JBMDJV010000001.1 coordinate 44,151, forward strand.
GAGCCGGTGCTGCCCACTGGCTGGCCAGCACCGTGACGGCAGCTTAGCTGCTTACCCCAACAATGACGTGGGATGCCTTGAAAAATGCACTGACCGGCTTGCCAATATCCAGCCCAAGTGCCGTGGCGCTTTCTTGGGTGATGATGGCCACCAGCTTGTCTCCACCGGGCAGCTTGATTTCCACTTCGGTATTCACGGCACCTTGGTTGATGGCAGCTACCAGGCCCTGCAGGTGATTGCGTGTGGATAGTCTGACGCCCGATTCGGGGTTGGCCAGAATGATCCATGGTGCCTTGATAATGGCCACGGCTTCGCTGCCAATACTTAAGCCAAGACTCGCGGTACTGCGGCTGGTGATGATTGCCGTGATGATGTCGCCGCCGGAAAGGGTGATGTCGATTTCGTCATTCACTGCGCCGGATTCGATGGCGCTTATTTTGCCGGTAAATTGGTTACGTGCACTGGTCAGCATCTGATTTCCTTTTATCGCGTGGGTAAATCACCAAACTAGAGGCTGGCAGTATATGCAGAAGCACGGGTGCTGCCTGTACGCCATTGGAATTAGCCTGCCAGATCCTGCCATTTCCAGCTGGCTAGTGCGATTGCTGTCGCTTGGGGAGTTGGCCGCAGCAACAGGGTGGCGGGTTTTGCCGTGCAGATACGGCTTAACCCGGTTCGTCCTGCTCGTGCTTGTCCGCAAATTGCAAGGCAATCTGGTGAAAGTCCTCTGCCACATGCAAGAAGGCATCAACGATGTCCGGGTCAAAATGCTGACCACGGCCTGCCTGAATCATCTCTACGGCAGTTGCATGCGGAAATGGCGGCTTATAGACGCGGCGTGAAATCAGCACATCATAAACATCGGCAACGGCCATCAGGCGTGCCGAGATTGGAATGGCATCGCCAGCCAATCCCTCCGGGTAACCGCTGCCATCCCACTTTTCCTGGTGGTAGTTGGCAATTTCACGTGCCAGCCGCAAAAAGCTGCTGGGGGCATCAAGCAGCTTTTCTGCCACGGCAATGGCGTCCCGCCCCAGGATGGTGTGGGTTTTCATGATTTCAAACTCTTCTACGCTCAGGGCCCCCGGTTTTAGCAGGATGTAATCCGGGATGCCTACCTTGCCTATATCGTGCAAGGGCGCGGATTTATACAGCAATTCGATAGTCTGTTCGTCCAGAAAATGCTGGAATCGGGGATGTGAACGTAGTTGCACGGCCAGGATGCGGACATAGTTTTGTGTCCTGCGGATGTGATTGCCGGTTTCATGGTCACGGGTTTCGGCCAGCGAGGCCATGGCCATGATGGTGACGTCCTGAATCACCTGGACTTCCTGGGTGCGTTTTTCTACCTCTTTTTGTAAAAAAGCCGCCTGATCCTGCAGAAAGTCAGCGGCGGCTTTTAGCTTCAGGTGTGTTCTGACACGAGCAAGTACCACCAGTGGTGAGAATGGCTTGACGATGTAATCCACGGCACCGGCGTCAAACCCGGCCTGCTCTGCTTCACGCTCAACCATGGCGGTCAGGAAAATGACAGGGATATGCGCAGTGCGTGCGGTGCTCTTCAATTGCCGGCACACCTCAATACCGCCGATTCCTGGCATTAACACATCCAGCAATACCAAGTCGGGCAGGGCTTCTGCTGCCAGTAACTGCAAGGCCCGCTCGCCGCTGTTTGCTACCAACACCCGGTATGTGTCTTTCAGCAGACTGTAAAGCAGGGTAAGGTTTTCCGGGGTGTCGTCGACGATCAGCACGGTTTGCCGGGACGTGGATTCAGCAATGGAAATCATGGTTGAAACGCTTTCATCCTGGGTCGAGATGGCCTTGCGCCGTGGTCACGATATGCAAGGCGACAACAAAGTCGAACTGGCGAATCGCCTGTTCAAGCGCGTGAAAGTCATTGCTTGGCAGTATGCGCTTGATGGCGTCCGCCATTTCCAGAAAATAGCTGAGTGCCTCTCCGTCACCGTTAGCCAGCAGCGCTGCCAGTGTCGGCAATATGGTTTCGGGCTGGCCGGTAGCGGTGTGTGTGGCGTGTGGCAGTGCCTGCAGAGAAGCGCGCATGGCGGTGATGGTTTCGGTCAGTTGCTGATCCAGCAGCGACAGCAGGGGGGCTGTATCCTGTCCCTGCCGGATTATTTCCTGTAAATCAACGCACACGGCCTGCAGACGTGACAAACCGATGCTGCCGGCAATACCCTTCAGGCTGTGGACGATGCGCCCGGCGGTGCTGGCGTCCCCCTGTTGCAGTGCGGCGGTGAGCCTGGTGACCGCAGTGGATTCCTCGGCGATGAACTGCTGCAGCAAATGCAGATACAAGGCCTGGTTGCCTGCAACATGAACCAGCCCCAGCGCCTGGTCCAGCCCCGCGACGCCAGCCAGCTCCGGGATGGCATCGTGTTTATCCTCTGCTGCCATGGTTAATGGTGTGCTGTTTGCATCGTGCATGGCAGCCTGCCCCCAGCGCAGCATGGTTTCAAACATCAGATGCGGGTCGATGGGCTTGATGATGTGGTCCACCATGCCGGCCCTGGCGCAGTGCTCCCTTTCCCGGTTTGCCGCATCTGCGGTCAGGGCAATGATGGGCAGGTGCGCGAAACGCGCGTCTTGCTTGATGCGGCGCGTGGCCTCCATGCCATCCAGAATCGGCATCTGTACGTCCATCAATACGATATCGAATCTGGACGGGCCATGTCGCTGTAACAGATCGATTGCCTGCTGGCCGTTTTCTGCCAGCGTGGCGCTGGCACCGGCCCAGTCGAGCAGCTCAAGCGTAATCTGCTGGTTGATCTTGTTGTCTTCAACCAGCAGAACCCGCATGCCATTTAGCCTGGGCAGCTTGGCATCAGCGGTTTTCTGGCTGACATCCTGCTGAGCATCCATGCCGGCAAGCTGCAGCATGACATTGAGCAGCGATGACTGGTTTACCGGTTTGACCAGAAAGGCTTGGATCCCGATGGCCTCGGCTTGTGCACGGATATCGTGATGACCAAAGGCCGTTACCATGACGACGCATATGTCAGGATGGCGGCTGCGAATGATCCGGCTGACTTCAATACCGTCCATTTTCGGCATCATCCAGTCGATAAAAACCATGTCAAAGGGGTGGTCCGCACTGGCTTGTTGCAAACATTGCAGCGCATCGTGGCCGGAGTTGCTGGCGCTGACGGAAAAGTCCATCGATCGTAACTGCTCGGACAGGATGTCGCGGGCAGAAGCGTTGTCGTCTACAACCAGTACCCGCTTGCCTTTCAGGCTGGTTGGCAAGTCCTGCAGGCATTTTACGGCCCGCGCATTCATGCCCAGCCAGATGCTGAACATAAAGGCGCTGCCATGGCCCGGACGGGATTCCAGCTGAATTTCCCCTCCCATCAGTTCGATAAGCCGTTTGGCAATGACCAGGCCCAGTCCGGTACCGCCAAACCTGCGGGTGGTCGAGCCATCCGCCTGCTGGAAGGGCTGGAACAAGCTGGCGCGCTGGGCCTCATCCATCCCGATGCCGGTGTCGCGAACGCAAAAATGTATTTTTAGCTTGTCGCCCACTTGCTCCAGCACGCCGATGCTGATGTTGACTTGCCCGCTATCGGTAAACTTGATGGCATTGCCAACCAGATTGGTCAGGATCTGACCCAGCCGGAGCGGATCCCCCACCAGCCCTTGCGGCACTGTCTGGTTGTATTCGAACAGCAGCTCCAGGTTTTTGTCGGCGGCGCTCTGGGCCAGGAACAAGGAGACATGCTCGAGAATATCGTCCAGGCAGAAGCTGACGTTCTCCAGTTCTATACGGTCTGCTTCTGCTTTGGACAGATCGAGAATATCGTTGACCACACCCAGCAGCGAGGTGCCGGCATTATGGATTTTGCTGACATAACTGCGTTGCTGGGGTGCCAGCTCGGTTTTTAGTGCGAGGTAGGACAGGCCGATGATGGCATTCATCGGGGTGCGGATTTCATGGCTCATATTGGCCAGAAACATGGATTTGGCCTGCGTGGCGTCTTCCGCCACCAGTTTTGCCTCTCGCAGCATGGTTGCCGTTTTCAGCATTCGTGCATACAACAAGCTGTTTTCCATCAGCAGCATGATCAGTACAAAGCTGGCCGCCAGCAGGCCATAAATCCGGCCGACATAAAATCCCAAATCAAAGCGGCCAGCGTTCAGCATGGCGGACAAAGCGATATCACACAGCCAGGAAAACATCACCATGCTCAGGCACAAATCCAGCACGGTATGTTTGCTGCGGCGCAAGAGTTGCAGGAATGCCAGCAGGCTGAGCCCCCATACACTTCCCACCACCACGCGCATGGCCGGGGTGTAGTGATTGCCGCGCATGATGCTTGGCAAGCTGCCATGCAAACGGGTGGCCAGCAGGGTAAACAATACCGTCAGGCAGACTGCGGCCATGATGGCCAGGACAATTTCTCGACCGGGCTTTACTTTTACCTCAGGCGGGGATGATGATTTTTTCGCCTGGTGCATGTAGGCAACTAACAGCAGGGGAAAACCGCCATGCCAGAACATATACAGCCATGCAGTGGATTGTGGTCCCGCTCCAAGCAGACCACCGGTGGAAAACAGGCCGGGAAAGGTCAATGCATGTGCTATTGCCATGCAAGCGGTAAACAGATAAGCCGTGGCCAGCATCTGAATTGCCCGCGAGCCCAGAATATAAAACTGCCCAAATAACAGCACGGCAGTAATCAGATCGTTGACCACCAGTGCCGACTGGTAAATCGGGATGAAGGCCCATACCTTGCCCAGCGCCAGCTGTGCAAAGGGAATGGCCACGCCAAGCAGCACCGCCGAGCCGGCAAACAGGTACAGCATGGCTCTGCGCTGGGAAGTGGTGGGAGAGGAGGTGACCAATAGTTCGAAATCATCAGTCTCCGGCCAACTGGATTGCCGCATAGGTCACACGCTCCGACCAGAATTGAATCGATATGCCCGTTTGCCGGGTTCGTGCATTTACATTTGGAGCATAGACAAAAGTCCATCGTCTAGCACAACAACATATCCGGATTGAGTGTAGGGTTATGTCTGCGCGCCATGCGGAGAGGGAGGGGTTGGTGCAGACAGGGTGGGGAAATGAAAAAGGCGCTGCGCAAGCAGTGCCGAGGGTTGGTTCTTGCCCTAAGTAAAGAACGCTCAACGGTGAAGCTTGCTTGGAACCAGCACCGGCTCCGCGACTGGCTCCGCCGCAGCCACCACCTGATTGCGTCCCTGCTGCTTGGCAAGGTAAAGCGCCTCGTCAGCCAGCGCAAACATGGTATCCAGCGCCAATGCCTGCTGCGCACGCGGGCTGCTACTCACGCCAATGCTCAGGGTTATGGCCAGCTGCACGCCATTACCGACATCGAATACCTGCTGGCTGACATGCAGCCGCAAACGCTCAGCCAGTGCCAGCGCTTGGGCGGGTTTGGTTTCCGGTAACAGCAAGCAAAATTCTTCACCGCCATAGCGGCACAGCAAATCATTCTGACGAGCCAGCAAGCGTAACTGCTCGCCCAATTGGCGCAGCACCTGATCCCCCGCCTGGTGGCCATGCCTGTCATTCACCTGCTTGAAATGATCGATGTCGATCACCAGCAAACTGTAAACCGGCTGCCTGCTCAATACGCTGTTTGCCAGTTCCACAAAGCTGCGACGGTTGGGCAGGCTGGTGAGTCCGTCCATATCCGCGAGTCGCTGCAATTGCTGCGTGCCATTTTCGTACTGCCAAAACACCAGAGCCAAGGCAAGGCTGAACATGCAGATTGCCATCACCGTCATCAGGATGGATTGCAGTGCCATGTCCTGTTCCAGCGGAAAAGGGGTACGGATATGCAGAGCATTGATCAACCGCAGCGAGGTGACGGCAAATCCTATCCAACACAGATAAAGGCAGATTGTCTGCGAGAGTGGCCGGTGGTCGCTGTGAATACGTTTGCTTACCCATGCCATCATGCCGAAAAGAAACAGGAATAGAGGCAGAGCGACCAGCATGCGAAAGCGATACTGGAACAGAATCTGCGGATAAATCACCATTACAGCCAAGCCTGCCAGCCATGCTCCCCATGCCAGATAACGCAAGTGGCGGTGGCTGTGCTGAAGCTGATGGAAATACATCATGCTGAGCCAACTGGAGAACAAACTAGCCTGGAAAGCGAGGTTGTACAGAATAAACACCCACTGCTCGGGTAACTGGTCGCGCAGATAGATGGGCCATGCACCCAGCAGCATGGCTCCGTGTGCCAAGCTGGCAAGCTGATGGGATCGACTGGATTTCCTGCGGTTCAGCAGCAAGGTCAGGGCAGTGGAAAACACAAGAAACAAGCCCAGCGTTGTCACCGATTCCGTATATTGGATGCCCACCTGCATGCTAATAGCCTGATTATTTTATTGTGCTGGTAATTTATCATTAATCATCCAATGTTGCTGGGCCAACGCTGTCGCATCCAGCGTCTTGTAAACGCGAGCGCTGAGTGTGGATCATGCCCTCCGGACGCAAAAAAGGCGCTGCCAGTGCAGCGCCTTCTCTTCCCATCCTGAACCAGCCAAACTTAGCCCACCTGCAGCCCCAGCAGTATCGCCGGGCGTGCCTTGGCAATCTTCAGCAAGGTTTTGGCCGCGCCTGCTTGCCCTTGTCGTTGCGCGCCACCATCGCTACATGGCCAGCGCAGTCATGACATCCTTGCCGGGCCTGCCGCCGAGGGGGTTATTGCCCGTTTCGGCAAAAACCTCGCATGCAGTCATCCCTTTCGTATGCACGAAATTCCATGAGAACAGCGTCCGCCTAGCTATCTGCCTGGCTGTAGCATGCGGGATGGTTTGATTGAGAGCTCATAGTCCCCATCCATGGGTGGTCGATCCGGCAACATGTCAAAATTCAGGGGAGGATGTTGTTAAAAGATCTCACTGCCAGGGCTAGCAACGAGGCAAATGCTGCAAAAACGGTGACCGCACACCATCCGTAACGTGCAAGCAGAGCACTGGCAAGCACCGAGCCCAGCGACATACCAATAAACATGCAGACAAACAAGATGGCATTCAGTCTGCTACGTGCAGCAGGGTCGATCCGGTAAATCACCGCTTGGTGGGCAATCAGGCTGGCTTGTACGCCAAGGTCGAACAGCACGGCCCCTGCCGCCAGCAGTATGAGTTGCACTTGCATCGACGCTAAAGGGGCCAAGCTCAGCATCACAAAGGCGAATGCGGCAAGGCCAGCACCAGCGCGCGTCACCACTTCAGGCCCTCTGCGATCTGCAATATGGCCTGCCAGCGGTGCGGCCAGTGCCCCAGCAGCACCGGCTAGACCAAATGCGCCGGCGGCAGCGCTACCCATGTGGAAGGGGCTGTTGTGCAACATGATGGCCAGCGTGGACCAGAATGCACTGAAACCCACGGACAGCAAGCCTTGCGCGATGGCGGCACGGCGCAAGTCCGTGTGATTACGCCATAAGGTAAGCAAAGACCCCAGCAGGGCATGGTATGGCAAAACGGTACTGGGCTGAAAACGTGGCAGAAAGCGGCGGATTGCCAGCCCGGTCAGCAGGATGCTGCCTGCGGCAATGAAAAACATGGCACGCCAGCCATACTGTTCAGCGACCACGCCGCTGACCACCCGCGACAGCAGGATGCCGGTTAACAAGCCGGTCATCACGGTGCCCACCACTTTGCCGCGCTGGGCCTCCGGTGCCAGGGTGGCCGCTGCCGGCACAATATCTTGCGCCAGCGTGGCACTCACGCCAATCAACAGTGATGCGGGTAGCAGGACTGTCAACGAAGGTGACAGCCCGGCCAGCAGCAAAGCGAGTACCAGCAAGGCAGCCTTCACCAGCATGATGCTGCGTCTGTCATGCCTGTCGCCCAGTGGTGCCAACAGCAGAATGCCCAGTGCGTATCCCAGTTGTGTCAGGGTGGGCACCATGCCGGCAGCCTGGCCGGATGTGCCGATATCGCCTGCCAGCACGCCCAGCATGGGCTGGCTGTAATACAGGGAGGCAACGGACAGCCCGGCACCTGCTGCCATCAGCAGTACCCGGAAGCCTGACAGGGATGGTGCGCTAGCCGGGGCTGGCATGGCTACCGTGGAATCGGGAAAGAGTTTGGTCGATGGCATATGCGGCCTCGTTAATGTGGAGATGACGGCCACATCATGAATGTACGTGGAGTGCATGTGTAGGCGCGCATTTGGAAGATTTGTTATACATTATATGTATGACAAGTGTTGAGGCATTGGCAATGGATGATGAGAAACCGAACCACGCCTTGCGTACTGCCCTGCCTTTGCAAGCAGGTACGGGCGAGCGTATTGAATTGATGCTGACCTTTCTCCGGATTGTCGAGGCTGGCAGCCTGTCTGCTGCAGCAGTGCAACTGGGCACAACCCAGCCTACCGTCAGCCGCCGGCTGCAAATGCTGGAGCGGACATTGGGCTTGAGGCTGCTCCAGCGAACCACCCATACCATGCGTTTAACCCAGGACGGTGAACGTTGTTATGAAGGTGCCAAGGCGCTGCTGGCAGGCTGGGCCCGCTTTGAGTCGGAACTCAAGGGCGCACGGGAAGAGCCGGAGGGGGTGCTGCGCGTGATTGTGCCGCATGCTTTTGGGCAGGAAAGGCTGATCGGTCCACTATCCCGCTATCTGCAACAACATGCGGGCATGGCGGTGGAGTGGCTGTTGCATGATGACCGTGCCATCCAGGATTACATCGCGGCCGGTATCGACTGTGCAATTCAGGTGGGTGAGGTGACAGACCCAGGCCTGGTTGCCATTCCGCTGGCACAGGTACCACGTATTGTGGTGGCCTCACCCTTGCTACTCAATGGCCAGTCCATTCCACAAGATGTATCTGAGCTGGCGGAGCTTCCCTGGCTTGCACTGCGAACTTTTTACCGTAATGACGTGGTATTGACCCACTGTGAGACGGGGAAGAGCAAGCAATTCCAGATCAGGCCGCGTTTCAGCACCGACAGCCTGTATGCCTTGCGCAGTGCCGCACTGCAAGGCGTAGGGGTGGGCATAGGTTCGCGTTGGGTGATGGAGGCATATCTGGCGCAAGGGCAGCTGATACAGCTGGCACCCAAGTGGCAGGCAGCAGCGCTGCCGGTCAGCCTGGTCTACCCCTATGCCCGTTTTTACCCGGCACGGCTGCGACGTTTCATCGACATCATCCGTGCTGAGGCACCTGCAATCTTCGGAATGCAGAGTAATGAGATTGATATTGCGCTATCTGATACGCGCAATCGCACAACTGACTAGCGATCAGTCCTATTCTCTTCAGGTGGCTGGGAGTTGGCTACAGCAGCCATGCAACTGGTCGGCTGCCACGGTCTGCAAGATGACAATTAGCGGCCGCTCGGATAGGAAATGAGTTGAACGGCCGCTTCGTACCTGCCTATCTCACCCTCCCGACCCGGAGTGGTGCTTGGGTGAGGAAGTGACGACCGGCCTTCTGATGAGCATCGGCACTAGCCTTGGCGGGATGAGTGGATGCAGCATGTTTTGCTCACGGCGGGTATTTAGGAGACGCTGGGAACCAGGTTCTCGCCACCGGAAACTTCAAGCACGGTGCCGGTCACGTAGGGATTGGTCATCAGAAATACCGCCGCATGGCCGATGTCGGCAACCTGTCCGGCACGCCTGGCAGGAAATGTCTCCGCCACCTTTTGGCGCAGGCTGTCGCGGTGCTCTGCAGGCAGAAAGCTCCACATGTCCGTGTTGATGAATCCAGGACGGATGACATTCACGCGGGTCGGTGCAAGCTCTAATGCCAACGAGCCCGACAAGGCTTCCACCGCAGCAAACGCCGAGGTCACGGCTGCAAAGCCGATCTTGGGTCTTGTGGCCATCCCCCCCGTCAGAAAGACGATCGAGCCGCCCGTCTGGAGGTGCGGAGCCGCGTGGCGTGCGCAGGCCCAGCTGCCCAGAAACTTGCCTTCCAGGTAGCTGCGTACGCCATGCATGTCCTCATCCATCAAACCACCCCAGCTGCCCAGGTCGGGCGCTGCGGTGACCACGAGGTGATCAACCGCGCCGATGTGGTCGAACGCTGCACGAACGGACGATTCATCACGCATGTCCAGGCTGACCTGGATGTACTCGGCCAAATCGGGCCGCTCCTCGGCAGTCGAATGACGACGGCTGGCGACGATTACCTTAGCGCCCGCAGCGTGTGCCGCCTGGGCTACGCCCAGGCCGATACCTGTCTTGCCCCCGACCACCACGACCGTCTTGTTGAAAAGGGATTGGTCTGGTGTCGAAGGAGTGATGGTTTGTTGTTGTGCTACGTTGCTGGCGGTCATGGTGCTCGCTCCAGTGAGTTAATCGGGGTGGTGAAGACGTCGGTCTTCTTGCTTCGCTGCGTGGCCAATTTGGTAGGGCTGGTCCAGAGGCATGGAAGTCATCCTAGATTGATCTCACATCGTTGATAATATCTTGTATTTTAATATCACTAATTCCAAAATGGAATTAATCAACGGCCAGATACGCCGTCCGAGCAGTCACTATCGCCAATTCGTATTGAGGGCACGTCGATGGATCAATTTCAGGAGCTGACCGCCTTCTTCGCTGTGGTCGAGACAGAGGGCTTCTCTGCTGCGGCCCGACGCCTAGGGGAGTCACAGTCCAGCGTCAGCAAGTCGGTAAGCGCCCTGGAGCGGCGGCTAGGAGTCCAACTGCTTCAACGCAGCACACGTGTCGTCACGGTGACCGATGTTGGACACCAGTACTACAAGCGCATGAAGCCTCTGCTCGAGGAGATGGCTCAGGTGACTGGTGAAATTGCGAGCAGCACGCAAGAGATCTCTGGGCGCGTCAGGATCGCAGCTGCGTCGACCTTTGGACGGATGCATGTACTGCCGCTCGTCCCAGAGTTGATGGCACGTCACCCCAAGCTGACACTGGACATCCAGCTGTCCGATCACGTGCAAGATCTGCTGGCCGAAGGTATCGACCTGGCCATCCGCATCAGCCCCGTCTACAGCCCCGATGCAGTGGTCAAGCGCGTGATCAACACCTCGTTGGTATGCGTTGGCGCGCGCGATTATTTGGAAAGGCATGGGATACCGCTGACGCCCGAAGACCTGAAACAGCACAACTGCCTCATCTTCAATGGCATGAACGACTGGGCCTTTGAGGGACCTCAGGGCAAGTACTCGGTACGGGTCAGCGGAAACTTGTCGTCGAACACCATCGAGACCATCCTTTACGCGGTACAGGCGGGCCTGGGTATTGGCATGTTCTATCGAGCAAGCCTTGAGGGTGACCTTCGCAACGCGCAGATCGTGACCGTGCTCGACGCGTTCATTGGTGAAAGCCGGGACGTGAGTTTGATCTGGCCGAACCGAAAATTCATCCCGGCGCGCGTAAGGCAGGTGACCGACTTCTTCTCAATGGCCCTGGCTCAGCGCCTCACCCCCTCCGAGCGCTAGGGGCTTGCTACTGCAACGCGGCTAGGGTCGAAGGGGGGGGCAGACAACCCAGAAGTTGAGACTTCCTGGCAGCCACTTCATTGATCGGGTCGAAACCAACCGTTCGTCTGCTCCGCATTTGAAGGTCCACCTTCTGGTGGACTGTCTTAGGGTGGTAACGGTCCGGTTCAGCCTACACCCTGGGCTACGTAAATCGAGTGTGACTGGTTTGCAGTGGTCGCAGATCGATTGGGACCGTGACTGCTGAACATCGACGGGGAGGATTTCAAGAAGGGCAATGATCATGCCATTCCGCTGAATGATGCTGCAGTCGAAGCGATCAGGTCACAGATTGGCAAGCATCACACGCATGTGTTCACGTACCGGGGTCAGCCTATCGAGCAGACCAACACCAAGGCGTGGCGCGCGGCACTGGTTAAGGCGGGTATTGAGAATTTTCGCTGGTACGATCTGCGGCATACCTAGGCAAGCTGGATGGCACAGGCTGGAACACCGATGCATGTTTTGCTGGAGCTGGGAGGGTGGGAGTCACCGCAGATGCTGAGGCGGTATGCTCACTTATCAAGGGAGCATCTGGCGGAGTATGCGGGGAGGATTTGCGGTACAAAATCCCCCACGCTGGAGGTGGAAAGAAAAAGGGGTTAGACGATTGTGGCGTCTAACCCCTTGATCTAACTGCAAAATTCTGGTGCCGGCGGCAGGAATCGAACTCGCGACCCCCTGATTACAAGTCAGGTGCTCTACCAACTGAGCTACACCGGCGAAGGGCTGCAATATAGCGTTTCGCCGGGTGCTTGGCAAGCGTCTTAGTGTAATTTCTTGTGCTTTTTGCCGGCCTTTTTCTTTAGCTTGTTGTTTTTACTTGATTTATGTGAAATGGATTTTTTGGCAGATGCTTTATTGCTGGCTGCCGGGGAATGTTTGCCAGGTTTGCGGGCGATGGCTTTCTTGCCGTGGTGTTTGCCATGGCGGGTGCTTGCGTGATGCTGGCGGCCTGGCTTGCTGGCGTGTTTGCGTGCGCCCTGGCTGGCTGTGGTGCTGCTGTGATGCGCTGGTTTTTTGGCGCTCTTGAGCGGGGTGTTTTGCACATCGCCAGGCAGCGGAATGTCTTCGGTTTCGGCATGGGCGATGCCGCCCAGCAGCAGAGCGCCCAGTAGCAGGGCGCGGCCAATAATAAAGTGGTTCATGGTGAAGTCGGGGCCCTTATGGTTTGCCATTTGGCTTGAGGGTCGTGGATACAAGAGGCTAATACTAGCATGGTCAGGGTTGGTGGATGTCGCTGTGACTTGTCCTGCTGCGGGGGAGGCCCTACCCTGATGGCTTGGTATTGCAGCGCGGCCTTGCTACTGCGGGGTGTTGAGGCAGGGAGGGGTGGTGTTGCAGATATGTCCTGCTTCGGCCGGTTGGTAGCAGGCGGGCCACGCTGATGTTGATGGCGTGGCCCGGCTTGCCTGCTGGCGTGCAAGGCTGAGGATGCCGCCGGGTGTGGTTTAGTCCTGTTCGGTCTGGCGATTGGCTTCCATCACGGTGAGTGCTGCCATATTAATGATGCGGCGCACGGTGGAGCTGGAGGTGAGGATGTTGATTGGTGCGTTAACGCCTAGCAGGAAGGGGCCGACGGCGACATTGCTGCCAGCGGCGGTTTTCAGCAGGTTGTAGGCGATATTGCCGGCGTCAACATTGGGGCAGACCAGCAGATTGGCCGCACCTTTCAGGCGCGACATCGGCAGGATATCCATGCGCAGGGCTTCGTCCAGCGCGCAGTCGCCGTGCATTTCGCCGTCCACTTCCAATCCTGGTGCGCGTTGGCGGATCAGTTCCAGGGCCTGGCGCATTTTGCTGCCGGAGGCGGAGCTGCCAGAGCCGAAGTTGGAGCGCGACAGCAGGGCCGCCTTGGGCTTCATGTGCAGCAGCGTCATTTCCTCGGCGGCGGCGATGGTGAATTCGGCAATCTGCTCGGCAGTGGGATTGTCGTTGACGTGGGTATCCACCAGCGCCACGGTCTGCTTGTCCAGTAGCAGGATGTTCATGGCGGCGTAGGTGTCCGAGCCGGTCTTTTTACCGATCACCTGGTCGATATAGCGCAGGTGGTCGTGATAGCTGCCCACGGTGCCGCAGATCATGCCGTCGGCGTCGCCCAGGCGCACCATCATGGCGCCAATCAGCGTGAGGCGGCGGCGCATTTCCACGCGCGCCATTTCCTTGGTAACGCCGCTGCGGCACATCAGCTCCCAGTAGCTGGTCCAGTACTGGTGGAAGCGTTCGTCGTATTCCGGGTTGGTGACTTCCACGTCCTCGCCCAAGCGCAGGCGCAGGCCAAATTTTTCGATGCGCGCCAGCAGCACTTCCGGGCGGCCTACCAGAATCGGCCGTGCCAGTTTTTCATCCACGATCACCTGTACCGCGCGCAGCACGCGCTCGTCTTCGCCTTCGGTAAATACGATGCGGGTTTTACCGCCATCGCGTACCTGTTTCTTGGCGGCGGCAAACAGCGGTTTCATGAAGCTGCCGGAGTGGTAAACAAATTGCTGCAGCTGTTCGGTGTAGGCGTCCAGGTTGGCAATTGGCCGGGTGGCGACGCCGCTGTCCATGGCTGCCTTGGCTACCGCCGGGGCAATGCGCACGATCAGGCGCGGGTCAAACGGTTTGGGAATCAGGTATTGCGGGCCGAAGGACAGGTCGTAACTGCCATAGGCGGCGGCCACCACTTCGTTCTGCTCTTCTTCAGCCAGGCCGGCAATGGCGTACACCGCTGCCACTTCCATTTCGCGGGTGATGGTGGTGGCACCCACATCCAGCGCGCCACGGAAGATATAGGGGAAGCACAGGACGTTGTTGACCTGGTTGGGGTAGTCGGAGCGGCCCGTGGCCATTACTACGTCGTCGCGTACCGCATGCGCCACTTCCGGCAGGATTTCCGGGGCCGGGTTGGCCAGTGCCAGAATCAGCGGGCGGGCGGCCATCTGCGCCACCATCTCGCCCTTGAGTACGCCACCAGCGGACAGGCCGAGGAATACGTCGGCACCGTCAATCACTTCGTGCAGGGTGCGGGCGTCGGTGGGCTGGGCAAAGCGGGCCTTGGCCGGGTCCATCAGTACGGTGCGGCCCTGGTAGACCACGCCTTCGATATCGGTGACCCAGACGTTTTCCAGTGGCAGGCCCAGGTGCACCATCAGGTCCAGGCAGGTGAGGGCGGCGGCACCGGCACCAGAGGTGACAACCTTCACCTGGCGGATATCCTTGCCCACCACCTTGAGGCCGTTGATGAAGGCGGCGGCCACAGTAATGGCGGTGCCGTGCTGGTCGTCATGGAAGACGGGAATCTTCATCCGTTCGCGCAGCTTGCGTTCCACTTCAAAGCATTCCGGGGCCTTGATGTCTTCCAGATTGATGCCGCCAAAGGTGGATTCCAGGCTGGCAATAATGTCCACCAGCTTGTCCGGGTCGGTTTCGTTGATTTCGATGTCGAACACATCAACACCGGCAAATTTCTTGAACAGTACCGCCTTTCCTTCCATCACCGGCTTGGAGGCCAGTGCGCCGATATTGCCCAGGCCCAGCACGGCGGTGCCGTTGGTGATGACGCCCACCAGATTGGAGCGGGCGGTAAAGCGGCTGGCATTGAGCGGGTCGGCCACGATTTCTTCGCAGGCAGCGGCCACGCCGGGGGTGTAGGCCAGCGCCAGATCGCGCTGGGTCACCAGCGGCTTGCTGGCGTTGACGGCGATTTTGCCCGGGGTGGGAAATTCGTGGTAATCCAGTGCTGCCTGACGATCGGTGGTGTCCATGTCGCTCTCTGTCTGTGGTTTATGGTGGCAGGTGTGCCGTGCGGGCTTGCCTGTGTTGATGCAGGTGATTCTAGTCGGTAAACATAAGCTGTTTATTTTGAATTACTATCAAGCCATATCATTTACCTTATGAGAAGCTGGCTGAATGACCACAATCAATGCCGAGGAGGTGTTGCGCCGCCTGAGTGCGCGGCTGAAAATGCGCCACTTGATCCTGCTGCTCAATATCCAGCAGCATGGCTCGCTAACGCGGGTAGCTGAACAGATGGCCAGCAGCCAGCCCGCCATCACCAGTGCGCTGGCCGAACTGGAAGGTATGTTTGGCGGGGTGCTGTTTGATCGCTCGGTGCGCGGCATGGCCCCAACTGCGCTGGGTAAGCTGGTGCTGGCCCGTGCCCAGGCGATGATTCACGATCTGGGCCACTTGGTGCGCGATATGGAAAGCACGGTGGCCGGTTTTGATGCGCACCTGCACGTGGGGGTGATTCCCTTCATCTCTGGCCGCTTGCTGTCGGCCGCCATCCGCCGTGCCATGCCAGAGGACAGCAAGGGGCTGACCGTTACCATCCACGAAGGCACCAGCGATCAACTGCTGCCGCAATTGCAGGATCACACTCTGGATATCGTGATTGGTCGGGCTTCATCCACCGTGGATTTGAGTGGTGTGGAATTCAGCCTGCTGTACCGACAGCAGCCACGGCTGATTGCCAGCCGCCGTTTGGCTGCGCAGCTGGGCCGGGTAAGGCTGGATTGGGGGCAACTGGTGACGCTGGACTGGATTCTTGGCGCACCCCACACGCCGATGCGGGAGCAGGTGGCCGATATCTTTCTGGCGGCTGGCATTACGCCGCCTGCGCCCATTGTCGAGAGTTATTCTTCCAAGCTGATTGGCGAGATGATTGTGGCCAGCGAGCGGGCGGTTTCCATTGTGCCGGCAGATATTGCCGAAGAGCTGGTGCGCACAACCGGGCTGGCCATCGTGCCGTATTCGTTTGACTGGACGTTGCCGCCCATTGCCATGTTTACCCGCGCCACGACCCATTCGCGTCCGCTGGCCCGGTTTGCCCAGGCCCTGCTGGAGCTTAGCCGGGAGGGCTGAAATCCCGGCATGGTCTTGTCAAGCACACGGATGCCCTTGCCGGGGCACACGGTGGCCTGGACCACTGGATCACGCGGTGGCTGCCACGCGGGACAGCTGGCTGATGATGAATATAACCGCCCGCATCGCGCGGGCTGGCGGCGTGTGGCGTCAATGTGGGGCAGCGCCGTTCTGCCCCATGCGACTTCATGCCTATAATCAGCAGATAAACCTACAGCGCGAGGGGCGGTATTGCTGTGGGTTGTGACTGGCCGCCTGGCAGGGTGCTGGTATTTCAAGGCCACAATAAAAACAGTGCACTACCATTCATAAGGCCGTGTATGCAGCAGGGAATGATGGAAAGAATATGGCGCGAGTCCTTGAAGAACTACGCGCTGGGCTTGATGGTTAATCTGGCGGCAACGCTGATCATTAGCTACATCCTGTCTGAGGATGCATCCCGTTTTGTCCCGTTGTGGACCGGTGGCGCGCTGGCATTGACGCTGGCGCGGTTTCTGCAGTTTCTGCACGCGGCCCGGCGCTACCGGCGCACCAGAACCTTTTTCATTGCCGACAAGTTCTACCTGAGCCTGGGCTTGCTGAGTGCCGGTGGGCTCTGGGCCTGGCTGGGCTGGTGGGGCATTGCCCATTATCAGGGGGGGCAGCAGTTTGCCATTATCGTCATCCTGTCTTCGATGGCAGGCGGGGCCACCGGTACCCTGTCCTCCCTGAGAGTTGCCGGCAAGGCCTATATCCTGCTGATGCTGCTGCCTGTTTGTGTGCGGCTACTCCTGACCGGCATCCCTTCTTATATCGCCCTGGCGGCGTTGGGGTTTGTTTTCTCCGGCGTCATGCTGTTCAGCCACGAAAACAATTACAAGCTGATCCGCCGCAGCGTGGGGCTGGCCTTGTCCAACAAGGAATTACTGGATGAAGTGTCCTTGCTGGCGGCCAAGCTGCAATACGAAAACGATACGCTGGAAACACGGGTGGCCGAGAGAAGCAAGGATTTGCTGCGGCTGGCCTATCACGACGAGCTGACCGGCCTGCTCAACCGCCATGGCGTGTCCAATCTGGTGAAGTATTTCGGCATTACGCCAGGCAATGTCACGGTTTTTCTCGTTAATCTGGATCGTTTCAAGCAGATCAACGACGGCATGGGGCATGAGGCTGGCGACGATGTGCTGCGCCAGGTGGCCCAGCGGCTGGAGGCGCTGGCCTCCCGGCTAAGCCACGACATCTTCAGTAATGTCGATTGTCAGGTGGGGCGTTGGGGTGGCGACGAGTTTGTGTTCTATCTGTTGCAGCTGGGAGAGGATTCCCTGACGCCGGGAGAAGTGGGTCAGCTGATCCGCAGTGCAATCAATGAGCGCTTAGAAGTTGCTGGCAAGATGGTTTGCATCAATGCCAGTATTGGTGCGGTTTCCGAAAAGGATTGCGATAACCCCAACAACTTGTTCCAGTACGCCGACATTGCCGCTGGCGAAGCCAAACGTACCGGCTGCGTGGTGTTTTTCAATCCCGGTATCCGGGCGCAGCTGACGCGCAAGTCAATCCTGACGCAAGACTTGCGCATGGCGATTGCCAACCGGCAGCTGTTCATTGTCACCCAGCCCATCGTATCGGCTAGGGATCACCGGCCAGTCTCTTTTGAAGTACTGATGCGCTGGATGCATCCGGAGCTGGGGCTGGTTTCCCCGGTGGAGTTCATCCCGGTGGCCGAGGAAAGCGGCACTATTGTAGAGCTGGGTGACTGGGTGATTGCGCAGGCCATTGCCGCAGCCAGCCTGTTGCCTCCTGGCGATGACGAGGCGGTGAAAGTGGCGGTAAATGTATCGCTGCACCAGCTGTTGCAGGATGATTTTGTCGACAAGCTATTACGGGCTACCAGCCAGGGTTTTAGTGCCGCCAACCTGATTATCGAGCTGACTGAAAGCGTGTTTCACGAAAACGAGATTGAAATGGTCAAGCAGGTGCTGTTCCGCATCAAGCAGCTGGGGGCGGAAATCCACATTGATGATTTCGGTACCGGTTATTCATCGTTCTCCCGTATCAGCGAACTGCCCATTGACGCCATCAAGATCGACAAGGCCTTTATTCAGTCGGCTGATGAAAGAAACATCGCCATCATCGAAGCCGTGGTGTTTATTGCCCAGCGGCTGAAGATCAGGGTTATTGCCGAAGGCATTGAAACCCTGCAGCAGGCAGAAAAAATGCAGGCGCTGGGGGTAAACGAATTGCAGGGCTACTACTTTGGCAAGCCGCAGCCGCCAGCGCTTGCCCCTGAATAAAAGCTAGCCGGCACGCATGCGGAAGGCTGACAGCACGGTCATCCTGCGCTGCAGCAGGTGATTCTGCTGATGGCCGGTTCATGCCGTGTATTCGGAAATCTCGATCAGGTTTTGGTCCGGGTCGCGCAGGTAAACGGAGCGGATTTTGCCGCTGGCACCGGTACGCGCCACCGGCCCTTCAATGATGAGCAGTTGTTTTTCTTGCAAGCGGGCGATTACCTGCTCCAGCGGGATGTCAGCGATGAAACACAGATCCAGTGCGCCGGGGGTGGGCAGGGCAGCTTTGGGTTCGAACTCCTTGCCTTGCACGTGGATATTGATTTTCTGGGTGCCAAATTTCAGCGCCAGCCGCTCCACCGGCGGGGTGCCGCCAATGAATTTTTCCAGCGCCATGCCCAGGCCATCGCAATAAAACGCCAGGCAGGCATCCAAGCGGGCGGTGGTCAGAACCAGGTGGTCAAGATGGCTGATCATGCAACATGTCTCCATAGATGGCTTGGCTGTTCATTTTCCTTGCTCTCCCGTCGCACGGGCAATTTCTTTCTGACCAGCGGGTGACTGCCTGCCGCAACACCAGGCCCCTTGGGGCCGTTTGCATGGTGTTCAGGATTTGCCTGCTTCCTGCTCCAGGTTGTGGCGGATTTGCAGCAGCGCTTGCAGCAGGCTGGCGGCCTGTTCTGTCGGGACGCCCTGCATGGCACGTGCCGCCAACTGACGCCCGTGCTGGTGCAAGGTGGTGTGCAGTGTTTGCCCGGCAGCAGTCAGGTACAGCCGCATATTGCGGCGGTCGCGTTCGTCGGCCTTGGCCTCCAGCAAGCCAGCTTCTTTCAGGCGGGCAATCAACCGGGTGAGCTGGGCTTTGTCACGCCCCGAGTGCTGGGCGAGATCGCTCTGGGTATTGCCCGGATAGCGGCAGAAATAGCCCAGCACCTTGCCTTCCATATGGGTCAACCCCAGTGCATCGTCACGGATCGCAGCAAACTGCTGCGAGCGGTATTGATGCATCAAGGTGTGGATGGCCTCGAAAATCTGCTCGGCGGTGTCGTCAACATTGTTGACAAGGTCAACTTTATTTTGCATATTAGGTGATATTATCAATCAATTGGAGTCGCCATGACTACCATTTTGCCGCAACACCGCATCGAACGGGTCAGATATGAGCTGGCCAAGCGCAATGTCACCGTCCGCAAGGTTGCGCGCAGCGACGACGGCTTTGCCCGCATTACCTTTGCCGGAGAGGCCCTGGCAGGGTTTCAGTCACAGTCTTTTGACGACCACATCAAATTTATTTTTCAGGATGAGCAGGGCAATACCGTGATGCGGGATTACACGCCCTTGTCGGCAACAGCGGAAGATGGCGAGCTGACGCTGGAGTTTGCCCTGCACGGCCATGGCGCTGCGGCCACTTGGGCGCAACAGGCCGAGGAGGGCATGAGCGCCATCATTGCCGGGCCCAAGGGCTCGATGATTATCCCGGCGCAGCAGGACTGGCATTTGCTGGTGGGCGATGCCTCGTCCTTGCCCGCCATTCGCCGCCGTCTGGCCGAGCTACCGCCCAGTGCCCATGTCGAGGTGATTTTGCTGCGCGGCGACAGCACAGCGCGCTGGCACCTGCCGTTGCAGGCGCACTGGGAGGTCACCCAACTGACCGATGGCGGTGCCTTGCTGGCTGCGTTGCACAGCTGGCAAGTGCCGGATGGCCATGGCTTTGCCTGGTGCGCGGGCGAGGGGGGCTTGATGCGCCAGGCGCGCACGGTATTGCTGGAAGAAAAACAGCTGCCGCGCGAAGGCGTGAAGGTGGCTGCCTACTGGCGGCTGGGCGAGGCGGATTTTCACGAACGACTGGCTTAGCGCGGCTGACAAAACCCTGCCGGAAATGGACTTTCCGCTATGGCGCCTGGCGATTGGCAGCAAAAGCACCCCGGTATGGAGGCAGGGCGGAACAGGTTTCAGGGCCGGTATCAGGCCGTGGTATCAACCGAATTGCCCAGGTGGCTGGGGTTGCTGACATATTCGTAAATGCCGACACCGATGGCGGCAGCGGCCAGCAGCGGGTGGGCTTCCACAATGGAAGCGGCTTCGGTTACCACGGATGAACCCGCCTTGAGCAAGGCTCCACCTGAGGTGCTGATGAATGAACCGACTGCGCCCAGAAACATGGTTGGATTCCTTATTGCATTTATAAGAACTATCGGTGAAATCCCGGCCTGCTTGAGTTGCTTTACCCAGATTTACATCGGCTGAGGTCCGCCGTGGTACTTACCTTGCCGCCGTGCGGGATTGGGATGGCCGTGGCCTGGGGCGGGCGTGTGTTAAGCCGCCAGCCCTTGCTTCAATGGTGGGTGCTGGCGGTGGCCGCCGGGCCGTTGTTGAAGTAGTGACGCAGGTATTGCTCCATGGCGAGGGCATCCAGCGGGCGTGAATAGTAATAGCCCTGGAAGGTGTCGCAACCGTTTTCACGTAGAAATTCCACCTGGGTGATTTCCTCCACTCCTTCGGCGGTAATCCCCAGCATCAGGCTTTTGGCCAGCATGATGATGGCCTTGCACACGGCAGCGTCCTGGCTTTGTGCTGGTGTGTTGCAGATAAAGGAGCGGTCTATTTTCAGCCGGTCCACCGCCAGATCCTTCAGCACGGCCATGGATGAATAGCCGGTGCCAAAGTCATCAATGGCGACCGATACGCCGATCTGTTTGAGGTCTTTCAGGATGCGTTTGCTGTTTTCCAGCGATTGCAGCACGCTTTCGGTGATTTCCAGCTCCAGCAGATGCGGGGCCAGACCGCTGTCGCTCAGCTCCCGAGCCACACGCTGGCGGAAATCCGGCTCGATAAACTGCATGACCGACACATTGACCGCCACCTTGAGTGGGTAGTGGTAATCAGCATTCCAGCGTTTGGCCTCGATACAGGCCTGCTGCAATACCCAGCTGCCCAGCTCCTGAATCAATCCGCACTCTTCGACCACCGGGATGAACACGTCCGGCGGGATGTTCACCCCCTCGTCCTGCCAGCGTAGCAGGGCTTCAAAGCCAATCAGCACGTTGTCCTCCACCCGGATCAGCGGCTGGTAGTGCAGGGTAAAGCTGCGGGTTTTCACTGCATGGCGCAGCCTTTGCTCCAGCCGCAGCCGCTCGTGCACTTTTTCAGCCATCGATTCGTTGAAGGTGCAATAGCGGCGTTTGCCAGCCTGCTTGGCCTGGTACATGGCGCTGTCGGCAGCACTCAGCAGCTTTTCAGCGCTGGTGCCATGTTGCGGGTACAGGGCAATGCCGATGCTGCAGGTCACCACAATGCTTTCCGTGCCGGCCTGCATTGGCTGTTCCAGTTTTTCCAGCAGGCGGTCGGCCATGGTGGTGCAGTCCTGCTCGTTACTGTGCGGGCAGATGATGAAAAATTCGTCACCGCCAAAGCGCACTGGAATATCGGCGCGGCGGATGGTTTCGCGGATGCGCTGTGCCACCACCTTCAGAAACTGGTCGCCCATGGCATGGCCCATGCCGTCGTTGATCAGTTTGAATCCGTCCAGATCAATGAATACCAGCCCCATCTGCCCGCCGCTGGTTTCGGCGCGCTCTAGTTCGATGGCCAGCTGCTCGTTTAGCAGGTAGCGGTTGCCCAGGTCGGTGAGGGCGTCATGAAAGGCCATGCGGTTGAGTTCGATTTCGGCTTTCTTGATGGAGCTGACATCCGTGCAGCCGATGATGTAGTGCGCCGGCAGGTCCATGTCGTAGGACACCAGGCAGATGTGCTCCCAGGCGGGAAAGTGCTCGCCGTTCTTGCGCTGGCACATCAGTTCGCCATGCCAGCCCACATCGCCAAGCATGTTGAGCTGGCTGTAGAACTCTGGCGTGTGTTTTTTCACGTGCAGCAGATCGTCGATATCCTGCCCCAGAATTTCCATCAGCGCGTAGCCGGTCATGCGCAGGAAAGCCGGGTTGGCCGATTTCACCAGCCTATCGCTGTCTATCACCACAATGCCCTCGGCGGTGGACTGGAATACCGCGCCAGCCTGCTGCAGCAATTGTTCGGACTTGATGCGTTCGGTGATGTCACGCAATACGCCAATCTGCTTGGCGCTTTCCTGCCATTGCGGTTCGTATTCCTGTACCGACATTTCCACCCATACCGCGTCGCCATCGTCCGGGGTGATGGTGGTAATCATGTCCACCCGGCCACGGTCTTTCAGCAACTGGTTGAGCCGGCTCTGGTCGGCCAGTTCCAGCAGGCGCAGAAAGGGCGGAACCGTTTCCTGACGCGGGGCCATGTCCAGGCCGGTGATCTTGCCGAAATAGCCCTGGCCGGTAAATGTAGATTGCTGCTGGTCCCATTCCCAGATGCCCAGCTGGGCGGTTTCCACCGCCAGCATCAGCAGCTTTTGCTGTTTGTGGACTTCCAGCTCGGCAGTGCGGCAGGCTAGCGCCATGCGGATGGTGGCGTTCAGTTCGCGTAGTTCAAACGGTTTGAGCAGATAGCCGTAGGGTGCGCTTTTCTCGGCCTGTTGCAGGATGTTTTCTTCGGCAAAGGCCGTCAGGTACACCACCGGAATATCCAGTGTCTGGCGGATGATGAGTGCGGCTTCGGTGCCGGGCATGCCGCCTTCCAGGTGGATGTCCATCAGGATGAGATCTGGCCGTAAGCTGCCGGCAGCGGCAATGGCTTCCTCGCCGCTTGCGCAACTGGCCACCACGTCGAAACCCAGGCTTTGCAGCGCGATTTTCAGATCCAGTGCCACGATGCGCTCGTCTTCGACGATCTGGATGCGGTTGGCCATGCATCTACTCCCGGATAAGGTCTGGAATGGTCAGGGTGAAGCAGCAGCCCTGGCCCGGTGCCGTGTCCAGCGTCAGCGTCGCCCTGAGCTGTTCGGTCAGCATGGGCAGCAGTTGGAAGCCCAGCGTGGTCGTACTGCCCAGCTGCACGCCATCGGGGCAGCCCTTGCCGTTGTCGCGAATCTGCAGTTGAACCTGCTCGGTTGAATGCAGCAGGATTTCCACCTTGCCCGGCTGGCCTGGTGCAAACGCATGCTTGCAGGCATTGACCACGATTTCATTCAGGATCAGCCCGAAAGGAATGCTGTTGTGCAGCTCCAGAAAGGCTTCCGGCCCGTTGCGTTCAAACCCGAAGACAATGTGATTGCCATAACCGGTGCTGACATCGCGCAGCAGATGGGTCAGTCTTTCTATGTAAACCGACATCGGAATGCGCGAGAAATCATTGCGCTCGTACAACAGCTGGTGGATCAGCGCCATCGAGCGGACGTGGTTCTGGCTGTCCAGCAAGGCCTTATTCACTTCCGGCGTGGCGGTTCTGGCCTGCAGGTTCAGCAGGCTGGAAATCACCTGCAGATTGTTCTTCACCCGGTGGTGTACCTCACCCAGCAGCACGGTTTTTTCTTGCAGGGCCTTTTCCAGGTCCAGCTTGGCGTAATAGCGCTCGGATACATCGGAAATACAGGCCAGGGTAAGCAGCTCGCCACCGACATGCAGCGGGTTGAGGCCGATTTCGCAGGGAAACTGCGTGCCATTGCGGTGCTGGGCAAACAAGGGCTTGCGATTGGCCATGCCACGCGCTTCGGGCTGGCTGAAAAAGCCGCTGACATAGCTGCCATGCTGGCTGCGAAACCCTTCCGGCAGCAGATGATCCAGCTTTTCGCCCACCAGCTCGCGCCGACTGTAGCCAAACAGCTGCTCCATACGGGTGTTGATCAGGCGGATGACGCCATGCTGGTCCACCATCATCAGGCCGTCCGGGGTGGATTCCACCACTTCGCGGAAATAGGTTTCGCTAATCTGCAAGGCCAGTTCGTTTTGCTTGCGCGCGGTAATGTCGATGCCGGAGGCAATCAGGTTGCTGATGCGGCCATCTTCGTCCCTCAAGGGCCTGAGCATGAAGTCTATGGTCATGCGGCTGTCGTTCTTCATGCGTACCACCACGTCGTAGCGCACGGTCTGGCCGCTGGCTGCACTGGCGATGGCCTGTTGCAGCGCCTGCTGAATGGCGGGGTCGTGGTTCCACCAATAGCACTCCCAGAACAGCTTGCCCTGTACCTGGGGCAGTTCCAGCCCGGCCTGTTCCAGCGGGGCGCGGTTGGCTTCCAGCAAGGTGCCGTCGATACCCAGCACACCGACAAAGGTAAACAGGGCGTCCAGCACCTTGCGTATGCGTTCGCTGCTGGCGCGGATGGCTTGTTCGGCCTGCTTTTTCAGCGAGACATCCTCCACCATGGCGATGATTCCGCAGGACTGGCCCTGCTTGTCAATGCGCGGGTGGTAGCTGGCATTCCAGTAGGTGATGCAGCCAGACCCGGGTGGAATCTCGGCGCTGGCCTCGAAATTGCACTCGGCCACGCCACTGGCCATGACCTTGTGCATGATGGCTTCCAGTCCGGGGCCGACCTCTGGCAGCACGTCACGCGGTGTGCGGCCGATGTGCGCTTCAGGAGACAAACCGTTGGAGTTGGCCAACTGATGGTTGATGTGGACATAGCGCAGCTCGCTGTCCAGTACGGCAATGCCGATGGGAGAGGTTTGCAGCAGGTCCGCGAGCAGTTTTTCCATGCGCCTGTACCGTCTTGTGGTGAGGGGGCGATTGAATACCCATTATGGGTAATGAAAATGCGTATTGAAAGTATTGCTTGGCCTGTTTGCGCAATCTCACCGGGTGGACAAGATGCAAA
The DNA here is from genome assembly GCF_057809375.1 of Aquitalea sp. FG25. Classification (NCBI taxonomy): domain Bacteria; kingdom Pseudomonadati; phylum Pseudomonadota; class Betaproteobacteria; order Neisseriales; family Chromobacteriaceae; genus Aquitalea; species Aquitalea sp. FG25. The sequence continues at coordinate 69,392 of NZ_JBMDJV010000001.1, forward strand.
GCCTGCCAACCAGCAACATCAGCTGACTATCGGTGCGGGTGGACGCCAGGATTGCGGGCAGTTGCAGCGGGCAGGGAAAGTATGGTTTACCAATTGCCAGTTGTGGTGCAGATATTGGAAAACAAAATAAAAGTAAAAGAATTGAGTATGGTGTTGCGTGAATTGTTTTTATGTTTTTGCGACTTTTTTTGAATGAAAATTGTTATTTAAGCAGGCATAAAATACCGGATCATTCGGTTTTTCGAATAATCAATATTGCGTGCGTTCGGGTTTCCGAATGCGTGGTTTTCCATTGTTTTCAATGACCTGCATTTCATTGCGTGCTTGCAGTGAAGTGGTTAGCATGGATGCGTAGTCAGATCAAAGATGATCAATGCCGGCCTTGGCAGAATATGAGCCAGTATTTGACTGTCGCTATAAACATGTGAAACCAACGGGAAATAAATCGTGTCAGAAAATCAAGGTGACAAAAAGCTGCAGCGCGGGCTTGAGGCACGACATATCGAGCTGATTGCCCTGGGTGGGACAATCGGTGTCGGTCTGTTCATGGGCTCGGCCAGCACGCTGAAATGGACGGGGCCTTCGGTATTGCTGGCGTATGCCATTGCCGGGGTCTTTATTTTCTTCATCATGCGCACCATGGGTGAAATGCTGCATACCGAACCGGTGGCAGGGTCTTTTGCCCATTATGCTTACAAATACCTCAGCCCTTACTGGGGTTACCTGACAGCCTGGGCTTACTGGCTGATGTGGATTGCCGTAGGTATTTCCGAAATTACTGCGGCCGGGGTGTATGTGCAGTACTGGTTTCCCACCATGCCGCAGTGGGTGCCTGCCATTGCCTTTGTCGCCATTCTGGCTGCCTCCAACCTGCTGGCGGTGCGCCTGTACGGCGAGTTCGAGTTCTGGTTTGGCCTGATCAAGATTTCCACCATCGTGGTGATGATTCTGGTTGGCCTCAAGCTCATCCTGATGGGCGGTGCCGATATGCCGGCCATCGGGTTTGCCAACCTTACCGCGCACAGCGGCTTCTTTGCCGGTGGCTGGCAGGGCTTCTTGTTTGCCCTGTGCCTGGTGGTGGCGGCCTATCAGGGTGTAGAGCTGGTGGGCATTACCGCCGGTGAAGCCAAGAACCCGCAGGTTACCCTCAAGCGTGCCATCAACAACATCATCTGGCGCATCCTGATTTTTTATGTTGGTGCCATCTTCGTCATCGTTGCCATTTACCCGTGGAACCAGATTGGCAGCAGCGGTAGCCCCTTTGTGCTGACCTTTGCCAAGGTGGGCATTGCCGCAGCGGCTGGCGTCATCAACTTTGTGGTACTGACTGCAGCGCTGTCCGGCTGCAATAGCGGCATCTACAGCTGCGGCCGCATGCTGTATACCCTGGCGCAGAACAAGCAACTGCCGTCCTTTCTGGCCAAGGTGTCCAAGGGTGGCGTGCCGGTCAATGCCATCTGGGTGACCATTGCCTGCATCGGCCTGGGTTCGGCACTCAACTACATCATTCCGAATCCGGAACGCGTGTTTGTGTATGTGTATAGCGCCAGTGTGCTGCCGGGCATGGTGCCCTGGTTTGTGGTGCTGGTGTGCCAGGCCCGTTTCCGTCTGGCGCATAGCGACAAGATGGCCACTCATCCTTTCAAGTCCATCCTGTTTCCCTTCACCAACTGGCTGACCATTGCCTTCCTGGTGTGCGTGCTGTTTGGCATGCTGGTAAACCCGGATACCCGCGTATCGCTGTTTGTCGGCAGTGGCCTGCTGCTTGCGGTGTCGCTGGTGTACAAGATGTTCAATCTGGGTCGCCACCACCAGCCTGCACTGGCTGCGGTAGAGCGTGACTAAGTGATTTTTCCGGGGTGCGCTTGCCCCCGGAATGCAAAAAGGGCGTGCCAGATGGCACGCCCTTTTCGTTTGCCTGACGGCTTAGGCGAACAGGGCCGTGCTGGGGAGGATCTGCGCACCCAGTTGGCGGATTTGCGCGACAAAGTCTGCAGCCTGTGCTTCAAACCCTGGCACCGGGCTGCTGCAGTCTTCCAGCAGCACCAGCTTGCGGGCAAAGTCGGCCCCCAGATGGCGCAGCAGGCTGCGTACCGAACTGGCCACGCAGTGTGACAGGGCTTCGCCCGCCACGATGACGCGCTGGGCCGCTACCAGCGCAGCCACCTGCGGCGGGTTAAAGCAGGTGGTCGGGTCATCCGCCAGCGGCAGGTCGGCCTCGAACGCGGAGAAATGTTCGGTCAGCGGGTTCAGGCCCTTGAACAGGTACTGCACCGGGCGCAGGCGCTGGCATTCCCATTGCTGTAGTGCCTGGTTGAGGCCGTCGTGAATATTGTGGCCCCAGCTGCCCACCAGGCAGTGCGGCGGCCAGACAAACAGCGCGCAGTGTTGCAGGTAATGACGCACCGCAGGCAACAGGGCCGGATCGGCTGGTAACCAGCGCCCGGCATCCACATCGGCCAGGGTGATGGGGCAGAGCAGCGGCTGTTCACCCGCCGGGCCGTACCAGAACGCCGGGTGGGCAATGTCATAGCGGTGGTGGCTGTCCAGGGTAACGGTGATGGCATCCAGGGCCGGGCCATGCTGTTCAATCAGCTTGGCCAGCCGCTCCATATCGCGGCAGGCACCGGTTACCGGCAGGGCGGCGGTGGGGTGGTCGCAAAAGTCGTTTTGCGGATCAATGATCAGCAGATGCTGGCTCATGGTGGTGGTTTCCAGATGACAGGCCGCCATTTTGCAAGCAGCGGGGTGATTTGGGTAGTCGGATCGGCATTTCGAGCCATGGTTTATCCTAAGCATTTTTATTGATAACAAGATCAGTTTTTCTTGCTTATGGATATAAAGCGGCTCTGCTAAGGTGCAGTCCATTGCCATGACGCACTGCGGAAACCCCCACCCATGACTGTTCTTGCCATTCTCGGCAGCCCCAGCAAAACCTCGCGCACTGCCCGCCTGATCGAGCGCAGCCGTGTTGCGCTGGCCGCACTGGATATCGAGCTGCACACCATCAGCATTCACGACTTTCCGGCCGATGCACTATTGCACGGCCAGTTTTCCCATCCGCAAATCCAGGACTTCCAGCAGCGGGTCAGCGCGGCCAGCGGCCTGATCATCGCCACGCCGGTGTACAAGGCGGCCTATGCCGGTGCGCTCAAGGTGCTGCTGGATCTGATTCCCGAAGGCGGCCTGGCGGGCAAGCCAGTGTTGCCGCTGGTCAGCGGCGGCAGCCCCGGCCATTTGCTGGCGGTGGATTACTCCATCAAGCCGGTGCTGGCGGCGCTCAAGGCCAGTGCCATCCACCAGGGCGTGTATGCGGTGGAGTCGCAAATCGGCGCCAATGCCAATGGCGAGGCCGAACTGGCCGAGGAACTGGAACAGCGCCTGCAAACCGCCGTGCATGAGTTTGCTGCCCTGCTGGGGGTGAATGCCCCAGCCCCGCATGCACCGCGTTATGCCAACGACTTTATCTCCCGGCTGATCAGCCTGTAATACCGGACACCATCATGACTGCATCCCTCCTGAAAAAAACACTGGGCCTTGCGGTGCTGGCTGGCTGGTCGTTGGCGGCCCAGGCGCTGGACCTGAACGTGGGCTATCAGAAAAGCGCCATCAATCTGGTTTCGCTCAAGGCGCAAGGCACGCTGGAAAAGCAGCTGGCCCCGCTGGGCGTGACGGTGAAATGGTATGAGTTCCAGGCTGGCCCGCCGATTCTGGAAGCCATGAATGCGGGCAGTGTCAGCATTGGCATGACCGGCGATTCGCCGCCGGTATTCGCCCAGGCTGCCGGGGCCAATATCGTCTACATCGGCCAGGAACCTTCCAAGCCGGAATCCTCCGCCATCCTGGTGCCAGCCGGTTCTGCCATCAAAAAGCTGGCCGACCTCAAGGGCAAGCGCGTGGCCTTTACCAAAGGCTCCAGCGCACACTATCTGACCGTGGCGGCGCTGAAGAAGGCCGGGCTGCAATACAGCGACATCACCCCGGTATACCTGACCCCGTCCGAAGCACGTGCCGCCTTTGAGCGTGGCAGCGTGGATGCCTGGAGCATCTGGGACCCGTACTACGCTGCGGCCAGTCGGGCCGGTGGCGTGCGGGTGCTGTCCAGCGGCAAGGGGCTGAGCGCCAACAACACCTTTTATCTGGCGGCACGCGATTTTGCCAAAGCCAATCCCAAGGTGATTGCCATCGTCTTCAAAGCCCTCACCGACAACAACAAGCAGCTGCGTGGTGATGTGCAGCACGTGGCCAAAACCCTGTCCGGCTACACCGGGCTGGAGGCGGACACCTATGCCGCCATGCTCAGCCGCCACCCGGACTACAGCGTCAGCTACGTCAACGCCAAAACCATTCAGCAGCAACAACAGGTGGCCGACACCTTCCACGCGCTGGGCCTGATTCCCAAGGCCATCAAGGTGCAGGACGCGGTGTGGAAGCCCTGAGCGCGACTCAAGAACAAATCAAGAACAAGACAAAATCAAGACAGGAATACAGACATGCAGATTTTCTGGTTTTTCCCCACTCATGGTGACGGACGTTATCTGGGCAGCCCGGAAGGGGCGCGCACGGTGGACCTGGACTACCTCACCCAGATTGCCCGCGCGGCAGACAGCCTGGGTTTTGACGGCGCGCTGATTCCCACCGGCCGTTCGTGCGAAGACCCGTGGGTGACTGCCGCCACGCTGATTCCGGCCACCAAAAAGCTGAAGTTCCTGGTGGCGGTACGTCCCGGCATCATGTCGCCCACGGTGGCGGCGCGCATGGCCTCCAGTTTCGACCGCCTGTCGCAAGGCCGCCTGCTGGTGAATGTGGTGGCCGGGGGCGACCCGGTGGAGCTGGCCGGTGATGGCAGCTGGCTGAGCCACGACGAACGCTACGAAGCTGCCAGTGAATTCCTGCATATCTGGAAGGGTGTGCTGGCCGGTGACAAGGTGAATCTGGATGGCAAGCACATCAAGGTAAGTGACGCCCAGTTGCTGTACCCGCCGGTGAGCAAGCCGTATCCGCCGCTGTATTTCGGCGGGTCATCGGACGCTGCGCATGATCTGGCCGCCGAGCATGTCGATGTCTACCTCAGCTGGGGCGAGCCGCCTGTCGAAGTGGCCAAAAAGATTGCCGATGTACGGGCGCGGGCAGCAAAACTGGGCCGTACGGTGCGTTTTGGCATCCGTCTGCACATCATCGTACGTGAAACCAATGCAGAAGCCTGGGCCGCAGCCGACCGGCTGATCAGCCGGCTGGACGACGCCACCATCGCCAATGCACAGAAAACCCTGGCACGGGCGGACTCGGAAGGCCAGCGCCGCATGGCTGCGCTGCATGGCGGCAGCCGTGACAAGCTGGAAATCTCGCCCAACCTGTGGGCGGGCATCGGTCTGGTGCGCGGCGGTGCAGGCACGGCGCTGGTGGGCGATGGCCCCACCGTGGCAGCGCGCATGCAGGAATACGCCGAGCTGGGCATCGAAACCTTCGTGTTCTCCGGTTACCCGCATCTGGACGAAGCCTACCGCGTGGCCGAGCTGCTGTTCCCGCATCTGCCGGATCGCCTCAAGGCCAGTCTTGGCCAGCAGCCTGCCGGTGAGGTGATGGCCAATCAGCTGTTGCCCAATGAAACCCGCCTGGCGGCGGCTTCCTGAGGAGCCTGACCATGTCACGTTCTATTGCATTGGCACAAGGCCTGTGGCAACGCCTGCTGCCCTGGCTGGTGCCCATCCTGTTGCTGCTGTGCTGGCAGCTGGCCTCGGTGGCTGGCTGGCTGAACCACCGGGTTCTGCCCGCACCCACCGAAGTGCTGGTGGCCTTCTGGCAATTGCTCAGCAGTGGCGATCTGTTCCGTCATCTGGCGGTCAGTTTTGCCCGAGTGGCTGCGGGCTTTGTCATCGGAGCCGGCCTTGGCCTGCTGTTAGGCCTGTTGACTGGCGTGTCGCGGCTGGGCGAGACGCTGTTGGATACCACCTTGCAGATGCTGCGCAATATTCCGCCGCTGGCCATTCTGCCGCTGGTGATTTTGTGGTTTGGCATTGATGAATCGGCCAAGGTGTTTCTGGTGGCGTTTGCCGTGCTGTTTCCGGTGTATCTCAACACCTATCACGGCATCCGCTCGCTGGACCCGCAACTGCTGGAAATGGCGCGCAGCTATGGCCTCAGTGGCAAGGCCTTGTTCCGTCAGGTGGTGCTGCCGGGGGCGCTGCCGTCGATTCTGGTGGGCATCCGCTACGCACTGGGCATTGCCTGGATCATCCTGATCGTGGCGGAAACCCTGTCCGCCACCAGCGGCATCGGCTATCTGGCGGCCAATGCGCGGGAATTCCTGCAAACCGACATCGTGGTGCTGTCCATTCTGCTGTATGCCGCGCTGGGCAAGGCGGTGGACGTAGCCGCACGCGTACTGGAAAGGCGCTGGCTGCGCTGGCATCCCTCCTACTTCAAGGCCGCCTGAGGAGAGCATGATGAAACTGGATGATCTCAATACCGTCAGCCCCATCCATCTGCAAGGCCTGAGCCGGCGCTTTGGCGAGCGCCTGGTGCTGGATCAGCTGGACCTGATCATTCCGCAGGGTCAGTTTCTGGCCATTGTCGGCCGCTCCGGTTGCGGTAAAAGCACCCTGCTGCGCCTGCTGGCCGGGCTGGATCAACCTGATGGCGGCCTGTTGCAACAACCTGCCGGGCAAAGCGTGCGGGTGATGTTTCAGGAAGCGCGCCTGCTGCCGTGGAAAAGCGTGCTGGACAATGTGGCGCTGGGCTTGCCCGCCAGTCGTCGTGGCGAAGCCGAACAGGCTTTGGCCGAAGTAGGGCTGGCCGAGCGTGCCGACGAATGGCCGGCGCGCTTGTCCGGCGGTCAGCGCCAGCGGGTGGCACTGGCGCGGGCGCTGGTGCATCAGCCCTCGCTGCTGTTGCTGGACGAACCCTTGGGTGCGCTGGATGCACTCACCCGGCTGGAAATGCAGGGTCTGATCGAACGCCTGTGGCAGCAGCATGGCTGCACCACGGTGCTGGTAACGCACGATGTCAGCGAGGCGGTAACGCTGGCCGACCGCGTAGTCCTGTTGGAAGAGGGCCGGGTAGCACTGGATTTGCCGGTTGAGCTGCCACGCAGCCGCAACCCGGCCGATAGCCGCTTTGTGACACTGGAGCAGCACATTCTGCAGCGGGTGCTGCAAGGGCCTTCTTTCAATGCGCCATTAATCAATGAAACACCGCTCGCGTCGCTGCACTTTTCGCAGTTGCACTGGGCCTTGTAACACCAACACACAGGAAACCGATCATGAGCATTCAATCCATTAATGTCCGCAACCAGTTCAAGGGCGTAATCAAGGAAATCATCGAAGGGCCGGTATTGTCCGAGGTGGACGTGGAAACCGCCTCTGGCATTGTCACCTCGGTGATCACCACCCGTTCGGTGCGTGAATTGCAGCTGAAGGTGGGCTCGCCGGTGGTGGCCTTCGTCAAATCCACTGAAGTGTCCATCGCCACCCTGGCCTGAGTGGGCTGTTGAGTCCCGTTGCAAGCCGGTAGTCCAGGTGCGTGGCGGGAGCCTGCTGCATGCAGTCTTCTGTATCCAATATTCTCCAAAACGATATACAACAAAATTTTTATTATTTTTGGTTTGCATAAACAGCCGCTAGACTTGCCACTCCTGACGGGTCACCCCCGTCCTTCACCCGCTTTCTGCCTGATCAGGGCAGGGGATAGAACGCAGACGGTATGATAGAAGTACGCAATCTCAGCAAACATTTCAGCCATGAAGGCCGCCGCATTGCCGCGCTGGACGATGTCAGCCTGCAAGTAGCCGCCGGCGAAATCTACGGCATCATCGGCCGCTCTGGCGCTGGCAAAAGCACCCTGATTCGTTGCCTCAACCTGTTGGAACGTCCGGATAGCGGCACCGTGACACTGGGCGAGCAGGAACTCACCGCCCTGCCGGAAGCCGCGTTGCAGCAACGCCGTCAGCGCATCGGCATGGTGTTCCAGCATTTCAATCTGCTGCGCTCACGCACCGTGGGCGGCAATGTGCGCTTTCCGTTGGAGCTGGCGGGTAGCCTGAGCCCGGCGCAAATGGACGCCCGCGTGGACGAGTTGCTGCAACTGGTGGGCCTGGCCGATCACAAGGACAAGCGCCCGTCGCAATTGTCCGGCGGACAAAAGCAGCGCGTCGGCATTGCCCGTGCGCTGGCCAATCACCCGGACCTGCTGCTGTGTGACGAAGCAACGTCCGCACTGGACCCGGAAACCACCGATTCCATTTTGGCCCTGCTGGCCGACATCAACCGCCAGCTCAATCTCACCATCGTGCTGATTACCCACGATATGCGGGTGATTCGCCAATTGTGCGACCACGTGTCGGTAATGGATCACGGCAAGGTGGTGGAAAAGGGCAGTGTGCTGGATGTGTTCCTGCAGCCGCAGCATGCGGTTACCCGTAGCCTGCTGGCGGAAACCGGCTTTGGTCAGGGTGAGCGTGTCGATGCCTGGCGTGCGCGCATTGGCGTGCCGCTGCTCAAGCTCACCTTTGTGGGTGAACCCACACTCAGCCCGGTGCTGGACAAGGTGGGCCGCGAAACCGGCCTGCGCGTCAACCTGCTCAGTGGCACTTTGAGCGAAATCCGTGACACACCCTGCGGCCAGCTGCTGGTGGGGGTGGTGGCGTCTGATGTGGAACTGCCGGCCTTGCCGGAGATTTTTGCCCGCGAGGGTGTACGTTGCGAGGTGCTGGCATGAGCGGATTCGACCCAAGCCTGTTGTTGACGGTGGATTGGCCGGAAATCGGCGGTGCCACCCTGGATACCCTGACCATGCTGGGCGTGTCCCTGCTGTTTACCATCGTGTTCGGCCTGCCGCTGGGCGTGCTGCTGTACATCAGCGCACCGGGCCAGCTGCGTGCCCGCCCGCGCCTGTACGCGGTGCTGTCTTTCCTGGTGAATGTGCTGCGCTCGCTGCCGTTTGTGATTTTGCTGATTGTGCTGATTCCGCTCACCCTGTTGCTGGTGGGCACCTCCATCGGCGTGGCCGGTGCCATTGTGCCGCTGGTGGTGGGGGCGATTCCCTTCTTTGGCCGTCTGGTGGAAAACGTGCTGCGCGAAATCGACCGTGGCGTGATTGAAGCCAGCCAGTCCATGGGGGCCAAGCTGCCGCAGATCGTGTTCAAGGTGCTGCTGCCCGAAGCCATGCCCGGTTTGATTGGCGCGGCTACCGTTACCGCCGTGGCGCTGGTGGGTTACACCGCCATGTCCGGGGTGATTGGTGGCGGCGGCCTGGGCGATCTGGCCATCCGCTACGGTTATCAGCGCTTCCAGACCGAGGTGATGATTGTCACCGTGGCCTTGCTGCTGGTGCTGGTGCAGGCGCTGCAATCCGCCGGTGATGCGCTGGTACGCCGCTGTCGCTTCGGCTGATTCAGCCCCGCGCCTGACTTAATTTCCCTGTTGTGAATCCCTGTCCAGCCGGTATGCACCGGCTGGTTGGACCCCCTTTGCCCATTGATCTGGAGATAAAAACGATGAAACGCGTTTCCAAGCTGTTTGCTGCCCTGAGCCTGAGCGTGGCCGCCCTGGCCGTACATGCTGAAAATGTAAAACTGACCGTGGCTGCCTCGCCGGTACCGCACGCTGAAATCCTGGAAGCCCTGAAGCCGACCCTGGCCAAGCAAGGCGTGGATCTGCAAATCAAGGTATTCAACGACTACGTGCTGCCCAATACCCAGGTAGAAGAAAAGCAGCTGGATGCCAACTTCTTCCAGCACATTCCGTATCTGGACAAGTTCAACAAGGACCGTGGCACCCATCTGGTGGTGGCGTCCAAGCCGGTACACATCGAGCCGTTTGCTGCCTACTCCAGCAAGTACAAGAAAGTGGCTGATCTGCCGCAGGGTGCTACCGTGGCTATTCCGAACGACCCGACCAATGCCGGTCGTGCGCTGCTGCTGCTGGATCAGGGTGGTGTGATCAAGCTGAAGGACCGCAAGAACATCTACCCCACCACCAAGGACATCGTGTCGAATCCGAAGAACATCAAGATCAAGGAACTGGAAGCCGCCACCCTGCCGCGCGTGCTGAACCAGGTGGATGTGGCGCTGATCAACGCCAACTATGCGCTGGAAGCCAAGCTGAACCCGAAGCGTGACGCGCTGTTTACCGAAACCACTTCGCCGTATGCCAACCTGCTGGTTGCCCGCCCGGACAACAAGAACAGCGTCGCCATCAAGAAGCTGGCTGCTGCGCTGAACAGCCCGGAAGCCAAGAAGTTCATCGAAACCAAGTACCAAGGTGCGGTGATTCCGGCTTTCTAAGCCTGATTTACCATATCTGATGGCACCAAACGGGATGGCTACGGCCATCCCGTTTTGCATTTTCCACCCCCTCCCGGCTATTTTCTGCTGTTCTGGTAAGCACTCTCAGGGCTGAAAACGACGATTCGTTTTGTTATGCCAGAAAATTCCATAAGAGCAGTGTTGTTATCAATTTTCTTCATAAAGACTGCAGTTTTCCTTGCTTAGTCGCCAGCTTGTCGCCGCGTATATTCATTGGCAACAGACACGGCAGCAGCCAAGGAGACCAGCATGAGCCAACTGCATTCCACCACCAGCACCACCCAGGCCGGCCCAAGCGGCCATCAACTTAGTGCCACCGATGCCGTAACGGCCAGTGCCGAATTGCTGGAGATTGCCCGCCTGCGGGCGGCGGACAGCGGCCTGGCATATACCGGGGCGCTTTACCCGCTGGAGGCCTGGTCGCTGGTGGAAGCTGGTGTCGCCACGCTGGTTGATGTGCGTACTGCCGAGGAGCGCAAATTTGTCGGCCAGGTGCCGGGCTCGCTGCATGTGGCCTGGCAGACTGGCACCGCGCTGATCAAGAATCCGCGCTTTCTGCGTGAGCTGGAAAGCAAGGCGGGTGGCAAGGACAGCGTGGTGGTGCTGCTGTGCCGCAGTGGCAAACGCTCCGCCGCCGCTGCCGAAGCGGCTGCCAAGGCTGGCTTCACCCAGGTGTACAACGTGCTGGAAGGTTTCGAAGGCGATCTGGACAGCCAGAACCAGCGTGGTGACGTAGGTGGCTGGCGTTACTGGAATCTACCCTGGCAGCAGGACTGACTGTTTCCTTCTCCGCGCACCATGCTATAGCGAGTACCGCCATGAATGATCTGGTCCGTCCCTTTAATCCCGCCCAGCCAGTGGTGCACGACTGGCATCTGGACAGCGTAGTCAGCGCCCTGCATGCGGCGCGTGCTGACTGGCGGCAAAGCCAGGGCCGACTGCGGGATTTCAGCACCCGCGAGTTTCCGTCCCGCACCGCCTTGCGTGACATTGTGGCTGCCTTGGCGGCTGCGCTGTTTCCCATGCGCCTGGGGCCACCGGGCCTGCGTGATAGCAGCGAGGACTTTTTCGTCGGTCACAGCCTGGCGGTGGCGCTGGATGCGCTGGTGGAACAAGTGCAGCTGGAATTGCGCTACGGTGCGCGGCTGCATGGCCTTGCACCACATGATGGAGAGGTGCAGGCGGTGACCATCGTCCAGCAGTTTGCTGCTGCCTTGCCTGACCAGCGCCGCCTGCTGGACGCAGACATCACCGCCGCCTGGCAAGGCGACCCGGCAGCGCGCAGTGTGGATGAAGTGCTGCTGTGCTATCCGGGTATCAACGCCATTTTGCATCACCGCCTGGCCCATCTGCTGTATCGCGCTGGCTTGCCCTTGATTGCCCGCATCATCGCCGAAATCGCCCATGGTGAAACCGGTATCGACATCCACCCCGGTGCGCAGATCGGTGCTGGTTTCTTCATCGATCACGGCACCGGCGTGGTGATTGGTGAAACCGCCGTTATCGGTGCAAACGTGCGGCTATATCAGGCCGTCACCCTGGGGGCCAAACGCTTCGAGCAGGGCGAGGATGGCAGCCTGCTCAAGGGCCAGCCGCGCCACCCCATTGTGGAGGACGATGTGGTGATTTATGCCGGGGCCACCGTGCTGGGGCGCATCACCATCGGGCGCGGTTCCAGCATTGGCGGCAATGTCTGGCTCACCCGCAGCGTGCCGCCGGGCAGTCAGATCACCCAGGCCAGCTTGCAAGCAGCCCCTCCCTAAAGAAACTAACAAATGAGCAGCTAACAAAACCCCTGCTGCTGCGTTGCGCCGCCTTGCCGTACTACTTGTACTGTCTGTGGCGGCCCGCCTTGCCCCAGGGACGCTACGCGATTTGTTAGCCGCTCTTAAACCTCACCACTACCAATCACTGATTGACCACCTCGTCGCGCTGCATGGGCAGCGGGCAGGGCGGAGCTTTGCCTGCAGGCCGCCGGCAAGGGGGCTGTGTTGCCTGCAATTTGTTTCTTCCACCATCCCTTATGGAGCAGACATGTCTCAACATCAGGACGTCAAACAGGCACTGGGCGACAACGCCGCGCGCCAGCTGGCCAATGCCACCAAAACCGTACCGCAGTTGTCCACCATCAGCCCGCGCTGGCTGGTGCACCTGCTGCAATGGTCGCCGGTAGAAGCGGGCATTTTCCGGCTGAACCGGGTGAAAAACGCGGCTGGAGTGCAGGTGGCCTGCTCGCAACGCGACGAATCCGAACTGCCGCAAACCTTTGTCGATTACGAAGAACAGCCGCGCGAATTGTTCCTCAATGCGGTCACCACCGTGCTGGACGTGCATACCCGCGTGTCCGACCTGTACAGCAGCCCGCACGACCAGATCAAGGAACAGCTGCGCCTGACCATTGAAACCATCAAGGAACGCCAGGAATCCGAGCTGATCAACAACCCGGAATACGGCTTGCTGGCCAATGTGGACGATACCCAGCGCATCTCCACCCTGACCGGCGCACCCACCCCGGACGATCTGGACGAGCTGCTGACCAAGGTATGGAAAGAACCGGGCTTCTTCCTGGCCCACCCGCTGGCTATTGCCGCCTTCGGTCGTGAATGCACCCGTCGTGGCGTACCGCCGCCGACCGTCAGCCTGTTCGGCTCGCAGTTCATCACCTGGCGCGGTGTGCCCATCATCCCGTCGGACAAGCTGCCTATCGACGAAGACGGCAAAACCAAAATCCTGCTGCTGCGCGTGGGTGAAAAGCGCCAGGGCGTGATCGGCCTGTATCAGCCGGGTGTGGCTGGCGAGCAGAGTCCGGGCCTGTCGGTGCGTTTCATGGGGATCAACCGCAACGCCATCGCGTCCTACCTGATTTCGCTGTATTGCTCGCTGGCCGTGCTGACCGAAGATGCGCTGGCCGTGCTCGAAGACGTGGAGATTGGCAAATATCATGACTACCCAGATACCTATAAGTAAGCCGGAGGGTTTACCGGACATCGCCCAGCTGGCGAGTCTGGCCAATGCCTTCTTCAGCGCCTTGCCGGGACAGCTACCGGGCAGTGCGCCAGCAGCGGCCAATGGGCTGAATCTGGACGTGGCCGGTCCGCAGTTGTCGCCGCAGCCAGCAGCGGCCGCCGCGCACACGCCGGAACCGGCTGCGCTGGATGGCTTTGGCCGTGGTGGCCCGCATGCCTATGCCGTGCCTGAGGGCTATGGTGCGGCCATTCCGCAACTGGCTGCCGCCCAGCCTTCGGCCCCGTCAGCTGCGGGTTCCGCCGTGCCGTCCTCGCCGTATTACTTCATCGGTGAGTCCTCGGCATACCCGGCATCGTCCAGCAGTTTGCCGGTGGATGACCGGGTGACGGCGCAGTCCTTCGGCCTGCCCGGTGCGGATGAGCTGCGCGTCTTGCTGGCCGGTGACAGCCGCCAGCCGGTGGTGGCAACACCCGCACAGGGCAATAGCCATGGCTATTACTTTGTCGAGGAGTGGCCGCAGCATGGCAAGGCACCGGATTTCGACCGCAAGGTGGCCAGTCGCGGCCATGGCTTTGATGTCAATGCCGTGCGACGTGACTTCCCCATTCTGGCCGAACGGGTCAATGGCAAGCCCTTGATCTGGCTGGACAACGCTGCCACCACGCACAAGCCGCAAGCGGTGATCGACCGGCTGGCCTATTTCTACCAGCACGAAAACTCCAACATCCACCGTGCCGCGCATGAACTGGCGGCGCGGGCGACGGATGCCTATGAAGCGGCCCGTAACAAGGTGGCGCGCTTCATCGGCTCTCCCAGCCCGGATCAGGTGATTTTCGTACGCGGTGCCACTGAGGCCATCAACCTGGTGGCCAATACCTGGGGTCGGCAGAACATCGGCGCGGGCGATGAAATCGTGGTGTCGCAGCTGGAGCACCACGCCAACATTGTGCCCTGGCAAATGCTGGCAGCGGCTAGCGGGGCCAAAATCCGGGTGATTCCGGTGGATGACAGCGGCCAGATCCTGCTGGACGAGTACCGCAAGCTGCTGAACAGCCGCACCAGGCTGGTGGCCATCACCCAGGTTTCCAATGCCCTGGGCACGGTGACGCCGGTACAGGAAATTGTGGCGCATGGCGCATGCCGCCGGAGCGCGGGTGCTGGTGGATGGGGCGCAGTCGGTATCGCACATGCGGGTGAACGTGCAGGCACTGGATGCAGACTTCTTTGTGTTCTCCGGACACAAGGTGTTTGCACCCACCGGCATCGGCGTGGTGTATGGCAAGCGGGAATTGCTGGACAGCATGCCGCCGTGGCAAGGGGGTGGCAATATGATTGCCGATGTCACCTTCGAAAAAACGCTGTATCAGCCAGCGCCCAACAAGTTCGAGGCAGGCACCGGCAATATCGCGGACGCGGTGGGTCTGGGTGCAGCCATCGACTATGTCGAGCGTATCGGGCTGGAAGCCATTGCCCATTACGAGCACGACCTGCTGGTGTATGCCACCCACGGCCTGCAATCGGTACCGGGTTTGCGCCTGGTCGGCACGGCAGCCAACAAGGCCAGCGTGCTGTCCTTCGTGCTGCCGGGCTACCGTACCGAGGAAGTGGGCAAGGCGCTGAATCAGGAAGGTATTGCGGTGCGCTCAGGCCACCACTGCGCCCAACCGATTCTGCGGCGCTTCGGGCTGGAAGCCACGGTACGTCCTTCGCTGGCGTTCTATAACACCTGCGAGGAAGTCGATACCCTGGTGGCGGTAGTGCAGCGGCTGGCACGACGCCGTTAGCGCTTGGTGTTGCGGGACAAGGGCCAATGCCATGCATTGGCCCTTGCTGCTTTACAGCCCGGCGCGCGGTGCGCTCAGAATCAGGCGTAGCCCCAGCAGGCCGATGGCGGATGCGGCCAGGCGGTCGATATGCTGTTTGGCGCGAAGATAGACCGCTTGCGGTTTGCTGCTGGAAAAGCCGAAGGCCACTAATGCATACCAGCCTGCCTCTACCAGCAGCACGGCGGGCGGCAAGGCCAGGCTGCACCATGCTGCCGGTTGCCTTGGCAGCAGGGCGGCAAAAATGCTGCCATAGACAATGGCTGTCTTGGGGTTGCTCAATTGGGTGGACAGCCCCAGCCAGAAGGCACGCAATAGCGGGCCATGCTGTTTGGTATGGGCGGTATCAACGGTCAGGGGTGTTGTGGCACCACGCCATATGCGCAGGGCCAGCCATAGCAGGTATAGCCCGCCAGCCAGTTTAAGGCCGCCATACAGCCAGCCCACTGCCGCCAGCAGGGAGTACAGGCCCAGCAAGGCCAGTATGCTGAAAATAGCACCGCCAGCGCCCATGCCCAGCGCAGTGGCCAGGCCATGGCGGCGCGACTGGCTGATGGCGGTACGGGCCACCACCACAAAGCTGGGGCCGGGGCTGATGGCTCCCAGCAGGATGGCAAGCACAATGGCAATGAAGGCAGTTGAAGAACTCATGAATGGCTCTCTGGGCTAAGGGTGGGGGCGGGGGCGCCGCCGCTGTCTGCCTGCCCGGACTTTGCGGGCGGTCATTGGCAGCATAACATCATGCGCTTGCCCTTTATGAAAGTGTTGCCATGCCTTCCATTCGTCTGATGCAGCTGGATGATTACCCCACAGTGCTGCAGCTGATGCAGCAAACCCCCGGTATTTCCATCCGCGATGCTGATTCTGAAGACGCCACCGCGCGTTATCTGGCGCGCAATCCGGGTTTGAGTTTTGTCGCCGAGGTAGACGGCTGCATCGTGGGCTGCGTGATGTCCGGTCATGATGGTCGGCGTGGTTATCTGCAGCATCTCTTGGTGTTGCCCGCCTACCGTCGCCAGGGTCTGGCGTGTCGCCTGGTGGAGTGCTGCATTGCCGAACTGGCCCGGCAGGGCATCGCCAAGACCCATCTTGATGTATTTCGCAGCAATACTGCTGCGCTTAGTTTCTGGGACCGGCAAGGCTGGCAGCGGCGCGAGGATATCTGCCGCTACTCCTTCATTTCCAGCGGTAATAGCCAGGCCTGAGCCACCGCCTGCAAGTGGTTCTTGCTGCTCAGGCTGGCGGTAAGCCACGGCTTGCGCTTACAATGCGGCCCTTTTTTCTCGTCCGGGGGCTGTCATCGAAATGCTTTACGCTGTGCAACGTTATGCCGCCACGCGGCCATGGGCCAGACGTGTCGGGCAACTCTACACTCAGGCAGTGCAAGCCGAAGCCGTTCAACAGGAAGGCATGGCGCTGGTGGCGCGCGAACTGGAACGCGCCGCCCTGGTGTATCCGGCTGCCACCGCGCGGATTGCCACCGAACAGCGTCTGGCCGATGCCTATGGCCAGTTTTGTCGCCATGGCCGGGTGATGGCACAGCTGGAAAATGGCCTGTTGCAGGCGCTGGCGCATACCCGTCTGCCTGCCAATATGCCGGAGAGGCTCACGCTGCCTGCCGATGCCTTTTATCTGCATGCGGGCGAGCAGGGCGGTGCGTTTGTCATGCATCTGCCTGCCAGCAATGCTGTTGCCCTGTTACTGGTTGGTGCTGATTTTTCGGCAGCTGGCTGTGACTGGCTGGCGGACACCGAGCAAAGCCTGGCCTTGCTGGTGAATTACCCCGGCGAACTGGCCGCGCCGATGGCCTCGGTGGAGCCACAGTGGCATGCGTTGTTGAGCACGGTATTGAGTGGGTTGGCTGTCATGACGCAACCCAAGCTGGAAATGGTGCGTGGCTGGGAACAGGCGGCACCTGCGGATGTGGTCGCACTGGCCAGCCACCCCAGTTGCGTGAAGTCGCGCAAGAAAGGGCGCAGCCAGCTGCTGCAGGCAGGTTTTCAGGAGGTCAGCTATTGCCGCATGGCTGGGGTGGCAGGCTCGGATACGGCGTATGCCAGCCAGGGCTACTGGCGACGCCAGGCGGTGAGCGATGCACAAGGCGGCTCCCGCTTGGTGTGGGTGATGCCGCGCTGACTCAGCGCTGTGCCAGCTGGGTGCGCAGGATCTGGCGCACCGCCGAGGTTTCAATGGGTTTGCCCATGATGGCCGATACGCCGGCAGCTTCGGCGGCCGCCAGTTTTTCCATGTTTTCCTCGCTGGAAATCATGATGATGGGAACCGAGCACTGCATGCTGCTGGTGCGGATATAGCTGGCCAGCTCGCAGCCGTCCATCAGCGGCATGTTGTAATCGGTCAGCACCAGGTCAAACAGAGTGCTGTCGATCAGCGGCACCGCATCCTTGCCACTCCAGGATTCGGTAATTTTCTCGAAGCCCAGTCTTTCCAGTACGGTGCGGATGTGGCGGCGTGCCATCACGCTGTCATCCACGATCAGGATGTTGAGGTCGGCATAGTCGATATCGCTGTCGGTATCGTTCTGGTTGACGGCCAGGAAATCCATGGTGTCGTTGATGACCTTGCGCAGCTGGGGCAGGTCGAAGGGTTTGGGCAAAATGCCCATCAGCCCGGCCTGGCGCATGGGGTCAATCAGCTCTGGGTTGGTTTCGCTGGAAATCAGGATGAAGGGCAGGTCACGCAATTCCGGGTGGCCGCGCATCTGGAAAATCAACTCCCCGGCAGTCATGTCCGGCAGGTGAAAGGCACTCATCACCACATCCGGCTTGTATTTGCCAATGTATTCCAGCAGTGATTCGCCGGTTTCGAATACTTCCATGCGCGTGATGCCAAGTTCTGCCAGCGCATGGCGGATGATCTGCGCCTGTACCGATGAGCTTTCTGCCAGCGCGACAATCAGGTGTTGGGTAGACAGCATGCGTGGTATCCGTTATCTGATAAACGTTGATTCACTATAGGCCGCTTGGCGCAACTGTCAGTATTGCCAATGAAAAAACCCCGCCGCAAGCGGCAGGGTCGGGTTGATTACTGTTCTTGATGGTAGCGGGTAATCCGCTCAACTTCTTCCTTGGAACCCAGGAACACGGCGATGCGCTCGTGCAGGCCTTGCGGCTGGATTTCCATGATGCGCTGATAGCCATTGGTGGCAGCGCCGCCAGCCTGTTCGATGATGAAGGCCATCGGATTACCTTCATACATGATGCGCAGCTTGCCGGCCTTGTCCGGATCGCGGGCATCTTTCGGATACATGAAGATGCCGCCACGGGTGATGATGCGATGCACTTCGGCCACCATGGAGGCAACCCAGCGCATATTGTAGTCCTTGCCCAGCGGGCCGGTTTTGCCAGCCAGCATTTCGTCGACATAGCGTTTTACCGGGGCTTCCCAGTGGCGCATATTGGACATGTTGATGGCAAATTCCTGGGTGGTTTCAGGCACTTGCATGTCTGAGTGTGTCAGGACAAAAGAGCCGTGTTCGCGGTCCAGTGTGAAGCCGTGCACGCCACTGCCGAAAGTCAGCACCAGCATGGTTTGCGGGCCGTATACGGTATAACCGGCAGCAACCTGTTTGGTGCCTGGCTGCAGGAAGGCTTCCTGGGTGGGGTGGTCAATGCCTGCCGGGCAGCGCAGGATGGAGAAGATGGTGCCAACGGAAATATTGACATCGATGTTGGACGAGCCGTCCAGCGGGTCGAACATCAGCAGGTAATCGCCCTTCGGGTACTCGCCCGGAATATGATAGGGCAGTTCCATTTCTTCCGACGCCATGGCGGCCAGGCTGCCACCCCATTCATTGGCATCCAGCAGGAAATCGTTGGCGATCACATCCAGCTTCTTCTGTGCCTCGCCCTGGATGTTGCCGGTACCGGCTTCACCCAGAATGCCGGCCAGCGCACCCTTGTTGACGGAGTAGCTGATGGCCTTGCAGGCGCGGCCAACGGTTTCGATCAACAGGCGCAGCTCTGGGGGCAGGGTGCCGGCCTTGCGCTGTTGTTCGATCAGAAAGCGGGAAAGGGTGATGCGGCTCATGTCATTCCTTGCGTGCGGTGGGTGTGCAAAACGTGTCTGGTTCTGGCACAGCGAATCTAATGTCAGGCGGTCATTATAACGAATATGCCTGCATCGTCATGTGCTAACAGCTATCAATAAACGGTGATTCTAGCGAGAGCCTTGTAATGCGGATATTTCTGGCGCTGCTTCTTTTGTCATGGTTGCCTGCTGCAATGGCACTGAGCATTTATACCGAAGAATGGCCGCCGATTACTTTTCAGCGTGGCGGCATGGCCGATGGCATGGCCGTGGAAGTGGTAAGGGAAATCCAGGCCAGAATCCATGACAATAGTACGGTGGAGGTGGTGCCGTGGGCGCGGGGCTATCGCGAGCTGGAAAGCACGCCCAATGTCATGCTGTTTACCGTAGGGCGCAGTGAGGCACGTGAAAAGCTGATGACGCTGGTGGGGCCGATTGCGGTGTCGCAAACGGTGCTGCTGTGCCGCAAGGGCGAGTCGGCTGGTTTGCTGGCGCTGGGTAGCGCCATTTATAACCGACCGGTGGGCGCCTACCGGGGCAGTATCTTTGCTGATGCTGCGGTGGCCGCTGGTTTTACCGAGCTTGATCTGGCACCTACCCCGCAGATCAGCGCACAGAAATTGCTGGGCGGGCGCTATGACTTGTGGGTGGAAGGCAGCTTTGTTGTCGCTGCTGTGCTCAAGGATATCCACCAGCCGGCTGAGGCTGTGGAAGTGGTGCGGGTGCTGGAATCGCTAGAGCTGTACCTGGCGTTTTCGCGCGGCACGTCGGGCAAGATCATCCGCCGCTGGTATGAGGGGCTGGCGGCAATCAAGAAAGATGGCACGTTTCGGCATATCTACAACAAATGGCTGCCGCACGAGATTGTGCCCATGGACGTGAGAGAAATCGGGCTGCCGCCTTTGCCCTGATGGGCGGCAGCCTGTGCGGCAGGTGGAGTCAGTCTGCCGGGAAGGCGTGGGCAATCATGTTGGCATTCAGCCCGGCAGCCGGGAAGGGCCGCATCTGGCCTGCTTCCTGTTCTAGCCAGCGACAGAATGACGCCACGGTTGAATCGCCCGATGCGGTGCGCGGCACAATCCAGCAGTAATCGCGTACCGGCACCACCGGGCTGGATAGCGGTGCGACCAGTTGGCCGGAATCCACCAGTGACTGCGCCATGGGCAGGGGGCCCAGTGCCACGCCCAGGCCATCCATTGCCGCTTGCAAGGCCAGCGAGAAACGGTCGAAGTGCAAGCCGCAGGCTGGTTTTAGTTCCGGTACGCCTGCCAGGGTAAGCCAGCGCTGCCAGGCGGTGGGGCGGGTATCGGCATATAGCAGGGTGTGTTGGGCCAGGTCGGCCGGGCTTTCAATCGGAAAGCGTTTTAGCAGTGCGGGCGAACACAAGGGCAGCTCGCACTCTTCCAGAAACGGCTTGGCGATATGGCCGGGCCAGTCGCCAGGGCCACGGCGGATGGCAATATCAAACGGGCTGTCCAGTCGGCTGATGTCGCGGTCGGATGTCACCAGATGCAGCTCCACATCCGGGTAGCTTTCGCGGAATACGTGCAGTCTGGGCATCAGCCAGTGCATGGCCATGGTGGGGGTGGAGTTGATGGTGAGCCGGCGCTGATTGTCCGGTTGCAGCAACTGCGAGGTGGCATTGGCGATCAGGTCCAGGCCGTCCTGCACTTGGATCAGGTAGCGCCAGCCGGTGTCAGTCAGCTTTACGCGCCCGCCGGCGCGCTCGAACAGGCGCACGCCCAGCCATTCTTCCAGCTGCTTGATCTGCTTGCTCACAGCACCGTGGGTAACGAACAGCTCGTCAGCTGCCGAGGAAAAGCTTTCCAGCCTTGCTGCGGCTTCAAATATCCGCAGCGCGTTGAGAGGGGGGTAAGTACTCATGGTGTGAGTATAACTCACAGACGATGTTTCGATTACTCGTTTGTAACTGGCATACAGAGAGCGTAATCTTCCAGCAATCAAAACGGGGTAGAACAAAATCTCCCCGGACGGTTGCCGCCAGTTGATCCCCCGCTGGCGGCTGACTCATTGCAAACAACCCAAGCAAAAAGGTCCCAAGCTATGCTCGAAGCCTACCGTCAGCATGTTGCAGAGCGCGCTGCACTGGGCATTCCGCCCCTGCCGCTGAACGCCAAGCAAACCGAACAACTGGTCGAACTCCTGAAAAACCCGCCCAAGGGCGAGGAAGATCTGCTGGTCGAGCTGATCACCTTCCGCGTGCCGCCGGGCGTGGATGATGCCGCCAAGGTCAAGGCATCCTTCCTGGCCGCCGTGGCCGAAGGCAGCGTGGCTTCGCCGCTGGTTTCCCGTGCCAAGGCGACCGAACTGCTGGGCACCATGCTGGGCGGTTACAACGTCAAGCCGCTGATCGACCTGCTGGCTGATGCCGAAGTGGGTGGCATTGCCGCCGAAGGTCTGAAAAAGACCCTGCTGGTATTCGACTTCTTCCACGACGTGCAAGTACTGGCCGAAGGCGGCAACGCCAACGCCAAGGGCGTGCTGCAAAGCTGGGCCGATGCCGAATGGTTCACCAGCCGTCCGGAAGTGGAAAAGAAAATCACCGTTACCGTATTCAAGGTGCCGGGCGAAACCAATACCGACGACCTGTCGCCGGCACCGGACGCCTGGAGCCGCCCGGACATCCCGCTGCACTATCTGGCCATGCTGAAGAACACCCGTCCGGGTGCTGCCTTCGTGCCGGAAGAAGATGGCAAGCGCGGTCCGATGCAGTTTATTGAAGACCTGAAGAAAAAAGGCCACCTGGTTGCCTACGTGGGCGACGTGGTGGGGACTGGTTCTTCCCGCAAATCCGCCACCAACTCCGTGGTATGGGCGACCGGTCAGGACATCCCGTTTGTACCGAACAAGCGCTTTGGCGGTGTCACCCTGGGCGGCAAGATTGCACCTATCTTCTTTAATACCCAGGAAGACTCCGGCTCGCTGCCGATCGAAGTGGACGTATCCGCGCTGGAAATGGGCGATGTGATCGACATCTACCCGTACGACGGCAAAATTGAAAAGAACGGTGCCACCGTTGCCAGCTTCCAGCTGAAGTCCGACGTGCTGCTGGACGAAGTGCGCGCAGGCGGCCGTATCAACCTGATCATTGGCCGTGGTCTGACTGCCAAGGCCCGCGAAGCGCTGGGTCTGGCTGCATCCACTGCCTTTCGTCTGCCGAAAGATCCGGTCAATTCCGGCAAGGGCTTCTCGCTGGCGCAGAAGATGGTTGGCCGCGCCTGTGGTCTGCCGGAAGGCCAGGGCGTGCGTCCGGGTACCTACTGCGAACCGAAGATGACCACCGTGGGTTCGCAAGACACTACCGGCCCGATGACCCGCGACGAGCTGAAAGACCTGGCCTGTCTGGGCTTCTCCGCCGACCTGGTGATGCAGTCCTTCTGCCACACCGCCGCTTATCCGAAGCCGGTGGACGTGAAAATGCACAAGGAACTGCCGGCCTTCATCTCCACCCGTGGCGGTGTTGCGCTGCGTCCGGGCGATGGCGTGATCCACAGCTGGCTGAACCGCCTGCTGCTGCCGGATACCGTTGGTACCGGTGGTGACTCCCACACCCGTTTCCCGATCGGCATTTCCTTCCCGGCCGGTTCCGGTCTGGTGGCGTTTGCTGCGGCTACCGGCGTGATGCCGCTGGACATGCCGGAATCCGTACTGGTGCGCTTCAAGGGCGAACTGCAGCCGGGCGTTACCCTGCGTGACCTGGTGAATGCCATCCCGCTGTACGCCATCAAGCAAGGTTTGCTGACCGTGGCCAAGGCTGGCAAGAAGAACATCTTCTCCGGTCGCGTACTGGAAATCGAAGGTCTGCCCAACCTGAAGGTTGAACAGGCATTCGAGCTGTCCGACGCTTCTGCCGAACGTTCCGCTGCCGGTTGCACCGTGCATCTGAACAAAGAGCCGATCGCCGAATACATGCGCTCCAACATCACCCTGATGAAGACCATGATTGCCGATGGCTATGCCGACCCGCGCACGCTGGAACGCCGCATCAAGAAGATGGAAGAGTGGATTGCCAATGGCGAACTGCTGAAGGGTGATGCCGACGCCGAGTACGCCGCCGTGATCGAAATCGATCTGGCCGACGTGAAAGAGCCGATCGTGGCCTGCCCGAACGACCCGGACGACGTGAAGTTCATGTCCGAAGTGGCCGGTACCCCGATTGACGAAGTGTTCATCGGTTCCTGCATGACCAACATCGGTCACTTCCGTGCTGCGTCGAAGCTGCTGGAAGGCAAGCGCGACCTGCCGGTCAAGCTGTGGCTGGCTCCGCCGACCAAGATGGATGCGCAACAGCTGACCGACGAAGGTCACTACGGCGTGTTCGGCATGGCCGGTGCCCGTACCGAAATGCCGGGCTGCTCGCTGTGCATGGGTAACCAGGCGCAGGTGCGTGAAGGTGCCACCGTGATGTCCACGTCCACCCGTAACTTCCCCAACCGTCTGGGCAAGAACACCAATGTGTTCCTGGGCTCGGCCGAACTGGCCGCCATCTGCTCCAAGCTGGGCAAGATTCCGACCGTGGAAGAGTACAAGGCCAATATCGGTATCATCAACGAGAAGAGTGCTGAGGTTTATCAGTATCTGAACTTCGACCAGATCAAGGACTATCAGGACGTTGCCGCTACCGTGGCCGTGAACTGATCTCACCTGCGATCAACAAGAACCCCGCCTGGTGCGGGGTTTTTTGTCTTCTGCAATTGGCTGCAGCCAGCTAGTGCGGTCTGCTAGCAAAAAACAGGTACAATCGGCAGTCTTGTTGTCCTGTAGCGCTGTGTCGGTTTGCTGGTGGGCCAGCGACCGGATGCAAGCAGCGGTTTGAATGATGAAAGAGGTTGCGGATCGTGTGGTTTGTGTTTGCACTGATTGGTTTGGGTGTGGCTGGTGGTGTGGCCTGGCGGAAGCTGGGAGGAGGGCAGTCCTGGGTCAAGGGCTTGCCGGAACAGCGCGTACGCCTGCTGAAAAAGCTGGACCAGATGCTGGGTGCCGGCCACGACGAGGCGCTGGATGTCACTCCGGCAGCTTTTCGTGAGCGTCGGCGCGAACCCGTTGCCATTCGCTTCGATGTGGATGAAGAACGCAACCCGCCTGAACCGACTGCCCCGCTGACTGAAAATAAAGTACAGCCGTCCGTCGTATCTGCCCCGGCAAGCGCCGAATCCCGTCAGCCGGGGGTCTCCCCCTTTCATACCGACAGGGCAGGGCCTGCTGTCGCGGCTGTGGCTGATGCAGTACCTGCCAAGCGTCAAGCCGCCGCCCGTACTGCGCCGCCGGCAGATCTGCCGCATGTGGAGTTGGCACGCAGTTACCGCAGAAGCAAGCCTCAGCCCAAATCGGCAGCCGCACCGGTTGCCGGTAATTTGCCGGTCATCGGTCTGGACGAGTTGCAAGACAATATGCACCACGGTGCACGCCGCCGTCAGGCGCAGCGTCAGCCACAGGCCGGACAGCCAGAACAGAAACCTCTGCCGTTGATCGACCCGCACGAAGTGCGCGCGCAGGTTAATGCCTTGCATAGCAAGCGCCGCAGCAGCGAAGTGCAGGTCGAAAAACCCGCTGTGGTTCTGCAGCCGGTGCGCGTGGCTCCCCTCAAGATCATGCCAGCGACGCCGACGCCGCGTCGTGAGCAGGCCCCGGAAGAGCCCGCCATTGTTCGTCACGAACAGCAACCCCGCAGCAAGGCCTATGAAGGCTGGATCCGTCCGCCGGAAAATCGTGCGACGCAAGCCAAACCCGTCGCGCCCGCCCCGCAGCCAAGCCCTGTGCATGCACCAGGCTTGTCACTGGCTGACATCCCGGATGCGCCGACAACTGGCCTGCCTGTGGCGGCAGGGCCGGTCACAACCACGATTGGCAGCGTAGTTGCGCCTGTGCCAGCCACCGCTGGCCACGTGCCGAAAGTGGCCGATCAAGCCGCTGGGGATGAGCCATTACTTGCCCAATTGGTGCATACAGTCCACGAAGAGGCCGAGCCTGCAGTAGCTGAAACGGTTGCCGCTGCGCCGCTTGCAAGGGCTGACAGTCAGGCCGTGCTGCAAGATGCGCCGCTAAACCTGAACGCCTCTGCAGAACCCATGGCTGTACCTGACAGTGTTGTCGCCAGCCCGCAGGCGCAGCCTGCAGCGGCGCTTCCTGATGATGAAAACAGCTTTACGCCAAGCGTAGAGGAACGTCAGCCCTGGCGCTGGCCAGCGCAGCACCAGCAGGTGCAGCCGCCGGTAGTGCCCGCAACACCGGTGGCCCAGGCTGGGCAGGCGCAGGATGTATTGCGCTGGTCAACAATTGTAGAACGACAGCCACAGGCCGAAGCCGCCGCTGCAAGCGATAGCCCGCTGGTTTGGCATTTGCTGGATGATGCCCAGCCTTCTGCCAGCCTGGCAGCCGATGCCGTGGAAGCAGCGGGTGACTTGGCAGATACCGCAGCCCCCGGCGCCTCCACCGTGCAATCTGTGCTAATGGAGACCGAGGCGACAGATTCCGCGCCACCCGCCCCGGTAAGTGCGGTGCCGCCGGGTATGACGCCAGACGCCGCCCTGCCGTGGAGCTTGCCAGCCCCTGCCGCCGTGCACCGGGCCAAGCTGCCGGTGATCTACGGCGACGACTGCTTGCCGGGACTGGATTTGCTGCGACCGGCCGAAGAGGCCACCACCATCGTGTCTGAAGACGAATTGCTGGAGCGCGGCATTCTGATTGAAGAAAAGCTGGCCGAATTCAAGGTCAAGGTCAGCGTGGTGGATGCCTATGCCGGGCCGGTGATTACCCGCTACGAAGTGGAACCGGCCGTCGGCGTGCGTGGCAATCAGGTGGTCAACCTGATGAAAGACCTGTCGCGGGCGCTGGGGCTGGCCTCCATCCGGGTGGTGGAAACCATCCCCGGCAAGACCTGCATGGGCCTGGAGCTGCCCAATGCCAAGCGCCAGATGATTCGCCTGTCGGAAATCTTCTCTGCCGATGTGTTCCAGCAGCCAGCCTCGCGTCTGACGATGGCGCTGGGCAAGGACATTACCGGCCAGCCGGTGGCTATCGATCTGGCCAAAGCCCCGCACCTATTGGTGGCAGGTACTACCGGCTCGGGCAAGTCAGTGGGCGTCAACGCCATGATTCTGTCCATGCTGTACAAGGCCACGCCAGACGAAGTGCGCTTCATCATGATCGACCCGAAGATGCTGGAGTTGTCGGTATATAACGACATTCCGCACTTGCTGGCCCCGGTGGTGACCGACATGAAACTGGCTGCCAATGCGCTTAACTGGTGCGTGGGCGAAATGGAACGCCGTTACCGGCTGATGAGCGCACTGGGTGTGCGTAATCTGGCCGGTTACAACGACAAGGTGCGCGAAGCCGAGGCGGCTGGTCGGCGTTTGACCAACCCCTTCAGCCTGACGCCGGAAACGCCGGAGCCGCTGAATAATCTGCCCTTCATCGTGGTGGTAGTGGATGAATTTGCCGACCTGATGATGGTGGCTGGCAAGAAGATTGAAGAACTGATTGCCCGGCTGGCACAGAAAGCCCGTGCGGCGGGCATTCATTTGATTCTGGCCACCCAGCGCCCGTCAGTGGATGTGATTACCGGCCTGATCAAGGCCAATATTCCAACGCGGATTGCCTTCCAGGTGTCCAGCAAGATCGACAGCCGTACCATTCTGGACCAGATGGGTGCGGAAAGCCTGCTGGGTCAGGGTGATATGTTGTTCCTGCCGCCTGGCAGCGGGTATCCGCAACGGGTGCATGGCGCTTTTGTCACTGATGACGAAGTGCATGCGGTGGTGGATTTCCTTAAGCAATGGGGTGAGCCTGACTATGTGGAAGGCTTGCTCACCGGCGAGAGCGAAGCGGACGAGGAGTCGACCGCAGCCACCGCCAAGACGCAGGCAGCAACCGAGAGCGATCCGCTCTACGACGAAGCGGTGGAAATTGTGTTGAAAACCCGCAAGCCGTCGATTTCCGCAGTGCAGCGTCATTTGCGTATTGGCTATAACCGGGCGGCGCGGCTGATTGAGCAGATGGAGGCCGCCGGCATTGTCAGTGCCATGGAAAGCAATGGCAACCGCACCGTGCTGGTGCCGCAGCGGGAGTTCTGATCGATATAGGCCTGATGTGTGCCCGCGCAGGGCAGAGGAAAACAAAAAAGGCAGCTTTGGCTGCCTTTTCCTGTGATGGACAATCTCAGTAACGACGCTGGCGACGCGGCGGCTGCTCGTCGTTACGGATGCGGATGGGGATCAGCTCGCGTTTTTTCTCCAGCGGGGCAAGCATCATGCCCAGCACAACGGCAAAGGCGGCGATCAGTACGATCATCAATACGGTTTCCATGGCTGATCTCCCTTGGCTAAGTATGGTTCTGACTGGTTGAACCTTAAATTCATTGTCGGCACAACTGGCTGATTGCTCAAGTTAAATATGCGGCAATTGTGGTTTTTTTCAAGCAAACCTGCGTAATTTCATAGTGATGCAGGTAGCAATCCAAACATCATCTATAAAGTAAGGCATGAACCAATACGCATTGCGCTGGAGAAGGTTTTGACCGCGCCATTCCATGCTGATTCCACCTCAGCAGCACAATCGTCGGCAATAGTGTTGCAAGCCATGTTCAACGCGGCAGATGCGGCTTTGCTGGTGCTGGATGCCGCAGGCATCATCACCTTGTGCAATCCGGCGGCAGAAAAGCTGCTGGGCTACCCGGCAGATGCGTTGCGTGGCCAAAGCCCAAGCTGTCTGCTGGCTCCGGATCGGCTGGATCAGGAATGCCGCCAACTGGCGTTACGGCTGGGGCGTAGTGTTGCAAGCGCAGAGGTATTTACGGCAGAGGCCCAAGCTGGGCGCAGCCTGCAGCGCGAATGGCCATTGCTGGATAAGCAGGGACGGGAGCATACGGTACGTCTGTCGGTAACCACCATTGCCACCCCGGATGTGGATGGCGGCTTCATGCTGGTTTTGCAGGACATTACCGAACTCAAACGCATGCAGCAGTTGATGAGTCGCCAGCATGCATTGTTTGCCTCCGGGCCGATGGTGGCTTTTTCCTGCCACCCGGAGCGCCCGGATGTGGTGGCTGAAGTCAGCCCCAACGTGGCGGACATCCTGGGTTGTTTTCCTGAGGATATCCTGCTGGATCCTGCGTGGTGGAAGCAGCGGCTGCATCCGGACGACAGGCCAGCCCTGGTTGATGGCCGTTGGCGTCTGCTGCAGGGGGAGGGCTTTGTTACCCGGCGTTATCGTTTTTTGCATGGTAGCGGGCGCTGGTGCTGGCTGGAGGAGCATGTGCAGCTGCTGCCCGGCGACGTGGTGCAGGGCTACTGGATTGATGTCAGCAAGCAGGTGGAGGGTGAGGACCGGCTGGCCAAGATTGCCAGCAACATTCCCGGCATGCTGTTCAAGTACACCATCGATGCGCGCGGCAAAGGCCACTTTGTCTATGTGAGTGAAGGGGTGCGCAATATTTTTGGCATCTCGCCCCAGCAGGCGCGGGAAAACGCAGAACTGGTGGCACAGCGGGTTTTTCCGGATGATCTGCAGCGGGTGTGCGAAGAGGGCGAATCTGCGCTGCGCTATCACTTGCCATGGATATGCGAGTTTCGCATCTGTCTGCCGGATGGACGGCTGATCTGGGTGGAGGGGCGGGCCACGCCGGAGTTGCAGGACGACCAGTCAGTGGGCTGGCATGGCCTGATCTCGGAAATCACCCAGCGTAAGCGTACCGAAGAGGCACTGCGCGAAAGCCAGGAGCGGCTGGACATGGCCATGCGCGGTGCCAATATCGGCCTGTGGGACTGGCACGTGGCGCTGGGGCGTCTGGATTTCAACCAGCAGCTGGTGAATATGCTGGGTTACGACTATCACACCCTGCACAATAATCCGGCGCAGTGGCAGACATTGGTGCATCCGGATGATCGGTCCACCGTGCGGCACAATATCCGTGTGCTGCTCAAGCGCGAGGCGCAGCAGTACCGGATCGAATACCGGCTGCTCAAGCGCAATGGCGAAATCATGTGGATCCTGGACAAGGGCCACGCGACCGAGCTGGATAGCAACGGCAATGTCTGCCGTATTGTCGGCACCGTGCAGGACATCACCACCCATAAACAGGCCCAGAAACTGCTGGAAAACAGCGAGGCCCACTTTCGCATGCTGTTCCAGAACCATGGCGCAGTGATGATTCTGATTGACCCTGCCAGTGGCCAGATTGTGGATGCCAATTCGTCTGCCGAGCGCTTTTATGGCTATCGCCGTGCCGAGCTGGTGGGCATGCCATTGAGCCTGATCAATCAGATGGAAGATGAGCGGATACGCGGCACCATGGGGGTGGCCTTGTTGCAGGCGCATAACCATTTCACCTTTACCCACCGGCTGGCCAGCGGCGAGTTGCGCACGGTGGATGTGCATTCCTCACCGGTGGATTCCGGTGGCCGCACCTTGCTGTTTTCCATCATTCATGACATTACCGCGCGCCGACAGGCCGAGGATGCGCTCTCCACCTTGCAGCGCCAATTGCTGGCCATTATCGAGAACTTCCATGGTGCCATGCTGCTGGAGGACCAGCATGGTGCCGTGGTGCTGGTTAACCATCAGTATTGCGAAATGTTTATGCCTGAGCGCAGCCCGGAGCAGATCAAGAATGACAGTCGCTTGCATGTGGCTGCCGCAGCGGCTAGTTGCTTTACCGAACCGGAACGGCTGATGCAGCGGCTGGAAGAGTTGCAGCACTCGCGCCAGCTGGTGCTGGGAGAGGAATGGGAGCTGGTTGATGGCCGGATCCTGGAGCGCGATCATGTGCCCATTTTCATCGAGGGGCGCTTGCGCAGTGTGTTGTGGGTATACCGTGACATCAGCAACCGCAAGAAGCAGGAAGAGGCCCTGCGCATGCTGGCCACCACCGACGCGCTTACCGGCATTGCCAACCGGCGCAGCTTCATGGAAAAACTGGGTGAAGAATTTGCCCGCTTCATGCGCTTTAGCAATCCGGTGGCGGTGCTGATGCTGGATATCGATCACTTCAAGCAGGTCAACGATACCTGGGGGCATGCGGTAGGTGACAAGGTGCTGCACGAATTTGCTGCCATCTGCCAGCAGGAAGTGCGCAAGGTGGATGTGCTGGGCCGGTTGGGTGGAGAAGAATTTGCCGTCATTCTGCCGGGTAGTGGCATGGCGGGGGCGCTGGCGCTGGCAGAACGCCTGCGCGAGGCGGTGCGCGGCCATGAAATCAAGGTGGGCGAGGCGGCGCTGCAAATCCGCACCAGCATTGGTGTGAGTTGCTTTTCACGCCAGCAGCAGGATGCCGCCGTGGCGCTGGCGCTGGCCGACCAGGCCTTGTATGAGGCTAAGCTGGCCGGACGCGATCAGGTGAAGGCTTTTGATGGCAATGGTCAGCATTTTCCGCCCATTGCGCCGCCAGGGGGTTAGGCGGCGGGCTGGCTGACTGCCGGTGCAGTCTGTTTCAGGCTGCGCATGGCGCGGTCTACGCCCTCCAGCGTCAACGGAAACATGCGTTGCTGCAGCAGGGTGCGCATCATCTGCAGGGATGGGGTGTAGTCCCAGTATTGTTCCGCCACCGGGTTGAGCCATGCCGCATGGCGAAACTGCGCCAGCAGGCGCTGCATCCATGCTTCGCCGGACTCTGGATTCATGTGTTCCACGCTGCCGCCCGGATAGCTGATTTCATATGGGCTCATGGTGGCGTCACCAACCAGAATCAGCTTGTAGTCTTTGCCAAAGGTGTGGATCAGGTCCCAGGTAGACAGACTGCTGCTCTGGCGACGCCGGTTATCCTTCCAGACCGTTTCGTAGACGCAGTTGTGGAAGTAGTAATATTCCAGGTGTTTGAACTCGCTCTTCACGGCAGAGAACAGCTCTTCCACGGCCTTGATGTGGTCGTCCATTGAGCCGCCCACGTCAAACAACACCAATACCTTCACCGTATTGCGCAGCGCGCGCACCATTTGCAGCTTCAGCAAACCTGCATTGCGGGCGGTGGCGGCAATGGTGGCATCCAGGTCCAGTACTTCCTCGGCCCCTTCGCGGGCGAATTCACGCAGCCGGCGCAAGGCCAGCTTGATATTGCGGCTGCCCAGTTCCGCCGCGTTGTCGAAATTGCGGAATTCCCGTTTGTCCCACACCTTTACCGCACGGCGATGGCGCGATTCATTCTGGCCGATGCGGATGCCCGCCGGGTTGTAGCCATAGGCACCAAACGGGCTGGTGCCACCGGTGCCTATCCACTTGTTACCGCCTTGATGCCGCTCTTTTTGTTCCTCCAGTCGCTGACGCAGGGTGTCCATCAGCGTGTCCCAGCCCATGGCCTGCAGTTGCTGCTGTTCTTCTGGGCTGAGAAATTTTTCCACTTGCTTGCGCAGCCAGTCTTCCGGAATGGCAGTTTGCAGATCGTCCAGCTGCAAGCTGGTGCCACGGAAGTAGTGGCTGAATGCCTGATCAAAGCGGTCGTAGTGCTTTTCGTCCTTGATCAGCGTGGTGCGTGCCAGGAAATAAAAGGCGTCCAGGCTGCCAAAAGCGACATGCTGTTTCAGCGCTTCAAGCAGGGTGAGAAATTCCTTGAGCGATACCGGCAGGCCGGCGTTGCGCAATGTATAAAAGAAATCGATCAGCATGGTGGCTTCGTGCAGCGTGACAGGGAAAAATCCAGATGCTATTCTGGCTTTAGAGTCGTGGCTCTAAACGACCGTTTGCCGGATGGAACAACACGAGGATAGCACAATGAATGTCATGCCGATGATGCCTGACACCGAAGCAAACTTACAGCAGGGCTATGCAGCACTGCGTACTGCTGCCGAGCGCGAGCGCTTTCCTGGTCTGGCCCGTCGTCAGGGCTGGCTGGATGCACTGGAACAGCTGATCCAGCAAAATCGTCCGGCGCTGATTGCCGCCGTCAATGCCGATTTCGGCCAGCGCAGCAGTGTGGAAACCCAGTTGGGGGAGTTGTTTCCCAGCCTGGAGGAGCTACGCCGTGCGCGGCGCAAGCTGGCTGGCTGGATGCAGCCGCAGCGGCGGCCGGTTTCCATTTGGTTCCGTCCCGCGCGCAATCGGCTGTTGCCGCAACCATTAGGCGTGGTGGGCATTGTCGTACCGTGGAACTACCCGCTGTTTCTGGCGCTGGGGCCGCTGGTTGGTGCGTTGGCAGCTGGCAACCGGGTGATGATCAAGATGTCTGAACTGAGCCCGGCTACCGGCCAGCTGCTGGCCGAGCTGGTGGCACGCTATTTCGAGCCTGGTTTGGTTTGTGTGCTCAATGGCGGCCCTGAGCTGTCGCAGGCCTTTACCCGTCTGCCATTCGACCACCTGCTGTTTACCGGCTCCACCGCCGTGGGGCGGCATGTAATGCGCGCCGCTGCGGACAATCTGACGCCGGTGACGCTGGAGCTGGGTGGCAAGTCGCCGGCCATTGTGGCGCGCGATGCGGACTTTGCCTATGCCGCAGAATCCATTGTGGCCGGCAAGATGTTTAATGCAGGCCAGACCTGCGTGGCGCCGGACTATGTGCTGGTCAATGCCAAGGATCGCGATCGTCTGCTGGCCATGCTGGACGCCGCCGCCACCCGGGCCTACCCCACGCTGGCGCATAACCCTGACTACAGCAGCATCATTCACCCGCGCCATTACCAACGTCTGCGGCAATGGCTGGCTGAGGCCGCTGCCGCCGGTGCCAGAATCTGCCAGATTAATCCGGCTGGGGAGGACTTGCAGGCCGTGCGCAAGATCCCGCTGACCCTGGTACTGGATTGCCCGCCGCACTGCGCGCTGATGCAGGAGGAAATATTCGGTCCCATCCTGCCGGTAATCAACTACGACCGTTTCGACGATGCTATTGCCCATATCAATGCCAGACCACGGCCACTGGCGCTGTATTTGTTTGACCGCGACCCGGTGCGCATCGACAAGGTACTGCAGCAGACCATCTCCGGCGGGGTGTGCATCAACGAAACCGTATTGCACGTGGTGCAGGATGCCATGCCCTTTGGCGGCGTCGGGGCTTCGGGCATGGGCCATTACCATGGCTACGAAGGCTTTCTCACTTTTTCCAAGCTCAAGCCGGTATTTGCACAAAGCCGCTGGGCTGGCACCTGGCTGACCCGCCCCCCTTATGGGCGTGCAGTGCAATGGCTGCTGCGACTGATGCTGAGGGGGTGAAATGATCAATATCAATCGACGACAACTGATCAAGACCGGCATGGCCGGCAGTGTGGTCTTGCTGGCCGCAGCCTGGCTGGCAGCGCCTATGGATGACTATCCCGTGCCGGAAGCCGGCATGCGGCTGGGTTTCCTGCAAGCGGCTGATGGGCAGATCATTCGCAGCATTGCGCCGGTGATGCTGGGTATTGCTGGCTTGCCACTGGATGAAGTGGTGCAAGGGGTGGACCGCGCTATCGGTGCGCTGATGCCAGCCGTGCAGCAGGAGTTGCGCCAGCTGTTTGATTTGCTGGCCAACCGCTGGGCACGCTGGTGGCTGGCTGGCGTACGCAGCCCATGGGCCATGGCGCAGGCGGGGGAACTCAGCCGATTTCTGCAGCGTTGGCAAAACAGTTCCTTGCTGTTGCTGCGCTCGGCGTATCAGGCCTTGCATGCGCTCATCAATGCAGCCTGGTTTGGCAACCCGGCCAGCTGGGGGGCGCTGGGCTATCAACAACCGCCACACATCATGAGCTTGCTGCCATGAGCCAGAACATGACCTTGCCAGACCCGATTGCCCAGGGCGTGGCTGCTGGCTGGCGCGTGCGGGATGGTGCCGCCCAGGAGCAAGACCTGCACATGCACTGCGATGTGCTCATCATTGGCACCGGAGCCGGGGGTGGCATGACGGCGGAGGTACTGGCCAGCGCCGGGCTGGATGTGCTGATGGTGGAGGAAGGCGCTTTGCGCACATCGCGAGACTTCCGCCTGCTGGAAGCCAAGGCTTATCCGGAGCTGTACCAGGAAGCGGCCAGTCGCAAGACGGCAGACAAGGCCATCACGATTTTGCAGGGGCGCACGGTGGGCGGCAGCACCACCGTCAACTGGACCAGCGCCTTTCGCACCCCGCCAGATACCCTGGCCTGGTGGGGCGAGCGTTATGGCCTGCACGGCCTTGACCAGCAGAGCATGGCACCATGGTTTGACATGGCTGAACAGCGGCTGGGTATTAGCGACTGGCTGACAGATCCCAATCCCAACAATACCGTGTTGGAGCAAGGCTGCCAGGCGCTGGGGCTCAGGCATGGCCGTATCCGGCGCAATGTGCGTGGCTGCTGGAATCTGGGGTATTGCGGCATGGGGTGTGCCACCAATGCCAAGCAGTCCATGTTGGTCACGACCATTCCGGGTGCGCTGGCACATAAGGCTGGCTTGTTGACCCGTGCGCGGGTGGAGCGCTTGCTGCTGGCGGCGGATGGCAAGTCGGTGCAGGGGGCTGCTGGCAGCTTGCTGAAGGCGGATGATCACAGCCCCAGCACGCGCCAGTTCACGATCAAGGCCCGGCATGTGGTGCTGGCTGCCGGGGCAATAGGCACGCCAGCCATCCTGCTGCGCAGCGGCCTGGGGGATGCGCATGTGGGCAAGCGTACTTTTCTGCATCCGGTCAGCCTTTGTGGGGCCATCATGCCGCAGCGCATCGAGCCGTACAATGGTGCGCCGCAGACGGTGTATTCCGACCACTTCATGCATACCCAGCCACTGGATGGCCCGCTGGGTTACAAGCTGGAAGTACCGCCGGTCCATCCTTTGCTGATGGGGGTGACACTGCCTGGTTTTGGTCCGCACATGGCTATGCTGATGCAGCAGCTGCCCAATCTGCACGTAACACTGGCCTTGCTGCGGGATGGTTTTCATCCTGATAGCCAGGGCGGGCAGGTGCGCTTGCGCAGCGATGGCTCGCCGGAGCTGGATTACCCCCTGAATGACGTGCTGTGGGATGGCGTGCGGCGCAGCTGGCTGACCATGGCCGAACTGCAGTTTGCCGCCGGTGCGCGTCAGGTGCAGGTAATTCATGAGCAGGCACCATTGCAGTCCAGCTGGAAGGCCGCCCGCGAGCTGATAGGCCAGCTGGCACTCAAGCCCTTGCTGGCCCGGCTGGTCAGCGCGCATGTAATGGGCGGTGCTGCCATGAGCAGCCGTCCCGAAGACGGTGTGGTGGATGAGTATGGCCGCCACT
This sequence comes from Aquitalea sp. FG25, assembly GCF_057809375.1. Classification (NCBI taxonomy): domain Bacteria; kingdom Pseudomonadati; phylum Pseudomonadota; class Betaproteobacteria; order Neisseriales; family Chromobacteriaceae; genus Aquitalea; species Aquitalea sp. FG25. The sequence continues at coordinate 104,682 of NZ_JBMDJV010000001.1, forward strand.
GGACGCTGCGCAACCTTAGCGTGATTGATGGTTCGGTGTTTCCCACCAGCGTGGGTGCCAACCCGCAGCTATCCATCTATGCATTTGCCCTGCGTGCGGCACACCAGTTGCGCGAGGCATTGAAGACATGAAAAGCTAGAGCAAAAGCCCGAAAATGCTGAATATCCGGCATTTTTGGGCTTTGTCTTGTTGTAAATCCCACTTTGCTGCGGTTTGACTGACCAAGCGCAACAACAGTCAGTACAGTTGCAATATACTGAAGTCATTATTGATGAATGAGTGTTCATTACTTCAATGGCATTTTCAGGCAAGTTTTTCCCCTTGTGGCTGGGTCTTGTCGTCCTGGGCAACCCGGTATTGGCTGAATCACTGCAGCAGGCCTGGCAGCAGGCGGAGCAGGCCAGCAACAGCCTGCGCGCTGAAGCCCGCAAAGTAGCAGGGGCGCGGCAGCAGGAGGCCGCCAGCCATGCCGCCGCCGGCCCGGCGCTTACGGTTGATGCCGGCGTCAGCCAGCTGGACAGCACCCCGACAGCGCGGCTGGATATCAGCCCGCTCAGCCAGGGGCTGGGTGCGCTGGGCGCACATCTGCCTGCTACCGTGGATGCGCCGCTGAGCAATCGGGATGTGCGCTACGCCAATGCCCGTCTCAGCCTGCCGCTGTATACCGGAGGCCGGCTTGCCGCCATGCAGCAGGCCGCCGCCGCCGCCACCAGCGCCAGCCAGTATGCCGAGGAGCAGGCCAGGCAAACGCTGCGCCTGCAAGTGGCCGAAGCCTATTTCAATGTGCTGCGCGCGCGCCATGCCGCCAGTGTGGCCGGTCAGTATCTGCAAAGCCTGCAGTCCTACCAGCGCGATGTGAACAATTTCTTCCGCAAGGGGGTGGTGGCGCGTGGCGATGTGTTGGGGGCAGAACTGGCGGTTGCCGATGCGCAGCAAAAGCAAATTTCGGCCCGGCAGGCCGAAAGCCTCAGCCAATCCGCCTATAACCGCCTGCTTGGGCGTGACTTCAGGCAGCCAGCCCAGCCGGATGAACTCAGCCTGCCCGGAGACAAGCGCAGCCTGAGCGAGCTGCAGAACCGCGCCTTGCAGAAGCGACCTGAGCTGGCCGGTCTGGCCGAGTGGTCTGCATCCTTGCAGGCCAGTGCGCGTAGCCTGCGGGCAGAAAGCCAGCCCCAGGTCGGAGTGTATGCCGGCTATAGCTATCTGAACAATCCCTATCTGGTGAACAAGGGAGTGGGCTCGGTGGGCTTGGGGGTTAGTTGGACGGTATTCGACAGCGGCCTGATTCGCGCCCGTGCCGGTAGCGCCAGCGAGCAGGCCATGGCGGTTGAAGACCAGCTGCGCGAGGTGCAATCGCTGATTGCCCTGGAGGTGGAGCGTGCCAGCAGCCAGCAGATCGAGGCGGCTGAGCGCATCAAGGTGGCACAGGCGGCCTTGCTGTCGGCTGACGAATTCCTGGCCATTCAGCGCGACCGCTATCGCAATGGCCTGGCCAATCAGACCGAGGTGCTGGCAGCAGAGGCACGCCGCGCCGATGGTCAGCGTAATCTTTTTAATGCCCGTTACGACCATGCGCTGGCGGTGGTCGGTCTGCAGCGGGCCATCGGTGAGCTGTAACATGAAACAAGGCAAACTACTGATTGTGGGCGTGGTGCTGGCATTGGGTGCCGCACTGGGCTATGGCATCTGGCAGTCGCGGGATCGCGGCCTGCCGGACGGGTTGATTCAGGCCAATGGCCGGCTGGAAGGTGACAGCGTGCTGGTGGCGGCCAAGTACCCGGGGCGGCTGGACACGGTAAAAGTGCATGAGGGCGATATGGTCAGCAGTGGCCAGTTGCTGGCCACACTGGCTTCGGATGAAGCCAGCGCCCGTTTGCGCGCCGCCCGTGCGGCATTGGCGGCGGCACAGGCACAGCAGCAGCGCGCTACCGCCGCCGCGCACCAGGCCGATAAGGACGCAGCCCGCTTTGCCGATTTGCTGGCGCGCGGCTCGGTAGACCGCATGCATGCCGAGCAGATGCAATTGGCCGCAGTGAGCGCCCGCAGCCAGAACCTGCAGGCGGCAGAGCAAATCCATCAGGCCGAAGCTGCAGTGGCCGAAGCCAGTGCCGTATTGCAGGAGTTGCAACTGAAAGCGCCTTCTGGCGGCATGGTCAGCAATCGCCTGCGCGAACCGGGTGAAATGCTGGCCGCTGGCGGTGCGGTGGTTGAAATCATTGATCTGAACCACCTCTATCTCAAGGTGTATGTCCCCGAAAACCAGATCGGCAAGATCCGCCTTGGCCTGCCGGCGCAAATCAGCACCGATGCCTTCCCGCAGCATCCGTTTGCCGCCACGGTCAGCCATATCGCCGCCCGCGCCGAATTTACGCCCAAGGAAGTGCAAACCCCGGACGAGCGGGTAAAACTGGTCTATGCCGTCAAGCTGACACTCAGCAGCAACCCTGATTTGCGCCTCACTCCCGGCTTGCCAGCCGATGCCGTCATCCGCTGGAAGCCAGGTGTAGCCTGGCAGGCTCCGCGCTGGTAGCCATGGACGACATCCTCATCAAGGCTAGCGGTTTTGGCAAACGCTATGCCGGCCATGTTGCCGTGGATACCCTCGACATGGTGGTGCGCCGTGGCGAGCTGTACGGGCTGATCGGCCCGGATGGCGCTGGCAAATCCAGCCTGATGAAGGCGGTGGCCGGGGTGTTGTCCTACGAGCAGGGCGCGCTGGAAGTATTTGGCCAGTTGCTGGACAGCGAACGCAGTGCCGAAGCCATCAAGGACCGTATCGGCCTGATGCCGCAGGGCCTGGGGCAGAATCTGTATGGCGATCTGTCCATCGAGGAAAATGTCGATTTCTTCGCCCGGCTGCGACTGGTGCCGCGTGATGTGGCCGCAGCGCGCAAGGAACAACTGCTGGCCATCACCCGGCTGGCGGCGTTTCGCCAGCGCCCGATGAAACAACTGTCCGGCGGCATGAAACAGAAGCTGGGCCTGGTGTGTACGCTGATTCACGCGCCACAGCTGATCATTCTGGACGAACCCACCACCGGGGTGGATCCGGTATCGCGCCGCGACTTCTGGGCCATTCTGGCCGAACTGATTGCCGGGCAGGGGCTGACCGCGCTGGTGTCCACCGCCTATATGGATGAGGCCAGCCGCTTCAACCGCATGAGCCTGCTGCATCAGGGCCGCAAGCTGGCCGAGGGAACGCCAGCGGAAATCCTGCAGCAAGCACCGGGCAGTATCGTGCAATGCCGGGTGGCGCCGCAGCTAACCGCCATGCAGCGGCTGGCTGCCGCCTGGCCGCAGTGCGAGGCCATGGGGCCGGATATTCGCCTGTTTGTACCAGAACCGGACACAAATGCCGCCCGGCAGCAGGTGACCGCCTTGCTGGATGGGCTGGAGTGCCAGCAACTGGATGTGCTGGAGCCGGAGCTGGAAGATGTCTTTGTCGCCATGCTGGGTGGCCAGCAGGGTGGCGGCACGGCCGCACAAACCCTGAGTGCACAGCAGCAGGTGCCGCCAGCCGGGCAGGAGCTGGCGATAGAGGCCAGCGGGCTGGGCAAGCGCTTTGGTGATTTTGTCGCAGTGGGTGATGTCAGCTTTCAGGTGCGGCAGGGTGAAATCTTTGGGCTGTTGGGGGCCAATGGTGCCGGTAAAACCACGGCCATCAAGATGCTGACCGGCATTCTGCCGCCCACCAGCGGCAGTGGCCGGGTGGCTGGGGCGGACATGAAGCAGGCCGGGGCGCTGATCAAGTCGCGCATCGGCTATATGTCGCAGGCTTTTTCCTTGTATCTGGATTTGACGGTGGTGGAAAACATCCGCCTGTATGCCGGTATTTATGGCCTGGACCGCAAAGCCCGCGCTGTGCGCCTGCAATGGATTCTGGATATGGCCGGCCTGCATGGTCACGAAAACGATCTGGCTGCCGCCCTGCCCATGGGCTTGCGTCAGCGGCTGGCGCTGGGGTGCGCGCTGGTGCATCAGCCACGGGTGCTGTTTCTGGACGAGCCCACCAGCGGCGTTGATCCCATTGGCCGACGCGCCTTCTGGGATATTCTGTTCCGCCTGTCGCGGCAGGATGGCGTGGCCATGCTGGTCACCACGCACTATATGAGCGAGGCCGAGCATTGCGACCATCTGGCGCTGATGTTTGCGGGCCGGGTGGTGGCAGATGCCTCGCCGCAGCAGATGAAGCAACAGGTGCTGGCCGAGGCCGGGCAGGTGTATCAGGTGCGTGCCGACAATGCCGCCGCGCTGGTAGCGCCGCTACGCGAGGCTGGCTTTGCCAATGTATCGCCCTATGGCACGGCTTTGCATGTGCTGACTCCAGACCTTGCACGACTGGCGGAGGTGTTGCGCGGCCTGGGTGTGCAGCGGCCGCCGCAAGCGCGCCCCATCGCCATGGAGGATGTCTTTGTGCAGCGCGTCAGCCAGCTGGAAGCACAAAAGAGCGCGGCGGGGAGCAAGCCATGAATCTACAGCGTGTGTTGGCCATTGCTGGCAAGGAATGGCGTGAAATCGTGCGCGACCGGCTATTTTTTTCACTGGCCTTTGTGGTGCCAGCGCTGTTGATGCTGCTGTTCGGCTATGGCCTGTCGCTGGATGTGGAAAATATCCCGTTTGCGGTGGTGGATCACGACCGCAGCGCTGCCAGTCGTGACTATGCCTACCGTTTTATCGACTCGCGCTATTTTCAGTTTCGCGGTTATGCCGGTGATGAGCGTGATGCCGGTGCACTGATAGGCTCTGGCGCGGTGCGGGTGGTGCTGGTGATTCCGCCGCAGTTTGGCAAGACGCTGGCACAGGGCCGCCCGGCTGCCATCCAGACCCTGGTGGACGGCAGCTTTCCCAGCCGCGCCATGACCACCAAGGGCTATGTCACCGCCATCAATGCCGCCTTCAGCCTGGCGGCGGTGGCGCAGGCGGTGTCGCATGCGACAGGATTATCACAGCAAGCTGCGCTGGCACAGCTGACCCCCATCGCGCTGGAATCGCGCTATCTGTACAACCAGAGCGTGTCCAGTATCTGGTCGCTGGCACCCAAGCTGATCATGGTCATCCTGATGCTGTCGCCACCCTTCCTTACCGCACTGGGGGTGGTGCGGGAAAAAGAGAATGGCTCCATCTTCAATATCTACGCCTCCAATGTCAGTCGTGGCGAGTTTCTGGTGGGTAAGCTGGCGCCGTATGTGGCCATTTCCAGCGTCAACATCCTGTTGCTGTGGCTGCTGGCTGTGCTGCTGTATCAGGTGCCGTTCAAGGGCAGCCTGCTGTTTTTCCTGCCTGCCACGCTGGTGTATGTGCTGTGCACCACCGGCATCGGCTTGTTGGTGTCGGTGCTGGTGCGCACCCAGGTGGCGGCGATGATTGTCACCATGGTGGTCACCATGATTCCGGCGGTGCTGTATTCCGGGCTGATCATCCCCATTGTGTCGCTGGGGGCCGGGGCGCACGTGGTGGCGCAACTGATGCCCGCCATGTATTACACCGACATTGTGGTGGGCTGTTTCCTCAAGGGCGTGGGCTTGATGTCGCTGTGGCAACCGCTGGCCATTCTGGCTGCTTATGCCTGCCTGCTGTTTGCCATTGGTTATCGACTATTCAGCAAGAGGCCAAGCACATGAAAGCAGAATGGCAACTGGCCTGGCGGCGCTTTGTCGTCATGCTGGTGAAAGAGTTGAAGCAGCTGGGCCGCGACCGGGTATTGCTGGCCTTCATCGTGTATGCCTTTAGCGCCGATATTTTTCTGGCGGCCTCCGGGGTGTCGCTGTCGCTCAACCATGCGGCCACGCTGGTGCAGGACATGGACCACAGCCCGCAATCGCGCGAACTGTTATCGCGCTTTCAGTCGCCTTACTTCCGCATGGATGGCGCAGTGGGGCAGGATGCCGCCGCGCTGGCGGCGCTGGATCAGGGCCGCGCCATGCTGGTGTTGTCGGTGCCGCCGCAATTTGGCAAGCAGCTGGCCACCGGTCAGCCCACTAGCATCGCCATGCAGGTGGATACCACCAACTCGGTACTGGGCTTTCTGGCCACCAGTCACGCGCAGCAGATTGTCAGCCAGTACGGGCTGGAGTCGGCCATGCAGCGGCTGGGCATGGGGGCGAATACGGCCCGTGACTTACCGCAAGTGCAAAACGACATTCGCGTTTGGTACAACCCCAATCAGGAAGACAGCTGGTTTATGGGGGTAGCGGAAATGCTCAATATCGCCACCGTGTTTGCCGTGCTGCTGCCGGCTGCCGCCATGGTGCGCGAGAAGGAGCGCGGTACGGTGGAGCAACTGATCGTGTCGCCTTTGTCACCGTTTGGCATCCTGTTTCCCAAAGTGGTGTCGATGACCGGGGTGATCCTGTGCGGCGTGGCGCTCAGCCTGTTTCTGGTGTTGATTCCGGTATTTGCCATTCCGGTAAAGGGCAGCCTGCTGCTGTTTTTTGCCCTGTCCGGCCTGTATGTATTCACCACGGCAGGATTGGGGCTGTTTGCTGCCACCATTGCGCGCAATCTGGCACAGGCGGGCATGTTGTCCATCCTGATTCTGGCACCGATGTTGTTTCTGTCCGGTGCCTGGACCCCGCCCGAAGCCATGCCGCAGTGGCTGCGCGGGCTGATGTATGCCTCACCGCTGCATTACTACCTGGATATTGCCTTCGGGATTTTGCTCAAGGGGCAGGGGCTGGCTGATTTGCAGCCAGCTATTCTGGGTATGAGCGGCATTGGTGTGCTGGTGTTCGGGGCGGGTTTGCTGCTGTTTCGGCGTCAGTTTGATTAAGCCTGACTGGCGGCGCGAGATGCAACAAGGCCGTTTCCATGCGGAAACGGCCTTGTGTCTGACCCCGTTGGCATTCAGCCCGCGTGGCGGGCCTGCAGTTGCTGGAAGGCGGCCATGAAGTCCGGCTGCACATAAGGCTTGAGCAGCGCCATCACCTGGCGCACACCACGGTGGCCGGAGGCCTCGGTAATCGGCGACTTGGGGCGGGAGGTCTGCTCGAAGGCAAACCAGAACTTCACCACCAGCCAGATATTGATGCTGACGGCCTCGATGTCCTCTTCGTCCATTTTCAGCAGGCCCAGGCGGATGAATTCGCGAAAGTGCTCGCCCAGAATGCCTTTCAGTTCGGTGTTGACGAACTGATGGTATTCCGACTGGAGTTGCGGGCTGCGTGCCAGCATGCCCGGCAGGTCGTAGAACATGAAGCGAAACTGCCACATCGCCAGAAAGGCGGTGTCCAGGTAGTTGACCAGGTCGGCTACCGTCATGTCGCGCGCTTCCGGTACCGCCAGACGTTCATTGATGAAATCGCGGTACATCAGGAAGATCTGGTAGACGATTTCTTCCTTGTTGCGGAAGTGGTAGTACAGATTGCCCGGGCTGATGCCCAGATGCGCCGCAATGTGGTTGGTGGTGATATTGCGCTCGCCCTGTTCGTTGAACAGTTTCAGGCTTTCCAGAATGATGCGGTCGTAGGTCTTGATGCGGGGTTTGCTCATGAGGCACCGAAGCAATGGGGCAAGCGCGGATTATAACCGCTGTTTGGAGTTGAAGCTCTAATTATTTGGGGCAACTCAGGCCGGGTCTGCTGCTGGCGGCTCCGGATAACAGGTGGCCAGAAACTGATAGATGATGGCCTGCTCGATGCGCTGCCGCTCCTTGGCCGGGATGGCAATGCGCAGAATCAATTGGTAGCGCTTTTCGTCCACCGCCTGCATGCCGATGCGTGGTTCCACCGATGGTGTGTCCACCAGATAGTGCTTGGCCATATGTACCATGTGAATGCGGGCCGCTTCCACATGCATGGCGCAATGCTCTTCTGCCGCCTGCAGCAGCAGACGCTGCGCCCGCGCCGGCGGGATGGCGTAGGCCACGGGGAGGTTGATGATGTGCATCACATAGTCCCCCATGTAGTTTTCCCGGATCACCGCATTGGACAGCAGCAAGCTGTTGGGAAAGGTGAGGGCGCGCCCGGTCATCTGGTGGGCATTGTGCTGCGGGCCAATCTCCATCACCGTGGTGGACAGCAGGCCGATATCCACCACCCGGCCACGGATATTGCCCACTTCGATATGGTCGCCCAGGCTGTAGCTATTGGATGCCTGGCGCACCACAAAACCCGATACGCACAGGATCAGCTCCTTGGTGGCCAAAATCAGTGCGGCGGCAAAGGCCAGCATGGAGACGGCAATGGTTTGCAGTTCTTCGGCCCAGATCATGCCGATGCCGGCCAGACCGGTGACAAACAGGAAATTGCGGGTGGAAACCGACCAGCGGCGGCGTACCTCTACCGGCACGCTGACATTGCTGGCCAGTATCCGGCCCACCACCACGCGAATCAGCACCAGCACCGCCACCAGCACCAGCGAACGCACGATTTCGTGCGCATAGTCGCTGCGCAGCTGGTAGAGCAGGTGGATCAGGTCTGACATGGCGTTATCCGGCTCAGTCGTTCAGCTTGACGGCGTGTTCACGGGTTTCGTGGAACACGATGTCCGGCCAGCGTTCCTGCGTCAGTTGCAGGTTGACGCGGTTGGGGGCCAGGTAAGCCAGGTTGCCGCCCGCATCGGTGGCAATATTCATCTGCAAGGTCTTGATGAATTCATCCAGCTTTTTGCGGTCATCGCAGGTAAACCAGCGCGCCGACCAGATGCTGGCCGATTCAAACACGGCATCCACGCTGTACTCGGCAGCCAGGCGGCTGGCCACTACTTCGTACTGCAGCACGCCCACGGCACCCAGAATCAGGTCGCCGCCGCTGTGTGGCTTGAACACTTGTACCGCGCCTTCTTCACCCAGCTGTTGCAGGCCCTTTTGCAGCTGCTTGAGTTTCAGCGGGTTCTTGATGCGTACCGAACGGAACAGCTCTGGTGCAAAGAAGGGAATGCCGGTAAAGGCCAGCTCTTCGCCCGAGGAAAAACTGTCGCCAATCTGGATATTGCCGTGGTTGGGAATGCCGATGATGTCACCGGCAAAGGCTTCTTCCACGATTTCGCGGTCGTGCGACATAAAGGTCACCACGCTGGATGCCGATATTTCACGGTTCAGGCGCAGATGCTTCATCTTCATGCCACGCTCAAACTGGCCGGAACACACGCGCAAGAAGGCAATGCGGTCGCGGTGCTTGGGGTCCATATTGGCCTGGATCTTGAACACAAAGCCAGAGAACTTGCCTTCGGTGGGGCTGACCATGCGCACGGTGGCGTCACGGTCTTGCGGGGCCGGGGCCCAGTTGATCAGCGCATCCAGAATTTCGCGCACGCCAAAGTTGTTGATGGCCGAGCCGAAGAATACCGGGGTGAGTTCACCGGCCAGGAATTCTTCCAGATTCCATTCGTTGGAAGCGCCTTTGACCAGTTCGATTTCCATGCGCAGATTGTCCATTTCCAGCGGAAACAGCTCGTCCAGGCGCGGGTTGTCGATGCCCTTGATCACTTCGATATCGCTGATCAGCTTTTCGCTACCGGCTTCAAACAGGATCACTTCGTCGTTCAGCAGGCTGTACACGCCACGGAAGGTCTTGCCCATGCCGATAGGCCAGGTGATCGGCGCGCAGCGGATCTTCAGCACGTTTTCCACTTCGTCCAGCAATTCCAGCGAATCGCGCACTTCACGGTCGTACTTGTTCATGAAGGTGACGATGGGGGTATTGCGCAGACGGCAGACATTCAGCAGCTTGATGGTTTGCTCTTCCACGCCCTTGGCGGCGTCAATCACCATCAGCGCGCTGTCCACGGCGGTGAGCACGCGGTAGGTATCTTCCGAGAAGTCCTGGTGGCCCGGTGTGTCCAGCAAGTTAACGGTATGGTCGCGGTAGTCGAACTGCATCACCGAGGATGCCACCGAAATACCACGCTGCTTTTCGATTTCCATCCAGTCCGAGGTGGCAAACTTGCCGCCCTTCTTGCCTTTTACCGTACCGGCCATCTGAATGGCACCTGAAAACAGCAACAGTTTTTCTGTCAGCGTGGTTTTACCGGCGTCAGGGTGGGAAATGATGGCGAAGGTGCGGCGATGCGCCACTTCCTCGGCAATGCGGGACAATTCTGCGGACATGGAGTAGGAACAGGCTTGACTTGGAAAGGCGGTGATTTTACAGGATAGCCGCGCACAACAAAACCTCGGGCGCTGCAAATAGTTTGCGCTGGTTTTTCTTTTTGACATCAGCAAGATAGCGCCGCTTGCTGTTTAAGGGGGCTGGCCGGGGCGGGAAAGCGGGTCGGCAGCGTGGCGTGATTTGGTTATCATCAGGGTTTCGCCGCCGCTATTGGCTGGCGGGCAGGACAGAACAGGAGCAGGCATGTTTACCGGTATCGTGCAGGGCATGGCCGAGGTGGTGGCCATCGAGGAAAAGCAGGATTTTCGTCGTCATGTAGTAAGGCTGCCGCAGGCACTGACCGGCGGTATCGAACTGGGTGCGTCCATTGCGCATAACGGCTGCTGCCTGACCGTAACCGAGGTGAAGGGCGATCTGGTGGCTTTCGACCTGATGGCCGAAACCCTGCGCCTGACCAATCTGGGCGCGTTGCAAGTGGGCGACCGGGTCAATGTGGAACGCGCGGCCAAGTTTGGCGACGAAATTGGCGGCCATGCCATGTCCGGCCACATCATGTGCCTGGCGCGGGTGGAAGAAGTCATCCGTACGCCCAATAACTGCATGGTATGGTTCAGCCTGCCGGCAGAATTTGCCCGCTATGTGTTTGCCAAGGGCTATATCGGTATTGATGGCTGCAGCCTCACCATCGGCACGGTAGAGGCTAATCGCTTCTGTGTGCACCTGATTCCGGAAACGCTGGAGCGCACCATCATCCAGTTCCGCCAGCCGGGTGATGCCATCAATATCGAAATCGACCCGCAAACCCAGGCTATTGTCGATACCGTTGAGCGGGTGTTGGCGCAGCGCCATCCGGCGACGGCCTAGTTTTGCCATGAAATTTCGGTCCGGCGGCTTGATGCCGGCCCGATTGGCTCCATGTTTTATTGAATACGCGGGCTTGCCCGCTGCGCAGGTCGACACATCGGCCTGTTGCCACAGAATTCACCGCCTATCCGGGATGCCGGGTGGTGCGAACCCGATAAAAGGATGCAGCAAATGGTTATTTCTCCGGTGCAGGACATCATTGCCGACATCAAGGCTGGCAAAATGGTGGTGCTGGCTGATGCGGAAGATCGCGAAAACGAAGGCGATCTGGTGATGGCGGCGGAATTTGTTACGCCGGAAGCCATCAACTTCATGGCCAAGCATGCGCGCGGCCTGATCTGCCTTACCCTGACCGAGCAGCGCTGCAAGCTGCTGGAGCTGCCGATGATGGCGGCCAATAACGGCACGTCTTTTGGCACCAACTTCACCGTCTCCATCGAAGCGGCTGAAGGCGTTACCACCGGCATTTCCGCTGCCGACCGAGCCAAAACCGTGCAGGCCGCCGTGGCCCGTAATGCCAAGGCCAGCGATCTGGTGCAGCCGGGCCATATCTTCCCGCTCAAGGCGCAAAACGGTGGTGTGCTGATTCGCGCCGGTCATACCGAAGCCGCCTGCGACCTGCCCATGCTGGCCGGGCTGGAGCCAGCCGGGGTGATCTGCGAAATCATGAACGATGACGGCACCATGGCGCGCATGCCGCAGCTGCTGGATTTTGCCAAGACGCACGGCCTGAAAGTGGGCACCATCGCTGACCTCATCCATTACCGCAGCCGTACCGAATCGCTGGTGGAAGAAGTGGGTCAGCGTCCAGTGGAAACGCCATTTGGCGCTTTCGATTTGCATGTATTCCGCGATGTCACCACCCGCGAAACCCATCTGGCGCTGGTCAAGGGCAAGTTGGACGAGCTCGAGGAAACCCTGGTGCGCGTGCACGAGCCGCTGTCCATCATGGACGTACTGGACCCGACTTCGCGCCCGCACTCCTGGACAGTGCCGGGTGCGCTGGAAGCCATCGACGAAGCCGGCAAGGGCGTGGTCATCCTGCTGTATCGGGATGAAACCGGGGAAGACCTGCTGCAACGTGCGCTGGGCCAGAACGTCAAGCGCTCGCCATGGGATGGCAAAACCTTTGGCGTGGGCGCGCAAATGCTCAAAACCCTGGGCGTGGGCAAGATGAAGCTGATGTCGCCGCCGCTGAACGTGCCGTCCATGGCCGGTTTCAACCTCGAAGTCACCGGTTTTTGCCAGCCGGAACACTTTCATATCGAAATCGGTTAAAATAGCCGGTTTTCCGTCATGACTCCCCCGATGGGGCCGCTTAGTCCGGCTGCTCGGGGGCTTCTCTGATTTCTGCAGTGAGGACTCACATGCTTGAAGCTATCCAGCGCATTGCTCCCGATTTCAATGGTCAAGGTCTCAAGGTCGGCATTGTTCAGGCCCGCTTTACCGAAGAAGTTTGCCATGGCTTGCGCGATGCCTGCCTGGCCGAACTGAAAACGCTGGGTGTTGCCGCCGCCGACGTGACCCTGGCCACCGTGCCGGGCGCTCTGGAAGTGCCGCTGGTACTGCAAACCATGGCCAAGAGCGGCAAGTTCGACGCCCTGGTGGCGCTGGGTGCCATCATCCGTGGCGAAACCTACCACTTCGAGCTGGTTTCCAATGAATCCGGTGCGGGTGTGACCCGTGTCGGTCTGGATTTCGACATCCCCATCGCCAATGCCATCCTTACTACCGAGAATGACGAGCAGGCCGAAGTGCGCATGCTGGAAAAAGGCCGTGACGCAGCCCGCGTTGCGGTGGAAATGGCCAATTTGCACAAAACGCTGCGCGGCTGATCCCTCCTGCGGGGATGCCGCTCACTTGCTCTTTTTAGGAAACCGATATGAAAACCGCCCGTCGCCGTGCCCGCGAATTTGCCGTTCAGGGCATTTATGAATGGGAATTGAATCCGGATCGTCCGGCTTCGCTGATTGAAAAACACCTGCGCGAAAACGAATACTTCGCCAAGGCGGATGAAGCCCTGTTTCGCGCCGTGTTGTACGGTGTGCTGAAGGATGTGTCGCTGCTGTCCGGTCAGATTCGCCCTTACTACGAGCGCAATGAAGAGGAAGTCAGCCCGGTGGAGCGTGCCGTACTGCTGATGGCCACGCTGGAACTGACCCAGCACCCGGAAACCCCGTATCCGGTCATCATTAACGAAGCCATTGAAATCACCAAAACCTTTGGTGGTACCGACGGCCACAAATTCGTCAATGGCGTGCTGGACAAGCTGGCTGCCGAAGTGCGTGCCGACGAGGTTGCCTCGCAGCGTTCGCGCCGTCAGGGCTGATGAGCTTGCGGCATGAAACTGACACCCGCTACGGCGGGTGTCAGTTTGTTGGCAAATCTCCTCTCGCTTTCTGAAAGGAAGGCGAGGCTCCCTTGCAGGGTAAGGGCGGGGGGTGGGAATAGATGAGAAGGCTGCGGAATTGACAAGTTAGTCAAAAGGCCCGGCTTCGCCGGGTCCCGCGCAAGCGCACCAACTAACTTAGTCAGCAGCCTGACACCCGCTACGGCGGGTGTTTTTACATGAAGACGCGGAGTTGCTGCGCATGAACGAATTCGACCTGATCCGCCAGTACTTCACCCGCCCGGCACCATCTGCCGTGCTGGGCGTGGGGGATGATGCCGCCATCCTGCGCCCGACGCCGGGGCAGGATTTGCATGTGTCGGTGGATATGCTGGTGGAGGGGCGGCATTTTTTTGCCGATGTCAGCCCGCAGGCACTGGGGCACAAGACGCTGGCGGTCAATCTGTCCGACATGGCCGCCATGGGTGCACGGCCGCGCTGGGCCTTTTTGTCCTTGGCACTGCCGCAGATGGACGAGGCTTGGGCGCGCGATTTCAGTCGCGGCCTGTTTGCCCTGGCCGAGCAGTATGGCGTGGAGCTGGCGGGTGGTGACACCACCCGTGGCCCGCTCACCCTCTCCATCACCATCATGGGCGAAACGCCGCAGGGGCAGGCGCTGCGACGCGATGCCGCCAAGGTGGGTGATGAGGTTTGGGTCAGTGGCGAGCTGGGGCTGGCGGCCATGGCTGTGGCCTTGCGCAATGGCCAGCTGGCAGATGCTGTGCTGAGCGATGATGTGCTGGCAGCTTGCCAGTGCAAGCTGGATTTTCCGGTGCCACGTCTCGAACTTGGGCAAGCCCTGCTTGGCGTGGCACATGCAGCTGCCGATGTGTCGGACGGCCTGCTGGCTGATCTGGGCCATATCCTGCAGGCATCGGGTGTGGCTGCGGACATCTGGGCCGACCAGCTGCCATCGCTGCCACAACTGGAGGCCGAGCGACCGCGCTGGCTGGCGTATCTGGCGGCTGGTGGTGATGATTACGAGCTGTGCTTTACTGCACCGCCGGTGGCGCGAGCTGCCGTGGAGGCTGCTGCCAAGGCTGCGGGCTGTCGCGTAACGCGCATTGGCCGCATTGTGGCGGGCGCTGGCGCAAACTTGCTGGATAAGACCGGCACAGCGATTACACTGAACAAGGCAGGTTATGACCACTTCGCATAAACAGGCTCCGGCCTTTCGCCCGGATTGGGCTTTTGTCTGTCGCCATCCGGCGCATCTGCTGGCCTTTGGCTTTGGCAGCGGGCTAGCCCGCAAAGCGCCGGGTACCTGGGGCACGCTGGTGGCTTTTCCGCTGTTTTTCCTGTTGCTGGCAGCAGGGGCCGGGCCGTGGCTAATCAGCCTGTTATGCCTGCCGCTGTTTGTGCTGGGGGTGTGGGCCTGCCAAAAGACTGGCGATGCATTGGGCGTGCACGATTATGGCGGCATCGTGTGGGACGAGGTGGTGGCCATGCTGCTGGTGCTGGCCTGGGCGCCCGCCAGCTGGGCGGGCTGGCTGCTGGCTTTTGTGCTGTTCCGGCTGTTTGATATCGTCAAGCCCTGGCCGATTGGCTGGTTTGACCGGCGGGTGCATGGTGGCTTTGGCGTGATGCTGGATGACATCATTGCTGCCGCTTTTGTCCTGCTGCTGCAGGCGCTGCTGGCTGGCTTTCTGCCGGTTTGATTGATATCCGGGCTGATTCATACAAGGAGAACTTCCATGCGCTGGGATGGCAACCGCGAAAGTGACAACGTTGAAGATCGCCGGGATGAAGACAGTGGTGGATCTTCCGGTGGTTTTAGTCTGGGCGGCGGCAGTATCGGGCTGGGGACGGTTGCCATTGGCCTGGTGGCCTGGCTGGTGTTTGGTGCCAACCCGCTGCAGGTGATTTCCGCGCTGACCGGTGGCGGTCATCAGCAAGTGCAAACGCAGCCACATCAACCCAAGGTGCATTCGGCAGAAGCAGAGCGCGAGGCCAAGCTGGTGCGGGTGGTGCTGGCGGATACCGAAGACGTGTGGGGGCAGATTTTCCAGCAGCGTGGCGGCAGTTACGAGCGGCCAAAGCTGGTGATGTTCAGCAATAGTACGCCCACCGCCTGTGGCCAGGGTGAGTCGGCGATGGGGCCGTTCTATTGTCCGGCTGATCACAAGGTGTATATCGACCTGGCCTTTTATCGCACGCTCAAGCAGCAATTGGGTGCGCCGGGCGAGTTTGCCGAGGCTTACGTGATTGCCCACGAGGTAGGTCATCACGTGCAAAACCTGCTGGGCATCTCCGGCAAGGTGGATGCGGCGCGGCGTGGCGCTTCCGAGCGCAAATCCAATGCGCTGTCGGTACGGTTGGAACTGCAAGCCGATTGTTTTGCCGGGGTGTGGGGCAGTCATGCCGACAAGGCGCGGCATATTCTGGAAACGGGCGATCTGGAAACTGCACTGAATGCAGCGGCCAAAATTGGCGACGACACTTTGCAGCGTTCTGCAGGACGGGCGGTGGTGCCGGACAGCTTTACCCATGGCAGCAGTGCGCAGCGGGTAAGCTGGTTCAAGCGTGGCTTTGATAGCGGTGATATTGCGCGGTGCGATACTTTTGCCGCAAATCCTTTGTGACCGCGCGCTGATGGCTATGCTATGCGCTTAATTGCGTTGCTGTCTGGCCTGTCCGCCCCATCGGCGGCGGCTTTGTGGTATTCTTGCGCCCCTCTTTGTTGTGACCCGTCACCCATCCGATGAAAGATCCCTGCGATCACTACACTTTTGACCTGATTGGCGGCGTACAGAAAAAGCCTGGACGCAAGCCCTTGGGTGAGCGCGCCATGACGGTGGCCGAGCGCAAGCGGCGCAGCCGCGAGCAGCGCCGCAACCGCCTGCAAGAGTTGTCGGTGACGGTGGAGCTGAGCCGCGACGCGCAAAAGTCGCTGGACAAGATGATCGAGTGGTGGGGGGTGAGCAAGAAAGAAGCCATCAACCGCGCCTTGCAGATTGCCTGTCAGTCGCAGACGGGCCGCACCGGCATGCTGTTTGGCCTGGAGCTGCCGCCAGGCGGTAAAAAAGCCCCGCGTAAACGCCAGGGCTGATTGTTTCAAGTCATCTTGTTTCAAGTCATCAAGGGCTGCTGCGGCAGCCCTTTTGCATGCTAGCCGTAGCGCTTCTTCGCCTCGATGGCCAGGCCGCTGCCAATGCTGCCAAACAGATTGCCTTCCACGTGGCGGGCATTGGGCAGTTGATCCTGCACGCAGCGGCGCAGCGCCGGTACGCCGCTGGAGCCGCCGGTAAAGAATACGGTGTCGATCTGGCTGGCGCTGATGCCGGCATCTTGCAGCAGGCGGTCTATGGTCTTGCCAATCTGCCCCAGCATGCCGGCAATGGTGTCGTTGAACTGCTCGCGCAGTAGTTCGGCATACAGGCCATCTTCTACCAGTTCCAGGCCCAGGCGGTGGCGGTCACTGCCGGACAGGGCAATCTTGGCTTCTTCCACCTGCATGGCCAGCCAGTGGCCGGCGCGTTCCTGAATCAGCTTGAACAGGCGGTCGAAGGCGCGCGGATCTTCCACGTCACGATGAATATCTTGCAGATCCATCCAGGCTTTGCGGGTGTAGGCAAAGTTGATGGTGTGCCAGGTGGCCAGGTTGAAGTACTGTGCCGAGGGCATCTCGGCATTGTTGCGCAGGCGGCTCTTGAAGCCGAACAGTGGCATTACGCCGTGCAGGCTCAGTTGTTTGTCGAAATCCGTCCCGCCGATGTGTACGCCGCCAGTGGCCAGAATGTCCTGGCGGCGGTCGTCCAGCAGGCGACGTTCCGGTGACAGGCGGACCAGCGAAAAGTCCGAGGTGCCGCCGCCGATGTCGACAATCAGCACCAGCTCTTCCCGTTCGATGGAGGATTCGTAGTCGAAGGCGGCTGCCAGCGGTTCAAACTGGAAGGAAATGTCTTTGAAACCGACCTGGCGGGCAATTTGGGCCAGGGTTTCTTCGGCCAGTGCATCAGACTTGGGACTGTCGTCAACAAAGAACACCGGGCGGCCCAGTACCACTTGTTCAAAAGGGCGGCCTGCGGCGCGGTCAGCGCGCTGCTTTAGCTCTTGAATGAACAGGGTAAGCAGATGGCGAAATGGCAGGGCGCGGCCTTGCACTTCGGTCTGGCTGTCGATCAGGCTGCTGCCCAGCAGGCTTTTCAGCGAGCGCATCAACCGGCCTTCATAGCCTTCGGTGTACTCCAGCAGCGCCTTGCGGCCAAACACCGAGTGGTCTTCCTCGTAATTGAAGAACACGACCGAGGGTAGGGTGATTTTGCCGTCTTCCAGTGGAATCAGCGTGTCAGCGCCGGGGCGTAGCCAGCCTACCGTGGAGTTTGAGGTGCCGAAGTCGATGCCGCATGCCTGCGCAGCGCTGCTTGTGTTCATGATTCCATCCCGAAAAGCGAGGCGGGATGGTACGCGTAACCGTGCGTTTTGGGAAGGGGTCTTATGTTGGAGTGTCGTCTTCCCGACCGCTGTTTGTACTGTTGTCGGCGGTGAAAACCGGTGCGGCATTGTCAGTCTGTGTCGCGTGCATGCGATGCATGCCGGTTGCCTGGTGGCGGGCGTCTTCCTCGCTGTGCAGGTAGCGACGGGTGGTCTGGATGCTGGCGTGGCGCAGGTTCTGACTGACCATTAGTAGCGGAATGCCAGCGTCCAGCTGATGGCTGGCAGCGGTGTGGCGCAGCCAGTGCGTACTGGCCTGCAGCAAGCGCTCGCGGGTTTCCTCGTTTGTGCAGCTGCTGGCGGCGCGGCGGAATATCTCCTGGCAGATCAGGTAGATTGCCTTGTCGCTGATGCCTCGGGCTTGCGTGTTGTGCTGGCCGGGAATGCGGCATAGCAAGGGCGTGGCTTCGGCATGCGCTGGCAATGGTGGTAGGCCCAGTGATTGGCGGTAGTGCGTCAGTGCGCTCAGTAATTCTTCAGAAACCGGGATGTCGGCAAGGCTGCCACCCTTGCCCCTTACGCGCCACCACCATTGTTGGCGGCGTTGGCTGAAGTCACCCATCTTGGCGGCGGCAACTTCCTGTCGGCGTGCGCCGGTAAGGTAGAGCAAGGTCAATAGCCAGCGGGCACGGGCGGCTTGTTGTTGTTCACGCCGGGTTTGCATGGGCAGTTTTGCCAGCGTGTCGAGGATGGCTTGCCAGGCTTGGTTGTCGAGAAAGCGCTCGATGGGGTGTGTATCCATGGTTTGGCGCTGGCGTAGTAGCTTGAAGGGGTTGCCACGGCGATAACCGGCTTCGCTCAGATAACTGAACAGCGCAGACAGGATGGTCAGGGCCTGACGAATGCTGCTGGGCTGCAAGGGGCCGGTGAAGGGCTTCCAGTGCGCGTGCTGGCGTGGGCGTGCCGGGCCGATCCAGCGCTCGGTAGGCCATGGTGCTTGCAAGAAGCGCTGGTAATCCAGTACATCCTCGCGCTGTACTTGCTGCAGTTGTTTGTGGCGGTCAGCCAGCCACAGCAAAAAGCGCTCGGTTTCCTTGCGGTAGCTGCGTAGCGTGGCGGGTCGGTCGATAAACTCGCTCAACCACAGCAATACGGCTTGTTGGTCGGACTGGGCGGCAATCAGTTGCGGGCCTGGCGGCAGAGCTGGAAGGTCATCGGACATGGTGCGCTGATTCTAGAAGCAGGCTGTGGTAGCGACAAGGCTTTTACATTGCCTGCACGGTTTGATGGGTCTGCTGGGTGGTAGCATGAGCTTCCTGTCATGGAGTGAGCGAGATGAAGCAGATTGCAAGTCGGCCAACCATTTTCATTACCGTGCCTTTGGCGCCCGCTTTGATGGCGCAGTTGTGCGCAGAGTTTGAATGCCTGTATGGCTGGGAATTGCAGGCCGAGCTGGTGGCCGGCGCGGCTTGGCCGGCAGTGCGTGCGGTGGTAACGACGGGTGGGGCCGGGGCACCGCGTCAGTTATTGCAGGCTTTGCCGGCGGTCGAATTGGTGGCGTGTGTGGGTGTGGGTTTTGATGCCATCGACCTGGACTATGCGCGCGAACATGGTATTGCCGTCACCACTACGCCGGGTGTGCTGGATAACTGCGTGGCTGATACGGCATTGGCCTTGTTGCTGGCGGTTTTTCGTCGGGTGGTGCAGGCCGATCGCTTTGTCCGCGCAGGTCATTGGCCGCATGGCGGGTTTCCGCTGACGCACAGCCTGGCTGGCAAGCGCTGCGGCATTGTCGGCTTGGGTAATATCGGGCGCGCCATTGCGCGTCGGGCCGAGGCATTTGGCATGGTGCTCAGTTATCACGGCCCCAGAGTCAAGGCGGATGTGGCCTACCACTACTATCCGGATCTGGCTGCGATGGCGGCTGAGGTGGATGTGTTGATGTTGGCGTTGCCTGGTGGTGCTGCCAGGCGCCACGTAGTGGATGGCAAGGTGCTGGATGCCTTGGGGCCGAATGGTGTGCTGATCAATATTGCGCGCGGCGCGGTGGTGGATCAGGCCGCGCTGGTGGAGCGGCTGTGCGATGGTCGGCTGGGTGGTGCCGGGCTGGATGTATTTGAAGATGAACCGAATGTGCCATCGGCCCTGTTTGGGCTGGAGAATGTGGTGCTTGCTCCGCACATGGCCAGTGCAACCGTGGAGACGCGTGCGGCCATGGCGCGGTTGATGCTGGATAATCTGCAGGCACACTTTGCCGGGCGGCCATTGTTAACCCCTTTGTCCTTGGCTTGATGCATATCAGATAGGCTGGCTTGAATTCTGCTGCCTTGCCCAGCTATAGAAGAGAAAGTGTTTGCCGTATTTTCAAGGGAAGCAGGGTGAGAGCAGATGCATGAAAAATCAAAAATACTGGTGGTGGATGATGTCCTGCTTACTCGCCGAATGATGAAGGCGGGCTTGGCGCATTGCTTTGATGTGCATGATGCGGAAAGTGGAGAGGAGGCCCTGTCAGTGCTGGCGGCATTGCAGCCGGCGGCTATTGTGCTGGATGTGGAGATGCAGCCGGGCATTGATGGTTTTGAAACGTGTCGGCGCATTCGGGAAGACAGCCGCTTTACCTATATTCCGATTGTGTTTGTATCGGCGCGTGAGGCGGTAGAGGACAGGCTGAGTGGCTATGAAGCTGGCGGTGAGGATTATATCGTCAAGCCATTTTCTGCGCTGGAGCTGGAGGCCAAGCTGCAGAGGCTGATTGACGCGGCGGCGGAGCGCCAGCGCTTGAATGGTCTGGCGCACGCTGCCAGCAGCGCAGCGATGACGGCAATGATCAGCATGAGTGAAATGGGGGCCTTGCTGGAGGTGATCAAGCAACTGGGTGCGGCT
This sequence comes from Aquitalea sp. FG25, assembly GCF_057809375.1. Classification (NCBI taxonomy): domain Bacteria; kingdom Pseudomonadati; phylum Pseudomonadota; class Betaproteobacteria; order Neisseriales; family Chromobacteriaceae; genus Aquitalea; species Aquitalea sp. FG25. The sequence goes on from NZ_JBMDJV010000001.1 coordinate 125,238, forward strand.
GCCAGTTTGCGGGAGTTGGCGGATGCTATGGTGGCGGGGCTGGGCTTGTATGGTCTGCAAGGTGGAGTGCAGGTGCGAAGCGTCGCAGGGGTGTTGACGCGCAGTAGTGATGGCGAGGCCAGCCCGCTGGAAGTCTCGGTATTGGATCATCTGGTAACGATGGGGCGGCTGGCACAGTTCAAAAACCGGATGGTGATCAACTTTCCTGCGGTGTCGCTCTTGGTGCGTGATATGCCGCAGGATGATGAGGAGCGTTGTGGTCGCTTGCGTGATCACCTGTCTATGCTGGCGGAGGCTGCCAATGTGCATGTCGAGTCGCTGGCGATGGTGGTTGAGGCGCGCCGCCGTGATGACCTGATTGTGCAGCTTGCCCTGCGCATGATGCAGACGCTGGGGGATGTGGACCGGGCTCAGCGGGATAATCTGGTGGCAGGGCGTATTGCGCTGGAGGGGATTCGGAAGCGGATAGATGAGGCGTGCGTTTCCATGTTGCTGACTAATTCGCAGGAAAGCCAGCTAAGCAGGGCGCTGGATGAGGGGATTGATGAGTTGTTGAGCTCGCAGTCGGATATCTCGGACTTGCAGGACTTGCTGTCGCGCATGGTGGTGGAGTTGCGCCAGGCATCGGGTGTGGTGCACTGAGGGCGTGGATTTGTGAATTGGCGGTATCTGGCAGGGTGGGCTGCCGGATGTTGAGTAAGGTGTGATTGGGACAAGCCCGGCATAAGTTGCCGGGCTTTTTTCATGCCTAGGGCAAATGTGAGGGTGATTTTCCAGTATTTATTGCGTGAAATTCGAGATTGATAATTCCGATAAGTACAGTAATCGGAAAAAATAGATGATTAACTGTAATAAAATTATGTAATACGTAATAAATAATATTTTACAAGTGTGATACACTCACTCAGTTCAATTTGGAGTGAGGTTGGGATGGCGGCTGATATTTACTCGCGCATCAGGCAGGTGGCGTTTGAGCTGGTCAGTGAAGGCGTGTGGCCCACGGTGGTGGAGGTGCGTTCTCGCCTGGGGACGGGGTCCAACACCACCATCAACAACACCTTGAAAGAGTGGCGGCAGGAATTTTTGTCACGCATGGCCAGCTCCTCGCGCCATCCGGAGTGGCCGGCTGGTTTGGCCGAGGCGTTTGGCATGATCTGGCAGAAGTCCTGCGAGGCGGCAGAGCAACAGTGGGAAACCATGCGCAGCGAAGCGGCTGCACAAGTGGCCGCTGCTGAGCAGGATAAAACCGCCTTGCAGGCACAGCTGGATGGGGTGGAGTCCGCTTTGCAGTCTGCCCTGCGTGAACTCGAACTACGTGCGCGGCACCAGCAGGAGCTGGAAAGCAAGCTGCAGGCGGCCGAGCAGCGCCAGGCATTGCTTGAGGCCAACTGTCTTGGTTTGAATGAGCAGTTGGAACAGGGGCGGCAATCCTTGCAGCAGCTGCGTCGCGAGGCTGACGAGCGTGTGGCTGAGTTGGAACAGCGCCACGATCAGCGCCTGCAGGCAGCCCGTCAGGAGGCTGAGCGACGTGAAACACTGGCTTATGAGCGCCTGGAAGGCCTGCGTGTCCGGCTGTATGAGCAGGTGGAAGAGGAGCGTCAAGCCATGAAGCTGGCTGCAGCGTCGTTGCAGGATGAGTTACAAGCGGTGCGTCAGCAGGCTGGCCGTACCGAACAGCAGTGGCGTGAGCGACTGGCCGAGCGCGACCGGGAGTCCGGCAAACAGGCGGCTAGGCTGGAGATGCTGGAGCAACGTAATGCTGAGTTGCAGCAGGCATCTGAGCGTCAGGCTGTACTCGGTGAGCAGGCTAGTGCGCGCCTGCTGGATATGGCGGGGGAAAATGCACGGCTGGCAAGTGAAATGTCAGCCGGCTTGGAGCGGCAGCTCATCCGGCTTGCCGCAGCCATGCACGACGCCAGGCAGGATTTGCTGGCGCTGGATGAGGCTGGCATGCGGGAGTGGGTTAGTCGTCAGTTGCAGCTGCCGCTGAGTTAAGGGGGATTGGTCGTAAAAAAACGGATGCGATGCATCCGTTTTTACGGTTGGGCTGCCATGGCTCAGAACAGGTGCGATAAGGCGCTGCAGATTTGCTCTAGGTAGCTGGCATCGATGGCATCAAACTGATCAAGCCGGCTGGAGTCAACATCGAGCACAGCGACAACTTCACCACTGGCATTGTGAATGGGTACGACAATTTCCGAGCGGGCACTGGATGAGCAGGCGATATGGCCGGGAAAAGCATCTACATCCGGTACCACCAGGGTTTGGTTTTGTGCCCAGGCGCTGCCGCATACGCCCTTGCCATGCGGGATGCGAGTACAGGCAATGGGCCCCTGAAATGGTCCAAGTACCAGCTCTGCATTTTTCACCAAGTAAAACCCGGTCCACAGCCAGTCAAAGGTGCTGTGCAGTGCAGCGCTCAGGTTGGCCAGGGCGGCGATCTGATCGTCTTCGTGTTGTACCAATGCCAGGGCCTGCGGCAGCAGGGTCTGGTATTTTTCTTCTTTGCTTTCGCCCTGAATGGTCAAATGTTCAGCCATGTCTTGCTCTGATGTGTAATTCAAGGCCGTCAGCATATCAGAATGCTGGCCATAAAAAGTGGCAATAAAAAACCCGGCTGGAAGCCGGGTTTTTTGTGCGGATCGGCAGATCCGGCTTTACATCATATGCTGACCACCATTGATGGCCAGGTTGGCACCGGTCATGAAACCAGCTACATCAGAGGCCAGATAGTTGATCAGGCCGGCGATTTCTTCCGGCTTGCCAAGGCGACCCACCGGGATGTTGGCGATAATCTTGTTGCGTACTTCTTCCGGTACGGCCATCACCATGTCGGTAGCGATATAGCCCGGAGAGATGGTGTTGACGGTAACACCCTTGCGTGCAACCTCTTGGGCCAGAGCCATGGTAAAGCCGTGCATGCCGGCCTTGGCGGCGGAGTAGTTGGTCTGACCGAACTGGCCTTTCTGGCCATTAATGGAAGAAATATTGATGATGCGGCCAAAACCGCGTTCTACCATGCCATCCAGTACCGGTTTCACCATATTGAACAGCGAATCCAGATTGGTCTTGATGACGGCGTCCCAGTCATCCTTGGTTTGTTTCTTGAAAGTGCCATCACGGGTAATGCCGGCATTGTTTACCAGTACGTCCACTGCGCCCACTTCTGCCTGTGCCTTGGCCAGCATGGCAGCGCATGCTGCGGTGTCGGTAACGTCGCATTGGTAGGCGTGGATGTCGGAAAAACCCATGCCCTTCATGTCGGCCAGCCAGGCTTGCTCCTTGCCCGGCTTGCTGTAAGTGGTGATGACGGTGTGGCCCGATTCGGCCAGAGCCTTACAAATGGCGGTTCCAATGCCGCCCATGCCTCCGGTTACGAGTGCGATACGTTTTGTCATGATGCTGGCTCCTTGTCTTTAGTTAGTGCGAAAGTCGCTGGTCTTGGTCTGGTATGTCTTTTTTCTTACCAGAATATGAGTCCGACAAGGAATTGTAAACAGCTTGGATGACAAAACGTTTTATGCCGATTGATTTAATAACTCATTGCACAAACGTTGGAGTAAATCCAGCCTTTGTGGTGATATTTTGCCATCGGCAGCGGCCTGCTTGATGGCGCAGTCCGGTTCCTTGCGGTGTGTGCAGTTGTGAAAGCGGCATTGGCCGATCAGTGGCCGCATTTCCGGGAAGTAATGCAGCAAGTCGCTGGCCTGCAAATGCTTGAGGCCGAATTCCTGCAGGCCGGGGGAGTCGATCAGGTCGCTGCCGTCTGATAGTTCTGTCAGGTGGTACAGCGTGGCGTGCGTGGTGGTGTGCCGACCGGAATCCAGCGCTTCGGAAATATCGCCGATGCGGGCATTGGCTTCGGGCAGCAGGGCATTGGTGAGGGTGGATTTGCCCATGCCGGATTGACCGACAAACACGCAGGTTTCGCCATCCAGCAGTGGTAGCAGCGGGCTCATGTCCTGTTTGGCAGACAGGGTGATCATCTTGTAGCCCAGTGCGGCATAAGGCTGCAGCTTACTGATGAGTGCGGTGGTTTCTGGCAGATCGGCTTTGTTGATCAGGATAACCGGATCGATATCAGCGGCTTCGGCGGCAATCAGGCAGCGGTTGAGCAATTCTTCACTGGGGCTGGGGACAGCGGCAATCACAAACAGGATGCGGCTGACGTTTGCCGCAATGACCTTGGTTTTCCACTCATCCTGGCGGTACAGCAGGCTGCTGCGCGGCAGGCTTTCCTCGATGACAGCCTGTTCCTTATTCTGGATCAGGATTTCCACCCGGTCGCCACAGGCAAAGTCCACGCGCTTGCCACGGGTGGAGCAGCCGTAGGTCTGGCCTTCGGCCTCAACGATAAAACGGCGGCCATGACTGCGGATGATTTGTCCGATGGCTGCTCTCATGCGCGTCCTTGCAGTGCTTCGGTTTTGGCGGCACAGATGAAGTCGTTAAGGGTAAGGCCGCTGGCATCATGGGTGCTGAAGTGCACCACGGCCCGGTTGTAATGTACCGACAGGTCCGGGTGGTGGTCTTCCTGATGGGCAATCCAGGCCAGGGCATTCACAAAGGCCATGGTTTGGTAGTAGTCAGCAAAACGGAAAGTCTTGCACAGTTCGATGCCCTTGATTTCCCAGTCGGGCAGGGTGGCAAGAAACTGGTTGATGGTGCTGGCATCCAGCGGGCTTTTGCCGTGCTGGGCTTCGCAATGCAATTGAAGCAGATTCATGTGCGGGCTCCTTTCAGGTGGGCGATGCGCAGGCTCGCCGGAGGGTGGGAGTCGTAAAAAGCGGAGTGCAATGGGTCCGGGGTCAGCGTGGATGCATTGTCACGGTAAAGTTTTACCAGGGCGTCAATCAGATGCTGGGCATCGGCCTGGCTGGCGGCAAAGCTGTCCGCTTCGTATTCATGACGGCGCGACATCAGGCTGGACAAGGGTGTCAGCGGGAAGGTGAAGGCCGGTACGGCCATGAAGAACAGAATCAAGGCCATGGCGGTGCTGGAGGCGTGGACGCCGAGTGCGGCATAAAACCAGTCGGCATGCAGTAGCTGGCCCAGGATAAACAGGAAACCCAGCGACAGCGCAAAGGCAAAGCTGATGCGTTTGACGATATGTTTGCGCTTGAAGTGGCCCAGTTCGTGAGCCAGTACAGCTTCAATTTCTTCCGCGCCCAGTTGCTTGAGCAGGGTATCGAAAAACACGATGCGCTTGGCGCTGCCAAAACCGGTGAAGTAGGCATTGCCGTGGCTGGAGCGGCGCGAGCCATCCATCACGAACACGCCCTGGCTGGTAAAGCCGGTGCGCGCAAGCAAGGCCTCGATGCGCTGCTTGAGTGCCAGGTCTTCCAACGGGCTGAAGCGGTTGAACAGCGGCGCAATCAGGGTGGGGTAGAGCGCCACCATCAACAGCTGAAAGGCCGACCATACCAGCCATACCCACAGCCACCACTGTGGCCCGGCCTGTGCCATCAGCCACAGCACCAGCGCCAGCAAGGGCAGGCCGATGATGGCGCCAATCAGGCTGCCCTTGATCAGGTCGAGCACGAACATGCGCAAGGTCATTTTGTTGAAGCCGTAGCGGGCTTCAATGCGGAACGTGCTATACAGCGAAATGGGCAGGCTGATGGCGGAGCTGATGATGGTAACCGCAATCACCAGCAGCATGCCGTCGAGCATGGGGCTGGCATGCAGTTGCTGGATCTGCCTACTGATCCAGTCCAGTCCGCCGCCCAGTGTCAGGCAGAGGATCAGGCCGGTATCGATGACCGCCGACAACAGGCCCAGGCGGGTCTTGGCCATGCTGTAGTCGGCAGCATGCTGGTGCTGCTGCAGGGTGATGGCATCAGCAAATTCAACGGGTACATGGCGGCGGTGTGCGGCAATGTGGCGAATGTGGCGCAAGCCCAGCCACAGCTTGAGCACAAGGGTGGTAGCCAGTGCGGCCAGAAACAGGATGCGGAATGCCTCAGTCATGATTTACGCAGGTGGGTTTGCCGCAAGCGCAGCAATGAAGGAAAATAGGCGGATTCGTAAAGATTGGACAGTATGGCACAAGATCAGAACAACCTCATCTGGCTCGACATGGAAATGACCGGGCTGAACCCTGAAACCGACCGCATCATCGAAGTGGCGATGATTGCCACTGACAGCCAGCTCAATATCCTGGGCCAGTCGCCGGTATTGGTGATTCACCAGCCGGACAGTGTGCTGGATGCGATGGATGACTGGAACAAGAATACCCATGGTAAGAGCGGCCTGATTGACAAGGTGAAGGCATCCACCTTGAGCGAAGCCGAGGCAGAAGCCACACTGCTGGCCTTCATGGCCGAGCATGTACCGGCACGTACTACGCCGATGTGTGGCAACACCATTCATCAGGATCGTCGTTTTATGGTGCGCTGGATGCCGCAGCTGGAAGAGTATTTCCACTACCGCAATCTGGATGTTTCCACCCTCAAGGAATTGTGCAAGCGCTGGAAGCCCGAAGTGGCGCGCGGCGTGGTGAAACGTGGCAAGCACGAGGCGCTGGCGGATATCGAAGAGTCTATCGAAGAGTTGAAATATTACCGCGAGCACTTCATCAAGTTGTGATGTAGTGCTGTCGCTACAAATGGTAGTATGCAGGTTGCCAGGGGACGCGAGTCCCCTTTTCCTTGGTGCATGCGCGCCCGTGCTGGCGTGTGCAGACTTGCCGAATTGAATCCCCATTTTTGATTGCAGCCATTTCATCATCATGTTTGACGACAGCAAAGCCGGTATCAACCACAGCCCGGTATGGGCCCGACTCCACCAGCATCAGCGTGCCACCCGCTTCATGCAGATGCGCGAACTGTTTCAGGCTGATCCGCAGCGCTTCGAGCGCTTTTCCCTGCAACTGGATGGCCTGCTGCTGGATTATTCGAAAAACCGCATCACCGAGCGCACGCTGGAGCTGCTGATCGACCTGGCGCATGAGGCGGATCTGCCGGTCTGGATGCAGCGCATGCGCAGCGGCGAGCGTATCAATGTCAGTGAAAAACGGGCGGTGCTGCACACGGCACTGCGCCTGCCGGCAACGGCGACATTGCTGCTGGATGGCCAAGACGTGGTGCCGGCAGTCCATGATGTGCTGCGGCGCATGCAAGCATTTACCGATCAGGTGCGCAGCGGACAGTGGCTGGGCTATACCGGCAAGCCCATTCGCAATGTGGTGAACCTGGGGATAGGTGGTTCCGACCTGGGGCCGCTGGTGGTGCAAGAAGCCATGTCGGCCTATGCCCATCCGGATCTGGCCGTTCATTTTGTTTCCAATGTTGATGGTCAGCATATTGCCCGCACGCTGGAGCGGCTTGATCCGGCCACCACGCTGTTCGTGATTGCATCCAAATCGTTTACCACCCCGGAAACCCTGCTTAATGCCGCTGCGGCCAAGGCCTGGTTTCTGCAGGCTGGCAGTCAGGCGGATGTCGCGCGCCATTTTGTTGCGGTGTCGACTAATGCGCCCGCTGTTGCGGCCTTTGGCATCGATACCGAACACATGTTCGGCTTCTGGGACTGGGTGGGTGGGCGTTATTCGGTATGGTCTGCCATCGGTCTGCCGGTGATGCTGGCGGTGGGTTATGACAATTTTCGCCAGTTTCTGGATGGCGGACATGCAATGGACGAGCATTTCTTCAGTGCACCGCTGCAGCAAAACATGCCGGTGCTGTTGGCGCTGATCGGCATCTGGTACAACACCTTCTACCAGGCGCATACCCACGCCATCATGCCCTACGACCACGGCCTGCGCCGCCTGCCAGCCCATATCCAGCAACTGGACATGGAGTCCAATGGCAAGCGGGTGGGGCGCTTTGGCGAGCTGCTGGATTTCGACACCGGCCCGGTAATCTGGGGCGAGGAAGGTGCCAATAGCCAGCACGCCTTTTTCCAGCTGTTGCATCAGGGTACCCGGCTGGTGCCTTGTGACTTTATCGTCCCGATGAACGGCCATTACGGATTGGAGCAACAACACCGTGTGCTGGTGGCTAATTGTTTTGCCCAGGCCGAGGCGCTGATGCGCGGCAAGAGCGAGGCGGAAGTCATGGCCGAGCTGCCGATGCTGTCCGGCGAAGAGCTGGACATGCTGCTGCCGCAGAAGTTGTTTCCCGGCAATCAGCCTTCCAATACCATTGCGCTGGATAAGGTGACACCTTACACCCTGGGCATGCTGATGGCGCTGTATGAGCACAAGGTGTTTGTGCAAGGCGTGATCTGGGGAATCAATTCTTTTGATCAATGGGGCGTGGAATATGGCAAGCAACTGGCGCGGCGCATCTTGCCGGAGCTGGATGCGACAGCGGAGGCCTCGGCAGCGCATGACAGCTCCACGCTGGGGTTGATCCGTCATTTCAGGAAAACGCATGAATGAACAATTGACTGTGCTGGCCTCCCGGCTGGGGGAGCAGCTACTGCGGCGGGGCGAAACTATTGCCACGGCAGAATCCTGCACCGGCGGCATGATTGCCACCGCACTGACCGATATTGCGGGTAGCTCGGCCTGGTTTGGCTATGGCATGGTCAGCTACAGCAATCAGGCCAAGCAGGATTTGCTGGGTGTCAGCGCCGTTACGCTGGAGGCATATGGTGCGGTCAGCGAGGCCGTGGTGCGGGAAATGGCGGTCGGTGCGCGTGAACGTGCTGCAGCAGACTGGGCCGTGGCCGTGTCCGGTATTGCCGGGCCGGGTGGTGGTTCTGCGGACAAGCCTGTGGGTACGGTATGGCTGGCCATTGCCGGGCCTGATGATGCGGGCAGGGCATTTGTCTGTCATTTTCCGGGCGACCGTGCCGCAGTGCGCTTGCAGACTGCGCAGGCGGCATTAACCGCCGTGCTGGATGCCATGGATGCCCAGCCCCTGCGTGCCTGAGTGCCGCTGGCAAAATGCAAAAGGGAGCCATTGGCTCCCTTTTTGATGAGCGCGACAGGGCTACTGCTGGCGCAACCAGTCGCTGGTGTGACGTATCAGCTGATAGGCAACTGACAACTGGGCTGGTATGGCGGGCAAGGTGTCGATGTGATACCAGCCGGCATCTTCAATCTCGCCTGGCTGCGGGCGGATGTCGCCGCCATCGTACTCGGCGGTAAACGCCAGCATCAGCGAGTGCGGGAAGGGCCAGGATTGCGAGCAGACATAGCGCAGATTTTTCACGCGTACGCCCACTTCTTCCTGGGTTTCACGATGTACGCATTGCTCCACGGTTTCTCCGGGTTCGACAAAACCGGCCAGGGCACTGTAAATGCCGGGCAGGAAGTGTGGACTGCGCGCCAGGAGTAATTCCTTGCCACGATAAACCGCCACCATCATGGCTGGTGACAGGCGCGGGTAGTAAAGCTGACCGCAAGCAGGGCAGCTTTTGCCCTGGTCGTGGCTGTGCTGCAGCAAGGGGCTGGCGCAATGGCCGCAAAAACGGTGCGTGTGCTGAAACTGGCGTAGCTGGGCAGCGCGGGCGATGCCGGCAGTCTGCTCTGGCGGCAGGGCCATCAGGGCTGCGCGCAAGGGTAGCCATTCGCAATCTGCCGGTGCAGGGCCGATCAGGTCGGCTGCGTACAGATTGCAGCCCTGCTGCTGGTCGATGAACAGGCGATTGGCCAGTGGCCAGTGGCGGGCGGCATCGGTGGGCAGGGCCTGGTTTTGCAGCAGCAGGCGTGGTCCGTCAAAAATGCACCAGCGGGTCGGAAGATCGGGATTGAAGTGTTCTGGCAGTTCGAGCGGCATGATCGGGCTTTGGAGAGCTAAGCCGCCAGTGTAGCCGCTGTGCCGTGACATTGTCTGCTGCCAGGCCTGGGGCTGGGCTAAATATTTGCGGCAAATAAGTGAGCAGGCCGGGCTTGCTGATGCAGATCAAGCCCGGTGCCGGGTTTCAATCGCGCTGGTCATGCATCCAGTAGGCGCTTTGACGACGTACCACTTCGGACAGCGAGCCACTGTCGCGATAGACATCGCGCAGCCACTGACTGTCGGACTGGCGTTTGAGCGTGCGCTCGCGCAGTGTCGCCAGTTCGGCTTCGCAGCCCAGCGCGCTGGCATCTGCCTGCAGGCTGCCGAGCGTGGCCAGCAAATCGTCCTGCAGGCTGGACTGCTGCCCGGCGCTGTCATTCACTAGCACACCATCAAAGCCGAAGCGACAGGCCTGAAAGCGGTTGTAGCTATAGGTTAGGTAGCGCTCTGGCCGGATGTCATGCCAATCATCCTCCAGGCAGCGGCGTGCCAGCATTTGGGCGTAAGCGGCCAGCAGGGTGGGCGTAACGATGTCCAGCGGCGTATCGCAGATGCGGATTTCCACCGTGCCATATTCGGGTTTGGGGCGGATATCCCAGTAAAAATCCTTCATGCTGGCGACGATGCCCAGTCGTGCCATGTCCTGAAAATAATCGTTGAACTGATCCCAGTTTTCCACGCCGGGCATGCAGCCGGATAGCGGGAAGGCATTGACGCTGGTCAGGCGGGAAGTCTGGAATAGCGTGTCCATACCCTGATAAAAGGGAGATGACGCCGACAGGGCAATGAAGTGGGGAATATAGCGCGCCAGATAATGGCTCAGGCGGATGGCGCTGTCACCGTCCGGGCAGCCGATGTGAATGTGTTGGCCATAAACGGTGAACTGCTTGGCCAGATAGCCATACAGCTCGGAAACCAGCTGATAGCGGGCCTTGGGGTAGATCTGCTGCTCGCTCCAGTGCTGGAAAGGGTGGGAACCGCCGCCCGCCAGGCCAAGGTTCAGCTTCTCGGCGCTGCTTACCAACAACTGGCGGATGGCTTGCAGCTCCTGCAGCATGCTGGCGCTGCCCTGGTGGATGGCGGTGCCGATTTCAATCATGCCCTGGGTGATTTCCGGCTTGATGTCATAGCCGTGGGCTTGGCGGTTTACCAGCAGCAGCAAGTCATCCGAGCCACGGGTCAGATTGTAGTCGCGGCGGTTGACGATCATCAGTTCCAGTTCCACGCCCAGGGTCAGCGGGGTGCTGTTATTGAATTCCAGCATGTTATTGCTCCTTGCAGATGTCGCCGGTCTGTTGCAGGGCGAGGCGGCACAGCCAGGGTCCGGCCAGTTCGCTGATCAGCAGTACCGCCATCATGCTGGCCGCAGCATTGCCGGCCTGGGTGCCAAGCGCCAGCGTACCCATGCTAAACAGCATGGCGCTGCCGCCGGATAGCGGGTTGAGTGCCAGTCCCAGCCACAAGCCACGACGACGGGTGAGGCAGTTTGCCGGTGCCATCAAAAACCAGAACAGCATGGCAATGCTGCTGCGTAACAACAGATAGCCCAATGCCAGCGGCCATTGGCTGGCCAATGCCTGCGGCTGCAGCCAGGCACCCGCTGCCACGAAAAAGGCGACAAAGAAAAAGTGGCTGCCGGTTAGCAGGCCGGGTTCGCTGACGGCTTCGCCGCCGCGCAGATTGCGGGTGGCCAGGCCGAAAACCAGCAAGGCCAGCGAGGGCAGGGTGCCGAGCATGACGGCCAGGCCCACCAACAGGGCGATCAGCCCAAATAGCATTGCAGTTTGGTGCTGGCGCTGATGACCCAGCCAATGGTTGAGGGCGATGGCCAGCAAGCCGGCCAGCAGGCCCAGCAGGCTGGAACCCAAAATCAGCCAGGCTGGGGTGAGCAGACTGTCTTCCAGTGGGTGATTGTCAATCAAGTGTGCCGAGCCCAGCGTAATGGCAAAGGCCAGCAAGGACAGCAGGCTGGACAGGGCGGTGGCCGTAGCCAGCCGGTCGCTGACCTGACCTTCGGCCCGGCCTTCGTGCAGCATCTCCAGAATGACGATGGGCGAGGTGGCCATGCCAATGGCGGCCATGCTGGCGCTGCTCTGCCAGTCGAGCCCGGCTTGGGACAGCAAGGCACTCAAAGCGGCAAACACAATCAGGCAGTAGCTCAGCGTACTGAGCAGCAAGGTGCGCTCGCTGCGCAGCCAGCGCAGATCAACCCGGCGTCCGCTTTCAAACAGCGCCAGGCCCAGGGCCAGGTTGACAAACAGGTCGGCAGCGCGCAGCAGGTCTACGTCCAGTACATGCAGACTGGCTGGGCCGATAATCAGCCCGATCAGTACGTAGCCGGTCATGGCGGGCAGGCGGGCAATGCGGTTGGCGATTTGGCCGCCTATTACACCCAGCGTCAGCAGGATGCCAAAGGCGGCAAGCGGGTTCAGCACAATGTGCTGCCATGGAAAATGAGGCATAGGCGTCTCCGTGGTCTGTGGGTCGGGTCTGCGTGGGCAGGGGCAAGGCCGGGAGTGGCGCTGGACGATAAAGCCGGTTGGAACGCGTAAAAACAGGATTTGCTCAATCAGAGACTGCTGATTTAGCAGCAGGGTTCCGCATTGCTGCTGATTTCTACCGGCTAAGCAGGCAGTGCAATCACGCTGCAATCATGAAAAACGGCCCGAGAGCGGGCCGTTGGATGGACAGTGAGGGGCTGTTTAGTGCCTGTCACGGCTGAACCAAAGCAGGTGGCAACCCAGCAATACCCCCATGCCGCATAGCGCCAGTACATAGTGCGCAGGTGCCAGCGGATTGCTTTTCATCCATAGCGTTACCGCCATCGGTGTCAGACCGCCGAAGATGGCATAGGACAGATTGTAGGAAAAGGACAGGCCGGTGAAGCGAACCGCAGGCGGGAAGGCGCGCACCATGACGTAGGGCACGGCACCGACAATGCCCACGCTCAATCCGGTCAGTGTGTAGAGGGCATACAGCTGACTGCTGTCGATGGCGATGGTTGTATAGAAATGATGACTGCTTGCTCCCAGTAGCAGGCTGCCCAGAATGAAGGTAAGACCGCTGCCCAGGCGATCGATGATGCGGCCAGCCAGAATGCAGCCGACGATCAGGGCCAGCGTGGCCAGGCTGTTTGCTTTTAGGCTGGTGGCGGCGGCAATGCCGAACTGCTTTTGCAGATAGGCCGGTGTCATCAGAATGACTACCACAATGGCTGCAGACAGCAGCCAGGTGAGCAGCATGGATACAACGACGGCATGCCGGTGTTGCTGCAGCACAGTCTTTAGCGGTAGTTCATCGGCCAGTGCTTTCTTGGCCTGCATTTCGGCAAACACCGGAGTTTCCTCCAGCCATTGGCGCAGGTACATGGCGATCAGGCCGAAAATGCCACCAATCAGAAAGGGGAGTCGCCATGCCCAAGTGGCAATCTGGGTTGGGGTGAAGCTGCTGTTGATGAGTGTGGCCAGCAGGGAGCCCAGCAGGATGCCAGCAGTCAGGCCGGCGGTCAGTGTGCCGCAGGCATAGCCGGTGTGGCGGGCAGGGACGTGTTCTGCCACAAAAACCCAGGCGCCCGGCACCTCGCCGCCAATGGCCGCACCCTGCAAGATGCGCAAGGCCAGTAGTGCCAGCGGGGCGGCAATGCCGATGCTGGCATAGGTGGGCAGCATACCCATCAGCAGGGTGGGGACGGCCATCAAGACGATGGACAGGGTAAACATGCGCTTGCGTCCCAGCTTGTCACCAAAGTGGGCCATGACAATGCCGCCCAGCGGGCGGGCCAGATAACCGGCAGCAAAGATGCCGAAGGTTTGAAACTGACGCAGCCAGTCCGGCATGTCGGGCGGGAAGAACTGCTGGCCGATGACCAGGGCAAAAAACACAAAGATGATGAAGTCGTAAAACTCCAGTGCGCCGCCTAGTGCGGCGAGGGCCAGCGTGCGGTAATCCTGGCGGGTGAGTGGGCGCGGGGCTGCCTGTCCGGCCTGTTTGTAGTACGGAATCATGCGTGTTCTCTATGGTGGATGAGTGCAGTGGCCGATCTGCGTCGGCATGCTGCTTGCAGGTGCAAATGGAGAATACGGGACGGAAGATGGGCAAGGCAATGAGAAAAGATGCCGCGTGGCGGCATCTAATTGCGTAATTTAAAATTTTAAATGAATAAAGTTTTTCCAGAATAAGAAAAACTTCAAGTTTGCTGTGTTTTTATGCTAGCCGTGTGATTGCAGCCTAGTCAGTGTGTCGGCGGCTTCGTGCATGATGCGCTCGAACAGTTGCTGCACGCTGGGGATATCGTCAATCAGCCCCTGCACCTGGCCGATCAGTTGCACCCCTTGCTGGTGATTGCCCTCTTCAATGGCCAGGCGGATGGATTCGGTGGCAGCGCCAAACAGCGCCAGCTGGCGCAACTCCTGCGGTTTTTGCAGCATGCCGCCCAGCGCAACTTTCAAGACTGGCATGCCCATCTTGCGGGCGATGGCACTGGCTTTCCAGGCGGCTGCCAGCAGATTCATCGGCTTGCGGGTGGCGGCGCGGGCGGTGGGGGTGTCCATCATGCGGCACCACAGGCCGTCGAAATTGCGCGAGTACAAAGTATCGGCCACGCTGCGCTGGCGGATCATCTCCTTGCTGGTGGCATGTACCGGGCTTTCCTGCGTCATCGCCAGGCGGCTGCCCATGGCCACGGCATCCGCTCCCAGCGCCAGGGCCGCCATCAGCCCGGCACCGCTGCCAAAACCACCGGCCGCTATGATGGGCAGTGAGCTTACCTTGCGGATGGCCGGGATCAGCACCAGCGAAGTGACTTCGCCGCCATGTGCGGCGGCTTCGTGGCCGGTGACCAGCAAGCCGTCCACGCCAGCTTTCTCTGCAGAAATAGCATGTTTCTCGGTGACGACGGTAGCAATCACCTTGCCGCCGTAAGCATGTGCGGCCTTAACGATCCAGTCACCCTTGCCTAGCGAGAAGTTAATCACAGCCACCTGCTCTTGCAAGGCAACTTCGCAGTTTTCGCGCGCCCCCGGCATCATCAGCGTGCAGCCGATGCCGAAAGGCTTGTCGGTCAGTTCACGGATGCGGCGGATGGCGGCGCGGGTCTGTTCTGGCGTGAGCGGGCCGGTGGCCAGAATGCCCAGTCCCCCTGCATTGGCGGTAGCCGCTACCAGCTCGGGAGTGGCGATATAGCTCATGCCAGGGCAGGCGAGTGGCAAGCGTACGCCAAAGGTTTCGGTAAAGCGGGTTTGCATGATGGTAACCGGGCGGGTGGTTTACAATGTGGAGCTATTGTTCAGGCTTTTTCCGAAAATTTCAAACGGTTGTTTGATTATGTATATGGTATTGATTGGCTGGCTCTACGTGATAATGATGCTGGCCGTTGCACAGAACAGCTTGTGGGCAACGTTTTCCATTCTGTTTTTCTTGGGTTTTCTGCCCACACTGTTTATTGCAAGAATGACACGGCGCAAACTGCGAAAACGGCAGGAATTGGCCCGTGAGCAAGCAAATGCAGGCAAGTCGCTTGAGTGAGCCTGTGCTGTGGTGCTAGAATCTTGCGTCCTCTACATTGGGTAGGGGAATAAACTACGCACATCCGTGCCAAAGGGTGCCGTCAATATTTTGATACTGACGGTTGTCTGCGCGGATGGAGGCTTAACCCTTTAAGGAGTTTTTGCATGTCCACCAACGTTACCATGCGTCAAATGCTTGAGGCCGGTGTTCACTTCGGCCACCAAACCCGTTTCTGGAACCCGAAGATGGCTCAGTACATCTTTGGCAGCCGCAACAAGATCCACATCATCAACCTGGAAAAGACGCTGCCGCTGTTTATCGGCGCCCAGGAATATGTGCGTCGTCTGGCCGCCAACAAGGGTACCGTAATGTTTGTTGGTACCAAGCGTCAGGCACGTGAGATCGTCCGTGAAGAAGCCGCTCGCGCTGGCATGCCGTTTGTTGATCACCGCTGGCTCGGCGGTATGCTGACCAACTACAAGACCGTGAAGCAGTCCATCAAGCGTCTTGAAGAGAAGCGTGCCATCCTGGAAGGCGCTGACATGGGTTACAACAAGAAAGAACTGTTGGACCTGCAACGCGAAGTTGACAAACTGGAACGCTCGCTGGGCGGTATCAAAGATATGAAGGGCCTGCCGGACGCCATCTTCGTTATCGACACTGGCTACCAGAAAGGTACCATTGTTGAAGCCAAGAAACTGGGCATCCCGGTTATCGGCGTTGTTGATACCAACAACTCCCCGGACGGCATCGACTACGTAGTTCCGGGTAACGATGACTCCAGTCGCGCTATCCGCCTGTACGCTCGCGGCATCGCCGACGCCGTACTGGAAGGCCGCGCTCAGTCGCTGCAAGAAGTCGTAGCCGCTGCTGAAACGGCCCAGGCTGAGTAAGCAGACTCGAAAGGGGGCGCAAGCCCCTTTTTTTAGACCTGATTACCTTACGTATCGAATACAGGAGTTACAAGCATGGCGGAAATTACCGCAAAAATGGTTTCGGATCTGCGCGCTGCTACCGGCCTGGGCATGATGGAGTGCAAAAAAGCCCTGGTTGAAGCTGAGGGCGACGCTGCCAAAGCCGAAGAAATTCTGCGCATCAAGTCCGGTAACAAGGCTTCCAAGATGGCTGGCCGTCTGGCTGCCGAAGGTATCATCGGTTCCTACGTGGCTGGTGGCGTTGGCGCCCTGGTTGAAGTGAACTGTGAAACCGACTTTGTTGCCAAAGACCCGACCTTCCTGGCACTGGCTGCTGCTGCTGCCCAGGCTGCTGCAACTGCGAACCCGGCTGATATTGAAGCCCTGTCCGCTGTTGAAGTAGATGGCGTGTCCGTAGAAGAAATCCGCAAGGCTGCTATCGCCAAGCTGGGTGAGAACATGACCATCCGTCGTTTCGTGCGTTACGAAACCGACGGCACCATCGCCACCTATCTGCACGGTGCCAAGATCGGCGTCATCGTTGATCTGAAGGGTGACGAAGCGCTGGGTCGCGATATCGCCATGCATATCGCTGCATCCAAGCCGATCTGTGTTTCCAAGGATCAGGTTCCGGCCGAAACCCTGGAGCAAGAGCGCAAGATCTACACTGCACAAGCTGCCGAATCCGGCAAGCCGGCTGATATCGTTGCCAAGATGGTAGAAGGCCGCGTCAACAAGTTCCTGGCCGAAGTGACCCTGGTGGGTCAGCCTTTCGTCAAGAACCCGGACGTGACTGTAGAAAAACTGCTGGCTGAAAAATCTGCTTCCGTTAATGCATTCGCCATGTTTGTTGTTGGCGAAGGCATCGAGAAGAAGGTTGTAGACTATGCTGCTGAAGTGGCTGCTGCTGCCAAGCTGTAAGTCTGACAAGACTGTATGATCGAACGGCACCCTGCCTGCAGGGTGCCGTTTTGCAAACTGAATGCCCCAAAACACCCAACTCGAGGTTACCATGAGCCAAGCTCCTTCCTACAAACGCATTCTGCTCAAGCTGTCCGGTGAGGCCCTGATGGGCGACGATAACTACGGCATCAACCGCTCGACCATCGAGCAGATCGTTGGTCAGATCAAGGAAGTGGTAGAGCTGGGCGTGCAGGTGGGTATCGTGATTGGTGGTGGCAACATCTTCCGTGGCGTTTCCAGTGCGGCCAGCGGCATGGATCGCGCTACTGCCGATTACATGGGCATGATGGCTACGGTGATGAATGCACTGGCGCTGAAGGATGCCATGGGCAAGGTTGGCCTGGTGGCGCGCGTGCAGTCCGCACTTACCATGCAGCAAATTGCCGAGCCCTATGTACGCGGCAAGGCCATGCAATACCTGGAAGAGGGCAAGGTGGTGATTTTTGGTGCCGGTACCGGCAACCCCTTCTTTACCACTGATACCGCTGCTGCGCTGCGTGGCATGGAAATGAATGTCGACATCATGCTGAAAGCCACCAAGGTGGATGGCGTGTACACCGACGACCCGAAAAAAAATCCCGATGCTGTGCGCTACCAGACCTTGACTTTTGATGAGGCTATTGGCCGCAATCTGAAGGTGATGGATGCCACCGCCTTTGCACTGTGCCGTGACCAGCACCTGAATATCAAGGTGTTCAGCATCTTCAAGCAGGGCGCGCTAAAGCGCGTAGTGCTTGGCGAAGACGAAGGCACGCTGGTACACTGCTGAGCTTGACGAATACCAAGGGGCGGAAACGGCTGGAAGCCGCTTTCCGCCTTGTTTTTCAAAGTACAGATTTTTGGAGCAAGCATGATTAATGAAGTCAAGAAATCCGCCGAGCAGAAGATGACCAAGACTCTGGAGGCGTTCAAGACCGACCTGACTAAAGTGCGTACGGGTCGCGCCCATACCGGCATTCTTGATCATGTCATGGTCGACTACTACGGTAGCGATGTGCCGGTTAATCAGGTGGCTAATGTCAGCCTGATTGATTCCCGCACCATCGGCGTGCAGGCTTGGGAAAAGAACATGGCTGCCAAGATCGAAAAAGCGATCCGCGATTCTGATCTGGGCCTGAATCCGGCGTCCATGGGTGAGATCATCCGTGTGCCGATGCCGATGCTGACCGAAGAACGCCGTCGTGACCTGATCAAGGTGGTGAAGAGCGAGGCTGAAGGTGCTCGCGTGGCTGTGCGCAATATCCGCCGCGATGCCAACAATGACTTCAAGAACCTGCTCAAGGACAAGTCCATTACCGAGGACGAAGAGCGTCGCAGTCAGGACGACATCCAGAAAATGACCGACAAGTTCATTGCCGAAATCGACAAGGCACTGGCGGGCAAAGAAGCAGACCTGATGGCGGTATAAAGGAAATAGCCTTGTTTGGAAGCTCCACCAAGGACGTGCCGGAGGTGCGCTGTGTACCCCGGCACATCGCCATCATCATGGATGGCAATGGCCGCTGGGCCAAAAAGCGTTTCCTGCCACGGGTAGCGGGTCACAAAAAAGGCCTGGATACCGTCCGTGAGATCGTCACCGCCTGCAAGGAAATGGGGGTGGAGCACCTGACGCTGTTTGCCTTCTCCACCGAAAACTGGCGGCGTCCGCCGGATGAGGTGACTTTCCTGATGGATCTGTTTCTCCGCGCGCTGGAAGGTGAAGTCAGCAAGCTGCATGCCAACAATATCCGCCTGCGGGTGTTGGGTACGCGCGAGCGCTTCAGTCCGGCGCTGGCCGAGCGGATTCAGGCAGCGGAAGACAAAACGGCAGGCAATGATGGCTTGGTGCTTAATATTGCGGCGGATTATGGTGGCCGCTGGGATGTGCTCAATGCAGTCAATAGTCTGATTGCTGACGGTGTCAGCCAGATTACCGAGGAAAACCTGGCCGCGCGTTTGTCCACGCACTGGGCGCCGGAGCCGGACCTATTCATTCGCACGGGTGGCGAGCAGCGCATCAGCAATTTCCTGCTGTGGCAGCTGGCTTACTCCGAACTGTACTTTACCGACCTGTTGTGGCCGGACTTCGACCGCAGCGCGCTTGAAGCTGCCCTGCAGTCTTACCGCGAACGTGAGCGCCGTTTTGGGCGCACCAGCGAACAACTGCCTGTGCAGCAGCGCAGAAACTGACCTCTCATGCTCAAAACCCGCATTCTGACTGCCCTGGTATTGCTGCCACTGATGCTGGCTGCGCTGTTTCTGTTTCCGGCAACGGCTTGGGCCGGTTTTTCCTGGCTGATCATCCTGCTGGCCTTGTGGGAATACGCCCGCATGACCGGCCTGCAGGGCGCGGTCCGTTGGGGGTATCTCGCGGCAAGTAGCGCCTTTGCGGCCCTTTCCTGGCAGCAGGGCTGGCAGATGCCGTCGGCCGCGCATTGGTTGTCATTGGTGTTCTGGCTGCTGGTGATGCCCTTGTGGCTGGCCAAGCGCTGGACGGTGAAGTCCCCCGTGCTGGCCGCCCCCTTGGGGTGGGTGCTGATGTTGCCGGCTTGGTATGGTTTTCTGGAATGGCGCGCGCAGGCTGATGCCAGTCATGCGCTTACTTTGCTGGCTGTGATGGGTTTGGTGTGGGTGGCGGATGTTGCCGCCTATTTCTCCGGCAAGGCCTTTGGCAAGCGCAAGCTGGCACCGTCCATCAGCCCAGGGAAAAGCTGGGAAGGCGTGTACGGTGCGTTGGTGGGCGTGGCGATCTATGTCGTCATCGTCAGCCGGTTGGGCTGGATTTCCGTTGGCCTGCCGGTATGGGCGCTGGTGTTGCTGGCGCTGCCATTGACTGCCGTCAGTGTATGTGGGGATTTGCTGGAATCCTGGTTCAAGCGCGCCTCCGGCATCAAGGACAGCAGCAAGCTGTTGCCCGGTCATGGCGGCGTTTACGATCGAATTGATAGTCTCATTGCCGTTCTGGCAGTCAGCAATGCGCTGCGCGTGCTGGGCGGGCTGTAAGCTCATCTCATGAAACCTCAAGGCATTACCGTTCTTGGGGCAACCGGCAGTATCGGCGTTAACACGCTGGATGTGGTTGCCCGTCATCCTGATCGTTACCGTGTGGTGGCTCTTAGCGGTCATCGTCAGGTGGATCGCCTGTTCGAGCAGGCGTGTCGTTTTCTTCCGCTTTATGTTGTGGTGGCTGATGCAGCCGCTGCCAATGCCCTGCAGGGCCGACTGCGCGAGCAGGGCCTGGCTACCGAGGTGCTGCACGGAGCGGCAGCGCTGGAGCGCGTGGCTGCTTTGCCCGAGGTGGATGTGGTGATGGCCGCCATTGTTGGAGCAGCCGGCTTGCCATCCGCCATGGCGGCGGCACGTGCGGGCAAGAAAATACTGTTGGCCAACAAGGAGTCACTGGTGGTGGCTGGCCGCCTGTTCATGGAGACGGTGCGTGAGCATGGTGCCACCCTGTTGCCGGTGGATAGCGAGCACAACGCCATTTTTCAGTCCTTGCCGCATGACTATGCGGGCAATCTCGACGCATCCGGCATCCGCAAGATCATTCTTACCGCTTCGGGTGGCCCGTTCCGCCAGCACAGTGCTGAAGCCTTGTTGCAGGTCACGCCCGAAGATGCCTGCCGTCATCCTAATTGGGTGATGGGGCGCAAGATTTCTGTTGATTCTGCCAGCCTGATGAACAAGGGGCTGGAAGTGATCGAGGCGCACTGGCTGTTCTCTGCCCCTCCCGAGCGTATTGATGTGGTGGTGCATCCGCAAAGTGTCATCCATTCCATGGTGCAATACCGCGATGGCTCGGTGATGGCGCAGTTGGGTTCTCCCGACATGCGAACGCCCATCGCTTGCGCCCTGGCCTGGCCGGAGCGCATCGAAGCTGGGGTGAGTTCGCTGGACTTTTTCAGCATGGGCAATCTGAGTTTCGAACAGCCAGATCTGCAACGTTTTCCCTGTCTGGGGCTGGCATTTTCCTCGCTGCGCAGCGGTGGCGATGCACCGGCGGTGCTCAATGCAGCCAATGAAGTGGCGGTAGCGGCCTTCTTGGAAGGGCGCTTACGCTTTGTCGATATTGCCAGTGTGGTGGAAGCCACGCTGGCGGGTGTCAGCCTGTCGGCCAGCCGGTCGCTGACTGATTTGCTGGATAAGGATGGTGAAGCACGTCGCTTTGCCATGAACAAGGTGGGTTCATGCTGACATTCCTGGCATTCCTGGTGGCCATTGGTGTGCTGGTCACGTTTCACGAGCTGGGTCATTACTGGGTGGCCCGCCTGTGCGGCGTAAAGGTGCTGCGCTTTTCGGTAGGTTTTGGCGCACCGCTGTATACCTTCCGTCGTGGCGATACTGAGTGGGCCATCAGCCCGATTCCGCTGGGTGGCTATGTGCGCATGCTGGACGAGCGCGAGATGGATGTCGCACCGGAAGAGCGTCATCTGGCTTTCAATACCCAGTCGGTATACAAGCGCATGGCCATTGTGGCGGCGGGTCCGCTGGCCAATCTGGTGCTGGCCGTGCTGTTTTACTGGGTGGTGATTGCCGGTGGTGTCACCCAACTGTTGCCGCAAATCGGCACGGTGATTACGCCCAGCCTGGCCGCCAGCGCCGGTTTTCAGCCGGGAGACCGGGTGCTGAGCGTTAACGGTCAGAAGGTGAATGACTGGCAGGCTTTGCGGCTGGCCTTGGTTGATGCAGCCAGCAGTGGTGATGTACCGCTGCGCTTGCAAGTGCGTACGGCGCAGTCTGCAACCGTGTTGCGCAGCATTGATCCGGCCCAGGCTGATGAAGACAGCCTCAAGGCGCTGGAGCAGGGTAATCCCGGCTTCATGCCCATGCGCTATCTGGCGGCGATTGGCGGTGTCGAGGAGGGTGGCGTGGCAGCCCACGCCGGCCTTAAGTCAGGCGATAAGCTGATTTCTGCCAATGGCAAGCCCTTGGACAGCTGGGATGCCTGGGTGAAGCTGATTCACGAAAGCCCGGGCAAGGAGTTGCTGATCCGCATCGAGCGCGACGGCAAGGCGCAGGATGTAAAGCTGCGTCCAGCTACGGTGGCCGATGGTGACGTGATGATAGGCCGCATTGGCGCCGCTCCGCTGCCAGATGCAGCCTGGATGAAGCAGCTGGCCTTCGTGCACCAGCCTGCCGTGGCTGAGGCGGGCGTTGAGGCGCTGCGCAAGATGAGCGATACCGCCTGGATGAGCTTGAAGTTCCTTGGACGTATGGTGATTGGCCAGGCGTCGCTGGACAATCTGTCCGGTCCGCTGACCATCGCCAGCATCGCCGGTCAGACCGCCCGCGAAGGCTGGAGTCCCTACCTGGAATTCCTGGCGCTGATCAGCGTCAGTATCGGGGTGCTTAATCTGTTGCCAATACCTGTGCTGGATGGCGGGCACTTAATGTATTATGTCGCGGAGCTGGTTAAAGGCCGCCCGCTAAGCGAGCGCGCGCAACTGTTTGGACAGAAGATCGGATTCATCCTGCTGGCGTCACTGATGCTGTTTGCCGTGCTGAACGATATCAGCCGCCTTTTTGGGGGTTAAAACAAACCTATGAAATTGAAATTACTCGCGGCCGCTGTGCTGGGCATGACCACGGCAACAGCTGTTTGGGCTGCGGATCCGTTCGTGATCAAGGATATCCGCGTTGAAGGCCTGCAACGTACCGAAGCCGGTACCGTCTTCAACTACCTGCCGGTCAAGGTGGGTGACACCTTCAGCGATGAAAAGGCACGTGAATCCATCAAAAGCCTGTTTGCTACCGGCTTTTTTGATGATGTGCGCGTAGAGTCGCGTGATGGTGTGGTGATTGTTGCCGTGGCCGAGCGCCCGGTCATTACCCAGCTGAACATCAACGGTGCCAAGGAATTCAGCAAGGATCAGCTCAAAAAGGCCTTGAAGGACAACGGCTTTGCCGAATCCCGCATTTTTGATCAGGCCCTGCTGGACGGCGCGGTACAGGAACTGAAACGCCAGTATTACAGCCGTGGCAAATATGCGGTGGAAATCACGCCGCAAGTCACCAAGCTGGAACGCAACCGTGTTGCCGTGACGCTGGACATTACCGAGGGCATCACCGCCCAGATCAAAGACATTCATTTTGTCGGCAACAAGGCCTTCAGCCAGGACAAGCTGCTGGATGAAATGTCGCTGACATCGGGTGGCTGGCTGTCCTGGCTAACCAAGGACAACCAGTATTCCAAGCAGAAGCTGACCGGCGATCTGGAAAAGCTGAAGGCCTTCTACCAGAACCAGGGCTATCTGGAATTCAATATCGAATCTACCCAGGTTTCCATCAGTGCCGACAAGGAACACATGTTCCTGACACTGAACATCAATGAAGGCAGCAAGTTTACCGTTGCCGACATCAAGCTGGCCGGTGACCTGAAGGTGCCGGAGGCCGATCTGCGCAAGCTGATCACCGTGAAGTCCGGCGAGGTGTTCAATAACGAGAAGGTGACTGAAAGCGTGAAGGCGCTGAGTGATCGTCTGGGCAATGACGGTTATGCCTTTGCCAACGTCAATGCGCTGCCGGATATCAATCGCGACAAGCAGCAGGTTGGCTTCACCTTCTTTGTGGATCCGGGTCGCAAAACCTATGTGCGCCGTGTCAACATTGCCGGCAACACCAAGACGCGTGACGAAGTGGTGCGCCGCGAACTGCGCCAGCTGGAAGGCTCCGTGTATAACGCAGCCAACGTCAAGCGCAGCAAGGACCGTGTCGAGCTGCTGGGCTACTTTGAAGACGTTAACGTGGAAACCCCGGCGGTGGCAGATGCGCCTGACCAGGTAGACATGAACATCACGCTCAAGGAGCGTTCCACCGGTAGTATTTCCGCCGGTGTGGGCTTTGTGCAGGGTGAGGGCATCCAGCTGTCAGCCAGCATTTCCCAGAGCAATATTTTCGGCTCCGGCAAATACATGTCGTTTGGTATTTCCAATGGCTCGGTCAACAAGACAGCCACGCTGTCGTTTACCGATCCGTACTTCACTGCCGACGGCGTGAGCCTGGGTTACGACCTGTACCATCGCGTGTACAAGCCCTATAACAGCTCGTCGTCCAGTACCACGCACTACAAGACCTCCACCGATGGTGCCGCCGTGCGCTTTGGTGTGCCGGTAACGGAAACCGACCGCATCAACTTCAGCCTGGGGCTGGAGCAGACCAAGGTTGGCACCTGGAGCGACAGCCCGACGCGCTATCTGGACTTCGTCAACAAGTATGGCAGCAACAACCTGTCGCTGATCGGTACTGCTGGCTGGGGACGCGATACCCGTGACAGCTCGCTGTGGCCGACACGTGGTGCCAACATCAAGGTACAGGCGGATGCGGCGCTGCCGGGTGGGGATCTCGAATGGTATCGCCTGACCCACTCGCAACAGTGGTTCTTCCCACTCTCCAAAACCTTCACCCTGATGCTGAACGGTGAAGTGGGTTATGCCAACGGCTATGGCAAGACGTCTACCTTGCCGTTCTTCCAGAACTTCTATCTGGGTGGTCTGGGCTCGGTACGCGGTTACGACTCCAACAGTCTGGGTCCGAAGGATGCCGCCACCGGTGACTACCTGGGTGGTACCCGCAAGGCGGTTGCCAATGCGGAAATCCTGTTCCCCTTCCCGGGCATGAAGGATAACAAATCGGTACGTGCCAGCGTTTTCTTTGACTCCGGTACAGTATGGGACAGCACCGTCAGCGGTAGCACCCCAAGCAGCGAACTGCGTTACTCCACTGGTGCCGCCGTCACCTGGCTGTCCCCGTTGGGGCCGATGAAGTTCAGTCTCGCCAAAGCCTTGCGCAAGAAAGAAGGCGACAAGTATCAAAGCTTCCAGTTCCAACTGGGTACCGTCTTCTAAATCGAAAGAGGCCTGAACATGAAATCTTCTTTCAAATGGTTGATTGCGGGGCTGGCGCTGGTCAGCCTGCAGGCCTCGGCCGCTGATTTCAAGCTGGGTTTTGTCAATATCGAGCGGGTATATCGTGAGGCGGCACCGGCCATCGCCATCCAGAAAAAACTGGATAAGGAGTTTGCCGACCGCCGCGCCGAGCTGAAGAAAATGGAAAAGCGTGCCAAGGAGCTGGAAGGCTTGATGGCCAAGAGCACGCTGTCCATTGATGACCGCAAGCGCTATGAACGCGAATATGCCGGGCTGGATCGCGACTATCAGGCCAAGGGCCGTGAGTTGTCGGAAGACTTCAACCAGCGGCGCAACGAGGAGTTTGCTTCTGTACAGGAGCGGGCCAACCGTGTGCTGCGGCAGATCGCTGATCGCGAACAATATGACCTGATCCTGCAGGATGTGGTTTACGTCAATCCCAAGTACGACCTGACCGGCAAAGTCCTGAAGGAACTTGAGAAGTAGTCCTGCATAACTGTTACGGGAGAAGCCGACCCGTGGTCGGCTTTAATTTTTTGATGGCGTATACGCTTTCTCATATCGTGGCCAGCCTGGGCGGCGTGCTCAAGGGAGCCGACCGCATGGTCGAGCGCCTGGCACCGCTGGATGTGGCCGCTGCCAACGATATTACCTTTCTGTCCAATCCCAAGTACCGCAAGCAGCTGGATGATTGTGCTGCCGGTGCCGTGATTGTTTCCCCCAAGCTGGAAGCAGAGCTGGACCCGGCGCGCTCCTGGATTCTGGTGGATGACCCCTATCTGTATTTTGCCAAGGTGGCCACGCTGTTCCACCCGCCGGCCAAGGCGCGGCCTGGTATTCATGCCACGGCCACGGTAGGCGAGGGCGCAGTGATTGCCGCCAGCAGCGAAGTGCGTGAGCACGTCAGCATTGGTGCGGCTGCGGTCATCGGTGAGCGCTGCATCCTGCATCCGGGCGTGGTGATTGGTGATGGCACCGTGCTGGGTGATGATGTGGTGCTCTATCCCAATGTCACGGTTTACCACGGTTGCGTGCTGGGTAACCGGGTTGCCGTGCACTCTGGCAGCGTGATTGGTGCCGATGGCTTTGGCCTGGCCTGGGCCAAGGATCAGTGGTTCAAGATTCCGCAAACCGGCCGCGCCATCCTGGAGGATGATGTCGAAGTGGGTGCCAACACCACCATCGATCGGGGCGCGCTGGCGGACACCATCATCCGGCGCGGTGCCAAGATCGACAACCTGGTGCAGATTGCCCACAACGTGCAGATTGGCGAGCATACCGCCATTGCCGGTTGCGTTGGCATTGCTGGCAGCACCCGTATCGGTGCCTATTGCACGGTGGGTGGTGCGGCCATGTTTGTCGGCCATATCGACGTAGCGGACAAGACACATATCGGCGGCGGCACCCTGGTGTCCAAATCCATTCGCCAGCCGGATACCTATGCCTCGTCCTATCCGCTGCAAACCATGAAGGAATGGCTGGGTAACGCCGTTCACGTAAGACATCTGGACGATCTCGCCAAGCGGATAAAACAACTCGAACGCGAGATCGGCAATCTGAAAGAAAACAAGGACAACACCAATGACTGAGCACGCCGTAAGCATCGATGTACGTGAAATCATGAAATGCCTGCCGCACCGCTATCCCTTTTTGCTGGTGGATCGCGTTACCGAAATGGTGCCGAACACCCGCATCAAGGCACTGAAAAACGTCACCATCAATGAGCCTTTCTTTTGCGGCCACTTTGAGCAATATCCGGTGATGCCCGGTGTGCTGATCATCGAGGCGCTGGCGCAGGCTGCTGGCATCCTGGCCATCAAGAGCCAGGGCGAGCGCGGTGAAAACGAGCTGTATTTCTTTGTCGGCATCGACAAGGCCCGCTTCAAGCGCCAGGTGGTACCGGGCGATCAGCTGATTTTTGAAGTGGAGCAGATTACCGTCAAGCGCGGCATCGGCAAATATAATGCCCGCGCGCTGGTAGATGGTCAGGTGGCTTGCGAAGCCGAAATCATGTGTGCCAAGCGCGAGGTCTGATCATGGCCATTCATCCGACTGCGATTGTCGATCCCAAGGCTAACATTGCCGATGACGTTGAAATCGGTGCCTATTCCATCATCGGGCCCGATGTCAGCATAGACAGCGGTACCTGGGTGGGGCCGCACGTAGTGATTGAAGGCCATACCAGCATCGGCAAGAACAACCGCATCTTCCAGTTCAGTTCGCTGGGTGCCGTGCCGCAGGACAAGAAGTACGCCGGTGAACCCACCCGGCTGGAGATTGGTGACAACAACACCATCCGCGAATTCTGCACTTTCAATATTGGTACCGCGCAGGATGTGGGCGTTACCCGGTTGGGCAACAACAACTGGATCATGGCTTATGTACATTTGGGCCATGACTGCCAGATCGGCAACAACACCATTTTTGCCAATAACGCCACGCTGGGTGGCCACGTGCATATTGGTGACTGGGTGATTCTGGGCGGTTTCACCAGCGTGCATCAGTTTGCCATCATCGGTGATCACGCCATGACCGCCTTTGCCAGTGCCGTAGCGCAGGATGTGCCGCCATACGTGATGGCGCATGGTAACCGTGCGGTGCCGGCTGGCATCAATGCCGAGGGCCTGAAGCGTCGCGGCTTCACCCCGGAGCAGATCCGCCGCGTGCGCAATGCCTACAAGGTGCTGTACCGTCAGGGCCTGCAATATGATGCCGCCAAGGAAGCCATTCTGGTGGAGGCCCGCGAAGGCCATGTCGAGCTGGAACCGTTTACCCGCTTCTTTGCCCAGTCCGAGCGAGGCATTATCCGCTGATCATGTCTGAACCCTTGTTCAAGCGCCAGGGCGCGCTCAAGGTGGCCATGGTGGCCGGAGAAGCCTCCGGCGACCTCTTGGCTGCTCACCTGATGGAAGCCTTGCAGGCACGCCATGCCGATATCGAATTTGCCGGTATCGGTGGGCCGCGCATGGAGGCACGCGGCTTTGCCTCCATGGTGCCGCAGGAAAAACTGGCGGTGCGCGGCTATGCCGAGGTGCTGCGCTGTCTGCCGGAGCTGCTGCGTATCCGCCGTCATCTGCGCGAACAGCTGCAAGCGGAAAAGCCGGATGTCTTTATCGGCGTGGATGCGCCAGACTTCAACCTGGCGCTGGAAACCGCGCTGAAAAAGCAGGGTATTGCCACCATCCATTACGTCAGCCCGTCGGTGTGGGCCTGGCGGCTGGAGCGCATCTACAAGATAGGCAAAGCAGCCAACCGCGTGCTGTGCCTGTTTCCGATGGAGCCGGCGCTGTATCAGCAGGCCAAGGTCAAGGCGGACTTTGTCGGCCATCCACTGGCCAATGAAATTCCGATGGTGCCGGACCAGCTGGCCATGCGGGAGCAACTGGGCCTGCCGCGCCAGGGGCCAATCTTCACCCTGATGCCAGGCAGCCGCAAAAGCGAACTGGAATTCATGGCGCCGCTCTACATCGAGGCCGCGCGCATTTTGCTGCGCGACTATCCGGACGCCACCTTTCTGGTCCCGCTGGCCACGCGCGCCACCATGGATTTGTTCGACCGCATGCTGACCCAGAACAAAGCCTGGGATTTGCCGCTGCGCAAGCTGTTTGGCCATGCGCAGATGGCAATGATTGCCAGCGATGTGGTGCTGGTTACCAGTGGTACTGCCACGCTGGAAGTGGCGTTGACCAAGCGGCCAATGGTGATCAGCTACAAGCTGTCCTGGCTCACCTATCAGCTGGTGAAACGCAAGATCAAGCTTCCTTATGTGGGCTTGCCCAATATCCTGTGTGGCCGCTTTGTGGTGCCGGAGCTGCTGCAAAAGGACGCAACGGCCATTAAGCTGGCCGCCGAGGTCAAGCGCCTGTACGAAGACAAGGACGCTCGAGTCGAAATGATGCAGGCTTTTACCGAGCTACATCAGTCCTTGCTGGCTGATACGGCAGAGCTGGCCGCCACCGCTGTGTTGCAGGAGGCGGGGTGTTCGCCGCAGCTGGCATGAGTGACATCCTGATTGCCGGTGTGGATGAAGCCGGGCGCGGACCGTTGGCCGGGGCGGTGTTTGCCGCTGCGGTGATTCTGGACCCGGCACGCCGCATTGCCGGTCTGGCTGATTCCAAAGTGCTGAGCGAAGCGCGGCGTGACGCATTGGCCGTGCTGATCAAGCGTGATGCACTGGCCTGGTGTATTGCCAGTGCCAGCGTCGAGGAAATCGACACGCTCAATATCCTGCAGGCCACCATGCTGGCCATGAGCCGGGCGGTGGCCGGACTTGCCGTGCAGCCGGGCAGGGTGCTGATTGATGGTAATCGGGTGCCCAAGCAAATCAGCCTGCCGGCGGAGGCCATCGTCAAGGGGGATGCCAAGGTGCAGGCCATTTCCGCTGCGTCGATTCTGGCCAAAACCGCACGTGATGCCGAGCTGATTGCGCTGGATGCACTGCATCCACAGTATGGCTTTGCCCGCCACAAGGGCTATCCCACCGCCGAGCATCTGGCCGCGCTGGAGCAGCATGGTGCCTTGGCCGAGCACCGCAAATCCTTCGGGCCGGTCAAGGCCTGGATTGCTCGCCAGCAAGGGCAGCTGTTTTAGGCAGCCCACCATGCCTGATAGTGCCAAATCCTGCTTTCCCCCGGTTGTTGATGCACACACCCGCCTGCTGATTCTGGGCTCCTTGCCCGGTGATGCTTCCTTGCAGGCGGCGCAGTATTACGCCCATCCTCGCAATCAGTTCTGGCGTTTGCTGGGCGCGGTGACCGGACAGGATCTCGCCGCCTTGCCCTATGCGCAGCGCTTGTCTGCCATGCAATCACAAGGCGTTGGCCTGTGGGATGTTGTGGCGGAGGCACGTCGCAAAGGCAGCCTGGATACCGCCATCCGTGCGGCTAGCGCCAATGACCTGAGCGCCTTGTGCGCCGGTTTTCCCGGCCTGCAGGTTATCGCCTTCAATGGTGCTACGGCTGCTGTCATCGGTCGCCGTCAACTGCTTGGTCTGGCTGGGCGACTGCAGTTGCTTGACCTGCCATCCTCCAGTCCTGCCTACACCATGGCGTATGCCAGCAAGCTGGCGCAGTGGATGCAGCTGGCAGAGCTGTTGCGCTGATGGTGTCACTTTGTGGGATTTTTGCTGCCTTGTTTTGGGTGCTGTTTGCTTAAATGTATATACAAATCATGGTGGTTTTTTAGGGGTGAGTTTTGTCATTCCTATTCCTCTTTATTGATTGCAGCGTTCTTTTTTGTAATTTATCCAAATAAATACAACAAGTTAATATTTTTCTGTTTTTGAGATGGCTGGCTATTGTTTTGCGGTGGTGAAGCCAGGCTGTCAGTTTGGTGTGCTGCACCCGCACATGAAAACTTATTGTATATACAATAAGGCTTGATTAGCATCGTGACAGATGAGTCGCCGGTACAGGTGGCCATCTCTGCTGCCGATATGGTGGGTAGCGGCCTCACTCGGCCGCCGCCATGCCGGTTTGCCCTACCAAGGAGAACTGTCATGAAGCTGTATTCCTTTCCTCGGGCGTACCATCGCCCTTGCTGCTGGCCACCGTCTTCCCGTGTGGCTGGTGTCTGCCTATTGCGCGCCGTTCATCCGCTCAGCAGGGGGTAGCCATGTTCCTATCCGGATTTGGCCCGCTTATCCTGGCGGGCAGTTGGGTGACCTTAAAGTTGTCACTGCTATCTTTGCTGTTGTCCATGCTGATTGGTCTGGCCGGTGCCAGCAGCCGGCTGTCCAAGGCCAGATTGCTGCGCGGCTGGGCCACGGCCTATACCACGCTGATCCGCAGTGTTCCCGACCTGGTGTTGATGCTGCTGCTGTTCTACAGCCTGCAGCTGGGCCTGAATCAATGTACCGAGGCGCTGGGCATGGAGCAGATCGACATTGACCCCTTTCTGGCCGGCGTGGTGACCCTGGCTTTCATTTACGGTGCCTACTTTACCGAAACCTTCCGTGGTGCCTTTCTGTCGGTTCCGGCCGGGCAGATTGAAGCCGCCATCGCCTATGGCATGACGCCGTGGCAGAGCTTTCGCCGCGTGCTGTTTCCACAAATGATGCGCTTTGCCCTGCCCGGTATTGCCAATAACTGGCAGGTGCTGGTCAAGGCCACGGCACTGGTATCCATCATCGGGCTGGCGGATATCGTCAAGGCCACCCAGGATGCCGGCAAGGCCACCATGCAGATGTTTTTGTTTGCGGTGGTGGGCGCGCTGATGTATCTGCTGATCACCACGGTGTCCAATCTGGTGCTGCTCTGGCTGGAAAACCATTACTCGGCCGGCGTGCGCAAGGCGGTTCTATGATCGATATCATCCAGAATTACTGGCAGGCCTGGCTATGGAATGACGGCTACCATCTATCCGGCGTGGCCATGACCTTGTGGCTGCTGATTGCCTCGGTGCTGTGCGGCTTCTGCCTGTCGATTCCGCTGGCGGTGGCACGGGTATCGTCGCGACGCTGGATTCGAGGGCCGGTCTGGTTCTATACCTATGTATTCCGTGGCACGCCCTTGTATATCCAGCTGCTGATCTTTTATTCCGGCATCTACAGCCTGCATGTGGTGCGCTCGGTGGAGTTGCTGGAGCACTTCTTCCGCGAAGGTATTAACTGCACCATCCTGGCATTTGCCCTCAATACCTGTGCCTACACGACGGAAATCTTTGCCGGCGCCATCCGGGCCATACCCTATGGCGAGATCGAGGCAGCCAGCGCACTGGGCATGTCGCCCTGGGTCAAGTACACCCGCATCATCATTCCCGCCATGTTGCGCCGGGCACTGCCGTATTACAGCAATGAAGTCATCCTGATGCTGCACGCCACCACGGTGGCCTTTACCGCCACCGTGCCGGACATCCTCAAGGTGGCGCGCGATGTGAATGCGGCCACTTACGCATCGTTCGAGGCCTTCGGGATTGCAGCCGTGCTGTATGCCTGCATTGCCTTTGGACTGGTATGGCTGTTCCGTCAGTGTGAAAACCGCTGGTTGGCCTTTTTACGCCCGATGGGCCACTGATTTCCGGAATCTGGAGAGTGTCATGTACAAACTGACTGTGAATGATCTGCACAAAAAATATGGCCAGCACGAAGTGCTGAAGGGCGTGTCGCTCAAGGCCAAGGCGGGTGATGTAATCAGCATCATCGGCTCGTCCGGCTCGGGCAAAAGCACCTTCCTGCGCTGCATCAACTTTCTGGAACAGCCCTGCGCCGGGGAAATCAGCCTGAATGGCGCAGTACTGCAAACCGAACTGGACAAAAAAGGTAGCCAGCGTCCGCGTGATCCGAAACAATTGCAGAAAATGCGCACCGAACTATCTATGGTGTTTCAGCATTTCAATCTGTGGTCGCACATGACGGTGCTGGAAAACATCATGGAAGCACCCATGCATGTGCTGGGGCTGTCCCGCGAGGAGGCTTTGCAACGGGCGCGCAAATACCTGACCAAGGTAGGCCTGACCGAACAGCAGGAAAACAAATACCCGGCGCATCTGTCCGGTGGCCAGCAGCAGCGGGTGGCCATTGCCCGGGCGCTGGCGATGGAACCGGAAGTAATGCTGTTTGACGAACCCACCTCGGCACTGGACCCAGAGCTGGTGGGCGAGGTGCTGCGGGTGATGCAGGCACTGGCCGAAGAGGGCCGTACCATGGTGGTGGTGACGCACGAAATGGGCTTTGCCCGCAATGTGTCCAACCACGTCATCTTTCTGCATCAGGGCCGTATCGAGGAAGAGGGCGACCCGGCCATCGTGCTTAGCCAACCCAAAAGCGAGCGCCTGCAGCAGTTTTTGTCTGGCAGCCTGAAGTAAGACTGCCCGCACCTCACATCATCAGGAGTCATTCATGCGTACGGAAATCCACCCGCTATTGTCGCCCAGCCTGGGCACCCAGCGCAGCATCACCAGTTTTCATTTTGGCCCGGCGGCGGCTGGCGGTGGGTGGCCGCGCAAAGTGTATATCCAGGCCAGCCTGCATGCGGGCGAAATTCCCGGCATGCTGGTGGCCCACCTGCTGCGCCAGCAGTTTGCCGATCTGGAAGCCCGTGGCCTGCTGCGGGCGGAAATCGTGCTGGTGCCGGTGGCCAACCCCATTGGCCTGGCCCAGCAGCTACACTATCAGCCGCAAGGCCGGTTTGATCTGGAAACCGGTGAAAACTTCAACCGGCTCTACAGCGAGCCTTCGGCGCAAATCATTCCACAACTGGCGCAGCAACTGACGGCGGATGTGGATGCCAATCGCAGCATCATCCGACAGGCCTTGCGCAGCGCCATTGCCGGCCAGGCCGTCAACAGCGAACTGCAAAGCCTGCGCCAGACCTTGCATTTGCTGGCTATCGATGCAGACCTGGTACTGGATCTGCATTGTGATTTTGCCGGTCCGCTTCATCTTTACGCACATAGCGAACACTGGCCGCTGGTTGAGCCGCTGGCAGCGCATCTGCAATGTGGAGTCTCGCTACTGGCAGATGAATATGGGGTGATGCCGTTCGACGAGGCCATTTTCCTGCCCTGGGCCAAGATCCGTGCCGCTTTGCCGCAATTTCCGGTGCCATTCGATAGTGTGGCGGTTACCGTGGAGCTGCGGGGCGAGGGCGATGTCAATTACACGCTGGCCGGACAGGACAGCCAGGCCATCCTCAATTATCTGACTGCATGTGGCGTGATTTGCGCGCCGCCGGTGGCCGTGCCGCCGCTGCCGCATCCGGCAACCCCGCTGCAAGGCTCGCAGACACTGATTGCACCGCATGCCGGCGTTATCGTGATGCTGGCCGAGCTGGGCAGCGTGGTTCAGGCTGGAGATGCCATCGCCGATGTGATTGATCCGATTGCGGGTACGGTTACCACCTTGCGGGCCGGAACCGCTGGCGTGTTCTATGTGTTTGCCCGCCATCCCTATGTGACGCGTGGCAGCACCGTCGCCAAGATTGCCGGTACGGCAGCCCTGGGCAAGAAAAACCTGCTGGGGGCCTGATTAGACTTCCAGCGGAAAGATGGCAAGCACGGGAGCCTGATCTGTCGCGTTTTCCGTCCCAAGGCATGGCAGAGCTGGGTTGGCAGGCCTGAAAACTTGCAGTTTCATGTGGCTTGCACTGATATTGTTAGTGTTGAGCGTCCCGCTGGAAAGGAGGGAGAGCATGAGTCGGTATTGCATTTGGTTTGTTACGCCTGACGACACTGTCATGCGCCGTGCCGAGGTTGCCATCAATGGCAGCATTCATTGTCATCAGGTGCTGGAAGAAATTGAAGCCCAGCTGGCGATGGATTGCGGCCTGAGTCAGGTGATGATTGTGGACTGGAAACGATTTGAACAGGTGGAAGATCAGCCCGTGCCAATGGCCCAGGCAGTTGCTTGAACCGCCAGGCAGCAGCAGCGTGCGATACGCTTGGCAGGACTAGTTCGTCAGATGGAAGAACGGGGTTGGCCTGCATGTTATCATGCCGGCCAACCCCTTTTTATTGGATGTTGTCATCATGTATGTCCTGGGCGTTGCAGGCTATTCCGGCAGTGGCAAGACTACCTTGCTGGAAAAGGTCATTCCCTTATTGTGTGCGGCGGGTGTCGATGTGGCCGTCATCAAGCATACCCATCACGATGTCGATTGGGATCAGCCTGGCAAGGACAGCTGGCGGCACCGCGAGGCCGGTGCGCGTCAGGTGCTGCTGGCCGGGGCGCGCCGCCGCCTGTTGGTGGAAACCATGCCGCAAGGCAATGATGCGCCCTTGGCAAACCATGTGGCGGCCTTGCGGCCCTGTGACCTGGTGCTGGCAGAAGGCTTCAAGCATGAGCCCGTTTCCCGGCTGGAGGTTTATGATCCGGCCTTGGGCCATGCGCCCTTGTGTCAGCATGATCCGTTGGTACTGGCCGTGGTGACCGATGCCGATATCGCTACCGACTTGCCCCGCTTCCGGCGCGATGATGCCGCCGGTGTCGCCCGTTTCATTATTGCCCTACTGGAAACCCAACAAGATGCTCACCGTTGATCAAGCACGCGACTGGCTATTGCAGCGCGCCCAGACCGTCCGCACCACTGAAAGCCTTCCCCTGTTGCAAGCGCTGGGGCGCATTCTGGCCGAGCCGGTGTTGGCTAGCGTCGATGTGCCGCCGCAGGACAATAGCGCCATGGACGGCTATGCACTGCATAGCGCGGATGGGAATGGCCCCTTGCCGGTATCGCAGCGCATTCCGGCGGGCTGTCAGCCGCAGCCGCTGCAAGGTGGTAGCGTGGCGCGCATCTTTACCGGCGCGCCCATTCCTGCCGGTGCCGATGCTGTAGTAATGCAGGAGATGGCCGAGGTACAGGCGGATGGCCAGGTGGTGTTTACCCAGCCGGTAAAAGTGGGGCAGAACATCCGCCGGGCTGGCGAGGATATCTGCCAGGGCGCTACCGTGCTGGCTGCCGGAAAAATGCTGACTGCCGCTGATCTGGGTTTGGCGGCCTCTATCGGCGTGCCAGCGCTGACGGTTTACCGACCCTTGCGCGTGGCCGTGTTCTTTACCGGTGACGAACTGACCGAGCCCGGCCAGCCGCTGGTGCCAGGCCATATCTACAACTCCAACCGCTACTGGCTGGTACCGGAACTGATGCGCCTGGGTTGCGACGTGACTGATCTGGGCATCGTGCCAGACTCGCTCAGCCGCACCCGTGAAATCCTGCAAGATGCCGCCGCGCTGGCTGATGTCATCATGACCTGCGGCGGGGTATCGGTAGGTGAAGAAGACCATGTCAAGGCGGCGGTGGAGGCTGAAGGCAGCCTGGATTTGTGGAAAATCGCCATCAAGCCGGGCAAGCCGCTCGCCAGCGGCAAGGTGGGGCAGGCTGGTTTCATCGGTTTGCCGGGCAACCCGGTTTCCGGCTTTGTCACTTATCAGGTACTGGTCAAACCTTATCTGCAGCGCTGCGCTGGTTTGCAGCAAGATGAAACGCAGCCGATGGCGCAATACCCTGCCGGGTTTGCCTGGGAGCGCCCGGACGCGCGCCGCGAAGAGTTTCTGCGGGTGAAGCTGGTGCTACAGGATGGTCAGTGGCAGTTGCAGCGCTATCCCAATCAGGGCTCCGGTGTGCTTACCTCCTGCGCCTGGGCGGATGGACTGGTGCGGCTGGCGCCTGGTCAGCAGGTACAGCCAGGCGACATGCTGGCTTTGTTGCCCATCGCCGTATAAGCATGCCGCTACTGCGTTTTGTCGATGGCAATGAGCAAGTGCTGGCCGAGGTGGAGGCCAGCGCCGGTGACGTGCTGCTGGATGTGGCCAGACTGGCAGATGTCCCCTTGCATTGGCGTTGCGGGCAGGGAACTTGCGGCACCTGCAAGGTGCGTATCCGTCATGCTGGCCCCGCCCAGGTGGTGATGCTCGGTCGCAAGGAGCGCAATGTGCTGATGCGTGCCGGTTTGATTGACGCCAGCCTGGCGGGGGCGGAAAGCTGGCCGGATATTTCCACCTGCTGGCGGCTGGCCTGCCATGTGCCGGTGGGCGAGCAGGATTGGCTGGTGGTGTGTCCGCAGGACTGAGCTGCCTCTGCCAATGATCAACGGCGGCAATGTAAAAGCCACAACTTTAGGTTGTGGCTTTTTGCTGGCGGCAGAGCCGGTCAGTTGGAGGCCGGGCTGACCACATTGCGTCCGGAGCGCTTGGCAATATATAGCGCACCATCGGCTTCTTCGTAAATGCGCTGGGCGGTGTCATCCGGCTGTGGAATACGGGCGGCCACGCCGATGCTGCAGGTGACCTTGTGCAGCGGGCTGCCGTCGTGTGGCAAGTCCAGGTCTTCCAGCCGCTGGCGGAAGGTTTCTGCCGCATCCACTGCGTCCTGCATGCTGGTGCCAGGCATCAGCACGCCAAACTCCTCCCCACCCACACGGGCTGGCAGTACGCCTTTACGCTTGAAAGTGTCTTGCAGTACATGGGCCACCCGTTTGAGGATGACATCGCCGGCATAGTGGCCGTACTGATCGTTGTAAAGCTTGAAGTGATCAATATCCAGCAGCACGAAAGCCAGCGGCTGCCGGCTATTGCGCTGGCGCTCGATCGCTGGAATGAAAACCTCGTCAAAATGCCGACGGTTGGCCAGCTGGGTTAACCCATCTGTGGTTGCCAGTGTTTGCAGGCTGGCCTGGCGCGAGATGAAGCGGACGCAACCGCATAGCAGCACCAGCAGCATGCTGCTGACGGGTGCAAACCAGAAATGGCCGAGGCCAAGCAGTAACAGGCTGCCTATCCCGACAAGCAAGGCTGCTGCGGCATAGATCAGCAGTGCATTACGCTGCTGGCCGCGTGGGGCAAGGCTGTAGTCCAGCAGCACGATCAGCAGCAGGGTGAGCAAGGCCTCGGCTGGCAGGCTGAGTGGATGAATCAGCGTGCCATCTTGCAGGCCGCGCAGCAGATAGGCATTGATGACGACACCGGGCATGCCGGCTGCATTGTCTGATACCGGCGTGCCGTGCATGTCGCCAAGGCCGGAAGCCGTCACGCCGATCAGCACGATGCGGTTGCGGAAGTAATCCTTGCTAATGCCGGATAGGGCGTCGATGTAAGACATGCGCTCAAAGGGCAGGCTGCCGCCAGCAAATGGCACCATGACTTCGTCGGCGCGAACCCAGGGCTCATCGCGGCCATGAAAGGCAGGTGTTGCTGGCGGGGCCGGTTTGCCCTGTGCCACATCCAGTACCGCACGTGCAAAGCCCGGATGGTCAGGGCTGCCCAGCCCTGCCTGCAGATAGGTGCGGCGGATGATTCCATCGGTATCGCGTTCGAAATCGGTATGCCCCAGCCGGTTGGATGCCGCTTCGAATAATGGCAGTGGCCGGGTTTCCGTCAGCCCCTTGGCATTGCTTTCCGGAAACACCGGGCTGACGACTTTGCCGTTACGCCGCATGGCCGCTGCCAGTGCCTGATCTGGCTTGTCGCTGGCCAGCGTGCTTTCGGCCAGGGCAATATCCAGCCCGACAGCTCGGGCGGATTGCAGCTGATTCAGCAGTCGGGCATGGAGTTCACGTGGCCAGGGCCAGCTGCCCATTTCCACCAGGCTGCGATTGTCCACCTCGATGAGAATGGGGTCGTCGGCCGACTTGCCCAGCGTATGCCAGCTGAGTGCTGCATCGTAAAACCAGTAATCCAGCCGTTGCAGGGGCGCAGCCAGTACCAGCAGTACGCCGATGAGGCCGGCAAGCAGCGGCAGCAGCTGCAGTAGCCTGGATTTGCCTGATGCGGATCTGGATGTGTCTACAGGCATGGCTTTACCGGAGATGGATTTCTTCGACGGTTTCCACCGCCTGGTAGCCATGGTCACCGCTGACTTCCAGCCGGGCAAAATACTTGCCATGTGGCAGTTGCGCCAGCGGCCATGCCGGTTGGGGTCTGCTGTTGCGGTAACGGACGGTTTTCATATCGGCCTGATCGGATAAGGTCAGCGTATAGCTGGCGGCGTTGACCGGATAGCGTCGTGCCAACAGCGCTGGTTCCGCATGCCGGAGTGTGGCAAACAGTCCGAGTACGTTGATGGCTTGGGTCTCGCTGAAGGGGCCGGCTTGTCCGTTGGCGTCCAGGCGTGCCACGCGCCAGTACCACAGGCCCTTGTCCGGCAGCGTGATTGTGCTGTCGGTTTCAGTCAGCGTGCGTTGCTGGATGATGCTGGCAAAGTCAGCGCTACGTGCCAGCTGCCATTGCACTGGCCGGGCCGGGCTGGCGTCCAGAGTCAGGGAGAAGGTGTTGCTGCGGATGTCCTGCACGCCATCACTGGCCTGCAGTAGCGGCGGCGGCGGGAAGGCTTGCAGGGTAAAGGCGCGGCTGCTGTCATAGCCTTCCAGGCCATGGGCATTGCGGGCGCGCGCCGATAGCTGGTATTCGCCGTTTCCTGGCAGAGCAGCATACAGCTGCGGGCCGGCTACCGTGCGTTCGACGCGCTGTTGTCCATGCGCGCCCGGGCCGCGCAGTGTTACCCGGTAGGCCACGGCCTGCTGGTCGGCCTGCCATTGCAGCAGCGGCGGATTAAAGCGGCTGGCCGAGGGCAGGGTGCTCAGGTCGGGGGCGGCAGGTAGTGCCTCTGGCGGGGTGGGCTTGGCGCTGCTGGAAGTCAGGCTGCCAAAGCCGGCTGGCACATCAACCTGCCCTTGTTTGTTGCCATTGACCTGGACCTTGCCGCGCAATACCTCGGTCGTGGTGCTGTCTGCGGTTTCCGCGCTGACGCGGAATTCGGTGCCGCGCACGGTAGTGACTGCCGATGGCGTGCGGATCTGGTAGCGGCCCGGCATCAGGATATTGGGAATCACCGCGCTGCCGGCATTGCCCTTGTCCAGCCTGATTTCGGTTCTGGCCGAGCCGGTGCTGGGGTAGTAAATCTCGTTTTGCAGCTGTGCCCTGGTGTTGGCATTCAGTAGCAGGGTGGAGCCGTCGGCAAAGCGCAGCTTGAGCATGGCATCGTTGCCGGTCTGGAATTGCACCCCCTTGGGGTAGCGCATGTCCTTGCTGATGGGCAGGGGCTTGCCACTGCCATCATGCGCGCTGACTTCGCCGGAAAATTCCTCGATCTTGGCTGCAGAAGGCTGCTGCTTGACCCAAAGGTAGGGCACTTTGATGCGGCTGCCGGGCGGCAGGCGGTAGGGGTCGGCGATATGGTTTAGCCTTTGCAGGCGCGGCACATAGGCAGGGGATGTCAGATGCTGGTCGGCAAAGGTCCACAGTGAATCACCTGGTTTGACCAGGTATTCCCAGCTGGCACTGTCAATGCCGGAAGCAGCATGGGCATGGCTACAAAGTAAAATTACACCTGCAATTGGGATAATTCTCATAGACAGTCTTGCAAAAAAATGGTCGCAACTAACGCAGATTATCTGCATGGTAAGCCCCTGCCATGAGAATGCAACAGTGCGCGGTTAGTCAGACGGCATTATTTTGTGCCTGCAAGAAAAATCAGGCCAACCGGTAAGGGTTGGCCTGCCAATGTCTGCAAAGGACGGAGCAGATGAAGAAATGCCTGGTTGTCAGCTGGTGCGCATGCGCTCGCTGCGACCGCGCAACCATTCCAGCGTCAACAGCAGCAGGATGGAGAAGCCGATCAGCAGGGTGGCCGCCGCCGCAATGGTGGGGCTCAGGTTTTCACGAATACCACTGAACATCTGGCGCGGCAGGGTGGCTTGTTCCGGGCCGGCCAGGAACAGGGTCACCACCACCTCGTCAAACGAGGTGGCAAAGGCAAACAGCGCACCCGAAATCACGCCCGGCGCAATCAGCGGCAGGGTGATGCGGAAGAAGGCGGTGATGGGCGAGGCACCCAGATTGGCTGCCGCGCGGGTCAGATTGTGGTTATAGCCTTGCAGGGTGGCGGTAACCGTGATGATGACAAACGGTACGCCCAGCGCAGCATGTTCCAGAATCAGCGTGGTGTAGCTGTTATCCATGCCCAGCGGGGCAAAGAACAAGTAGCTGGCCACACCGACAATCACCACCGGCACCACCATCGGCGAAATCAGCAGGAACATGATGATGCCCTTGCCACGGAACTCGCCACGGGTGAGGCCGATGGAGGCCAGGGTGCCGAGTACCATGGCCAGCACGGTGGCTGCCGGGGCCACGATCATGCTGTTTTGCAAGGAGCGGATCCACTCCGGTGCGCTGAACAGATCCTGATACCAGCGGAAGGAGAAGCCGGTCAGCGGGTACACCAGGAAAGAGCCCTCGTTGAAGGACAGCGGAATGATCACCAGCACCGGCAGGATCAGGAACAGCAGGGTCAGGCCGCTGGTAATGCGCAGAACGTAGTGCCACACCTTTTCGATGGGCGACATGGTCGGGTTCAGCATGGTTATGTCTCCGTGAAGGGTGAGGGTTAGCCCAGGCGCAGGCTCTTGGCGCCTACCAGCCAGTTGTAAACGATGTACAGGACCATGGTGGCTGCCAGCAGCAGGCCGCCCAGTGCGGTTGCCATGCCCCAGTTGATCGAGGTGTTGGTGTAGAAGGCCACAAAGTAGCTCACCATCTGGTCGTTCGGGCTACCCAGCAGGGCCGGGGTGATGTAGTAGCCGATGGACAGGATGAACACCAGCAGCGCACCGGCACTGATACCGGCCACGGTCTGCGGGAAGTACACGCGCCAGAAGCTGGCAAACGGGTGGCAGCCCAGCGAGATGGCAGCCTTCATATAGCTTGGCGAAATGCCTTTCATCACGCTGTAGATGGGCAGGATCATGAAAGGCAGCAGGATGTGCACCATGGAGATGTACACGCCGGTGCGGTTGAACACCAGTTGCAGCGGTTGATCAATCAGGCCCAGCCATTGCATGGTGGAGTTGATCAGGCCGCCCGATTGCAGCAGTACGATCCAGGCTGCCACGCGCACCAGGACGGAGGTCCAGAACGGCAGCAGCACCAGAATCATCAGCAGGTTGCTGCTGCGGGTGGGCAGGTTCACCAGCAGGTAGGCCAGCGGGTAGGCCAGGGCCAGCGCAATGGCGGTTACCACCAGGCTCATCCAGAAGGTGCGGGTGAAGATGTCCAGGTAAATGGCCTGGTCCGGCGAGGAGCGGCTGATTTCGCCCAGGTCATCCACGCGGTGGTCCATGGCGGCCAGCAGGTAGAACGGCGTCTGGCTGCTGGTGTTGCGGCGGATGGCCTGCCAGTAAGCCGGGTCACCCCAGCGCTCGTCCAGATTGGTCAGCGCGTCCTTGTAGGATTTGGGGGCCGGGTCCATCGGCAGGGCGCGGGCGGTTTTGTTGAGCAGGCTGCGATAGCCGGCTACTTCCATGTTCAGGCGCTTGCCCAGATCGCCCAGTTTCTGGTCGTCGTGAGCTTGCTGGATGTCTTGTGCCGCAGCGGCATACACCGTTTCTGGCGGCAGGGCACGGCCGCTCCAGCTGGAGATGGCCTTGACCGTGTGCGGCATGGCGTCAACCACTTCCGGGTTGTTGACGCTTTTGAACAGCAGGCTGGTAATGGGCAAAACAAATACCAGCAGGATAAACAGCACCAGCGGCAGAATCAGCAATTGCGATTTCAGCTTGTTCATGCGCTCGGCGCGGGCCAGTTTCTGCTTCAGAGAACGGCCTGCCTCCGGCTGGGGGGCTGCTACAGCGGTGGTGGGTGCAGAGGAAGCGGTCATTCTTCCGGCTCCGGATCAGGTAAGGGGACAAAACCCCCTGGGGATGAACCCCCGAGGGGGCGGGCCTGCTGCCAGCAGACATCACCGGCAGCAGTCATGCTTAATTACAGCTGCTTATTTGGCAGCCCAGGCGTTGAAGCGTTGTTCCAGCGATTCGCCGAAGTCAGCCCAGAAGGCCACATCCACGGCTACGCCGCTCTTGATGTTTTGCGGAGCGGTCGGCAGGTCGGCAACCAGTTTCTTGTCC
Source organism: Aquitalea sp. FG25 (assembly GCF_057809375.1). Classification (NCBI taxonomy): domain Bacteria; kingdom Pseudomonadati; phylum Pseudomonadota; class Betaproteobacteria; order Neisseriales; family Chromobacteriaceae; genus Aquitalea; species Aquitalea sp. FG25. The sequence goes on from NZ_JBMDJV010000001.1 coordinate 167,526, forward strand.
AGCAGCGGTACGGCTTTCTTGTTGGTCGGGCCGTAGGCGATATTCTGCGAGTACACTTTCTGGTTTTCCGGCTTGCTGGCGAAAGCGATGAACTTCAGCGCAGCATCCTTGTTCGGCGAGCCCTTCGGGATAGCCCAGGAGTCGAAGTCATACATGCCACCGGCCCAGACGATCTTCAGGTTTTTGCCTTCCTTCTGGGTGTTGGCGATACGACCGTTGTAGGCCGAGCTCATCACCACGTCGCCGGATACCAGGTATTGCGGCGGTTGTGCGCCGGCTTCCCACCACTGGATGTTCGGCTTCAGCTGGTCCAGCTTCTTGAAGGCGCGATCAACACCAGCCGGGGTGGCCAGTACCTTGTACACGTCTTTCGGGGCCACGCCGTCAGCCATCAGGGCCACTTCCAGGGTGTACTTGGCACCCTTGCGCATGCCGCGCTTGCCCGGGAACTTCTTCACGTCCCAGAAATCTTTCCAGCCGCTCGGGCCAACCTTCAGCTTGTCGGCGTTGTAGGCCAGTACGGTAGACCATACGAAGATGCCTACGCCGCAAGACTGGGCTGCACCTTGTACGAAATCAGCCTTGTTGCCGATCTTGCTGTAATCCAGCTTTTCGAACATGCCTTCATCGCAACCGCGCGCCAGTTCCGGGGATTCCACTTCCAGGACATCCCAGGACACGCTCTTGGTGTCGACCATGGCTTTAACCTTGGCCATTTCGCCGTTGTATTCGCCGCCTACCACCTTGATGCCGGTGGCCTTGGTGAACGGTGCGTAGTAGGCCTTTTCCTGGGCGGCCTTGTTGGCGCCACCAAAGGAAATCACGGTCAGGTCAGCGGCTTGGGCAGCCTGAGCGCAACATGCGGCTACCACAGCCAGCGAAAGAGCTTTCATGCATTTCTTCATTTGATAGTTCTCCATATTGTTTTGGGACTACAGCTACACGCTACTCACTCGCACGCACTCACTCGGCCATTGCGACAGGATCGAGCGCTCTTACGTGTTCTACATTCCAGCCCAGGGAAATCACGTCGCCCACGGACAGCTTGGGGTCCAGGGTGGCAATAGGCTGTTTGACGATAAAACTGGAGTTGCCACACGCTTCCAGACGGATGCGCACGTGGTCTCCCAGATAGATGAATTCGCGTACGCGGCCAGAGAAGCGGTTTTGCTCCTGCTGCACGTTCAGATTGATGCGTTCCGGGCGGATGGACAGCGAAACCGGTGCGCCGGGGGCTGCATCGTGAATGGCCATGGCTTCCACGCGCTCGCCGTTTTCCAGGCCCACGGTACAGCGTTCGCCGTCGCGGCTGATCAGCTTGCCGTGCAGGCGGTTGTTTTCGCCGATGAAGTTGGCCACAAAGGTGTTGCGCGGGTGTTCGTACAGGTTTTGCGGGCTGTCGATCTGCTGGATTTCACCCTGATGGAATACAGCTACGCGGTCGGACATGGTCAGCGCTTCGCTCTGGTCGTGGGTGACGTACACCACGGTCACGCCCAGGCGTTCGTGCAGATGCTTGATTTCCATCTGCATGTGTTCGCGCAGTTGCTTGTCCAGTGCGCCCAGCGGTTCGTCCATCAGCACCAGTTGCGGCTCAAACACCAGGGCTCGCGCCAGGGCAACACGCTGTTGCTGGCCACCGGACATCTGGCCCGGATAGCGGTTGGCAAACTTGTCCAGCTGCACCATGGACAGCGCGCGCTTCACCCGTTCGGTGACGTCGGTCTTGTCCATGCCGCGTACTTTCAGCGGGAAGGCCAGGTTTTCGGACACGGTCATGTGCGGGAACAGTGCGTAGTTCTGGAACACCATGCCAATGTCGCGCTTGTGCGGCGGCACGCGGTTGAGCGAGCGCTCACCCAGCATGATTTCACCGGCAGTGGGGGTCTCGAAGCCGGCCAGCATCATCAGGCTGGTGGTCTTGCCGGAGCCGGACGGTCCCAGCAGGGTGAGGAATTCACCCTTGCGGATATCCAGATTGAGGTCCTTGACGATCAGGGTCTCGCCGTCGTAGCTCTTTTGTACGTTCTTGAAGCGGACCAGGATGTCGCTTGCACTCGTTTCAGCCATGACCACTCCTGTTGTTTAAATGGTGATGACTGAATTGTAAAAACCCGATGACAGCAGGGATATCGGCCAGCGGCGGATTTTGCTGTCAGGAAATTTGCTGATGTCGTGTAGGGCGATTCCTACAAGACGTCAGCATGAGGACTGCTGCATTGCAGTATCAGCCAGCGGCCAGTAGCTGTTGGATGCTGCCGTAGAGTGCGGCAGCGTCTACCGGCTTGTGCAGTAATACCGCTCCGCTGGACTGCGCCTCGCGCAGACGGTTGGGGGCGGTGTCGCCGGTCATGATGATGGACGGGATGCGGCGGCCCAGCTGTTGGTAGATTTGCTTGAGCACCTGCTGGCCGGTTTGGTTGCCACGCAGGCGGTAATCGGCAATCACCACCTGCGGCTGGAAGCTGTCCAGGCAATCCAGTGCCTGCTGGCCGCTTTCCACAGCATGGATATGGCAGCCCCAGCAGCCCAGCAGCGCCTCCATGGCCGAACGCACGGCATAGTCGTCGTCGATCACCAGTATTGGCAAGGCTTGCAAGGGGAGCTGACGGGCCGGGCTGCTGAGGGTTTCTGCCATGGCTGCACTGCCGCTGGCCAAGGGCATGTGCAGGCGGAATACCGAACCACGGCCAGGGCGGGATTGTAGCTCCACCTTCAGGCCCAAGGTGTGGGCCAGGCCGCGCACGATAGCCAGGCCCAGCCCCAGGCCTTTGCGCCGGTCGCGCTCCGGATTGCCCAGTTGGTGAAATTCGCGGAACACTTCCTGCTGTTGCGACTGGGGAATGCCGATGCCGCTATCCCATACCTCGATCAGCAAATGCTCACCACGCTGACGACAGCCAATCAGGATGCCGCCGCTGCTGGTGTAGGTGATGGCGTTGCTGATGAGGTTGCGCAGGATCAGCTCCAGCAGGCTGGGGTCGGTATGCACATGCACGGCGCTTTCCCTAACCCGGAACACCAGATTTTTGCCATTGGCCAGCGGGGCGAATTCACATTCCAGCTTGTACAGAATGCTTTGCAGTGCCACCTGACGCGGCCTGGCCTCAATCACACCGGCCTCCAGCTTGGAGAAGTCCAGCAGGGTGTCCAGCATTTCGCAGGCGGCAGAGGCCGATGCCTCGATATGTTCCAGCAGCGCTTGCTGGCGCTGATCCAGCGACGTGGTTTTCAGTGTGGCCAGAAACAAGCCCAGCGCATGCATGGGCTGGCGCAAATCGTGACTGGCCGAGGCCAGAAACACCAGTTTGGCGCGGTTGGCTTCTTCCGCCTCGTGCAGCGCCTGGGCCGCACGGCCGGTCTGTTCGCGTAGCTGGTTTACCAGCTCGCTATTTTCAAAGCGCAACGCAATCGAACGCCTGGCCACGCGGGCGTAATTGAGTGCAAACACCAGCAGCACCACCAAAAACAGCGGCACGCCGAGAAACATGGGCAGATAAGCAATATTGCCGGTGGCCAGAAACACCCCCCATACCGGCAGGATGGCGGGGATGAAAAAGCCGACTGCCATCGGCAGGCAGGGCGAGAAAATAGCCAGTGCTGCCGCGCTCATGCCGGCAATCATCGACAGCAGGCTGATGGCCGTGGGGGGAAAGCTGAGGTCCATATACAGGCTGCCGGCAATGCCCCACATGCTGCCAAGAAAGATCAGCAGCAGCGTCATGCAGCGTGCGTAGTAGGGGGCACGGGCCTCGGATAAGCGGTTGCGGATACGGAAACGGCCAAAATGACCGGCAGCGCAGCCGACCCCCATCAGGGCAGACCAGCCCATGGTGTCGATATTGCCGGTGCTAACGTACACCCCCAATGCCATCAGCAAGGACGCCAGAAAACAACCCAGCATGGCAATGCCGAAGCTGTGGTCGATCAGCTCCATCTGCGCGGCCAGCAGGTGTGGCGGGTCGAAGCAGGGCAGCCAGCGCATCAGCGCATTACCTGTACCAGGCCACGGCGTTGTGCTTCCAGTACTGCCTCGGTGCGGCTGTACACGCCAAACTGTTCCAGGATGGCCGCCACATGTACGCGCACGGTGTTTTCCGACAGGCCCAGGCTGTTGGCAATGGCCTTGTTGGAGCGGCCCAGGCACAGCTCGCTCAGTACTTCCAGCTGGCGCGGGGTTAGTTGCGAGCCACGGCCAGCGGCCTTGGCCGGGGCGGCGTCGGCCAGTGCTTCACCGCGCAGGCAGCGCTCCAGCGCCTGGTCGATCTGTTCGACACTGGCCGATTTGGTCAGCACGCCGGCAATGCCCGGTGTGGTGGCGGCCTGCTCCGGGCTAGCCGACAGGATGATGATGCGGGCCGACTGGAAATAGCGTTGTAGTACATTGACGCCATCCAGCCCGTTCAGTCCGGGTAGCTGGATATCCAGCAGGATGATGTCAACCGGCGTACTGCCGAACTGGTGGATGGCATCCATCACGGTACCGGCTTCAAGAATGTCGCCAACCTTGACGTTGTTTTCCAGCACCAGGCGCAAGCCGGTACGGAACAGGGCGTGGTCGTCGATGAGGAGCAGTCTGGCGCTAAGCATGTTCGGGTGTCTGTCGCTGATTGGGATAGGGGGCGGCGTGGGTAGCAGGGCGGTTTGTCTGCCCGTGTTCCCTTGCCGGGTGCAGTATGTCAATAGGATAAAAATTGGCTAGAAGGCAAATATGTCCTGTTTTCAGAAAATAGCAAAGCATTTCTCGGTTTTTCGGGACATGTTCATGCCTGATGGCTGGATTGGCGGTTTAGCAGCTGGCCTAGCGTATCGTGCAGCACGGACGGGGGTACTGGCTTGTGCAGCAGCGGCAGCCCGCTCTCGGTGGCCTCGCGCAGCCGTGCCGGGGCGGTGTCGCCCGTTAGCAGCAGAGCCGGAATATCCTGTCCCCGTGCCGCACGGATGGCCTGGATGGCATCGGTGCCGCTTTTCTGCTCGCGCAACCGATAGTCGCTGATCAGCAAGTCCGGCTGATGCTGGCTGAGCAAGGGCAGGGCGGATTCCAGTGATTCCGTGGCGATGCATTGGCAGCCCCAGCTTTGCAGCAGCAACACCATGCTGTTGCGGACAATGTCATCGTCCTCAATCAGCAGAATGGTGGCGCAGGGCAGTTGCCGGGTAATGACTGGCGGCGTGGCCGCTGGTATGGCGTGGTGTTGGCTGTTGTCAACGCGCGGCAGGCTGAGGCGGAACACGCTGCCCAGGCCGGGGCGCGACTGCAGCTGCAAAGGGTGCTGCAGCAATTGGGCCAGGCCATGCACGATGGCCAGCCCAAGCCCCAGGCCTTTCTTGCGGTCGCGTTCCGGATTGCCCAACTGGTGAAACTCGACAAAAATTTCCTGCTGCTGGTGCGGATCGATGCCGATGCCGCTATCCCATACTTCCAGTAGCAGCTGATTGCCACGGCGGCGACAGCCAATCAGGATGCCGCCTTGCTCGGTGTAGCGGATGGCATTGCTGATGAGATTACGCAGGATCAGCTCGATCAGCGACGGGTCGGACAGCACCTGTTCTGCCGTGTCGTGCGTGCGGTAAAACAGCCCCTTGCTGTTGGTCAGCGGTGCCAGCTCTCTTTCCATCTTGTTCAGCAGGGCTTGCAGGGCAAAGGCCTGCCGCTGCGGCGTAATGACGCCGGCTTCCACGCGTGAATAGTCCAACAGGCTGTGCAGCATCTCGGCTGATGCCGAGGTGGCGCTCTGGATATTGGCCAGCAAGTCTTGTTGTCTGGGGGTCAGCTCCGTCTTGCCCAGCACCTCCAGAAACAAGCCCTGGGCATGGATGGGCTGGCGCAAGTCGTGGCTGGCGGCGGCCAGAAAGCGCGATTTGGCGATATTGGCCTGCTCTGCCTCCTGCTGGGCGTGGCGCGAGTCGGCGGATGCCTGCCGCAGCCGGTTGACCAGCTCCAGGTTTTCAAAGCGCAGTTCGATGGCCCCACGGGCCGCGTGTGCGCTGTTGCGCGCCTGCATCAGCAAGGTGGCCAGATACATGATGGCGGCCAGCCCCAGCGCATTAAGGGCCACGGCATTCGATTGCATGGCCTTGAGCGCAATCATGCCCAGCTCCAGCGTGATGAAGCCGATGAAAACCGGCAGCACCGGCGACAGGATGGACATGGAATTACCCGCCACACCCGACAGCACGGCAATGGCCAGAATCCAGCTGGGCGGCGATGCCGGGTTCAATCCCACCCACATCAGGCTGCCCCAGGCCGCACCGTCGATGGCGTGCAGCAGTACCAGCCGCCGTCGCAGCGCGGGCAGACAGGCGGGGCTGATGGCGCGCGACAGAATACGGCGGGCATCGATGATGTCGATCAACTTGGAGGCGATCACCACCACACACCACACGGTCAGCCGCATGGGGTCGGCCTGATGCTGCAGGGCATAGGCCACCAGCAACACCACCAGGATGCCGGGCAGCACGGAGCTGCCCAGATTGTTGAGCAGGAGGCGGATCTGTTCGATCCGGACTTTTTCCTGCGATGACGCTTCCAGATTGTTGATCATGAATGATGTGCTGGCCGCAAGGCAGGCTGCCCGGGCTGGTCTTGTTTGCTCTTTGGGGTTGGTCGGCAGGCACAGGCGGTATGGCTTTGTTGCCCATTATAGTCTGCAGCCCCGGCTGTTCTGCCAGTCAAACTGTGCTGCAGCCACCGCTGCTGTGACACGGTCAAGACAAATTCTGCTGGCAGTGCGTGGGCAAGGACGGCACTTGATACGGATCAAGTCTTTTTCTGCTGGGCCTGTTGTGACAGAAAAATCAATATATAGTGTTTTCAAATTTTAAATCACTACATATTGTTATGAAAAATACTGTACTGGTGAATCCGCTTGCCACGCTGGACGAATACCTCAGCCGCGCCGACTGGCGCGTATCTGCCAATGCCAATCAGGGCTACAGCCTGGGCGGGATGATTCTCAACGCCGCTGGCAAGCTGACGGCCAACTACTGGCTGGATGGCATCTATCCGCCGGAAGTGGCACAGGCCCACCGCGAGGCAGACTTCCATCTGCACGATCTGGACGTGCTGGCCGGCTACTGCGCTGGCTGGTCGCTGCGCCAGTTGCTGCATGAAGGTTTCAATGGGGTGCCGGGCCGGGTGGAATCCGCACCGCCGCGCCACCTGGGTTCGGCACTGGGGCAGATGGTGAATTTCCTCGGCACCTTGCAAAACGAATGGGCTGGCGCGCAGGCATTTTCCAGTGTGGATACCTATCTGGCACCTTTCATCAAGCGCGATGGCCTGAGCGATGCACAGGTAGAGCAGGCGCTGCAGGAGTTTGTCTACAACCTGAATGTCCCTTCGCGCTGGGGCACCCAGACGCCGTTTACCAACCTTACCTTTGACTGGACCTGCCCGGCCGACCTGGCCGGACAGATTCCGCTGATTGCCGGTGAGGAAATGCCTTTCAGCTATGGCGATTGCCAACTTGAAATGGACCAGATCAACCGCGCCTTCCTGCGGGTGATGAGCCAGGGCGATGCCCATGGCCGGGCGTTTACCTTTCCCATTCCCACTTACAACATCACGCCGGACTTTGATTGGGACAGCCCCAATGCCGAACTGTTGTTCGACCTGACCGCACGCTACGGCCTGCCGTATTTCCAGAATTTTCTTAATTCCGATCTGGAACCGCAGATGGTGCGCTCCATGTGCTGCCGCCTGCAGCTGGACCTGCGCGAGCTGCTCAAGCGCGGCAACGGCCTGTTTGGCAGCGCCGAGCAAACCGGCTCGCTGGGCGTGGTAACAATCAACTGCGCACGGCTGGGCTACCGCTTTAAGGGTAACTGGCCTGGCCTGCTGGCCGAAACCGACCGCTTGCTGGAGCTGGCCCGCATCAGCCTGGAAATCAAACGCGAACGGGTGCAAGGCTGGATGGATGATGGCCTGTACCCCTACACCAAGCGCTATCTGGGCACGCTGCGCAATCATTTTTCCACCGTGGGGGTGAATGGCATCAACGAACTGGTGCGCAACTACACCGCCGATGCCGAGGACATCACCAGCCCGACAGGCCAGCAACTGGCATTGGAACTGCTGGATCACATCCGCGCACGCATGGTGCAAATGCAGGAAGACACCGGCCACCTGTACAACCTGGAAGCCACCCCGGCAGAAGGCACCACCTACCGCTTTGCCCGTGAAGACCGCAAGCGCTTTGCCGACATCCTGCAGGCTGGTCCGGCGGACAAGCCGTATTACACCAACTCCAGCCAGCTGCCCGCCGGGCATACCGACGACCCCTTCCTGGCCTTGCAACATCAGGAGCCGCTGCAGCGCCGCTATACCGGCGGCACCGTGTTGCACCTGTACATGACCGAGGCGGTCAGCTCCGCCGCAGCCTGCAAGCAACTGGTGCGCCGCTCGCTGCAGCGCTTCCGCCTGCCATACATCACGGTGACGCCCACTTTCTCGGTTTGCCCGCAGCACGGCTACCTGAGCGGTCATCACGAATTCTGCCCCAAGTGCGATGCCGAACTGCTGGCCCGCGCTACGGCAGCCACTGCGCCCGGCGGTTGCTGAGCGCCAACGCAAGCACATCAACAGGAGAACAATATGTCATCCCAAGCTCAAGTTAATCCGGCTACCCAGCTCGACCCGGCACTGCGTACCCGTTGCGAAGTGTGGACCCGCGTCATGGGCTATTTCCGCCCGGTATCCGCCTTCAACGTAGGCAAGCAGGGCGAATTTGCCGAACGTCTGCATTTTGATGAACAGCATCTGCATCATTGAGCAACGTCCAGCGGCCAGCAGCAGCTTGCCGCTGGCCGGTATCGAGCCGTTTTCCAGCTGCGACTGGCCGGGGCGGCTGGTGGCCACCGTGTTTGTCGCCGGCTGCCCCTGGCGGTGCGGCTACTGTCACAACCCCGACCTGCAGGCACGCGGCAACGGCGTGCTGGACTGGCACACCGCCCGATCCGTGCTGGCACAGCGGGTGGGCTTTCTGGACGGCGTGGTGTTTTCCGGTGGCGAGCCCACGCTGGCACCACAACTGGTCGGATGGATGCAGGATGCGCGCCAGTTGGGCATGGCCATCGGCCTGCATACCGCAGGCATTTACCCGCAACGGCTGGCCGCACTGCATGGGCTGGTGGACTGGATTGGCCTCGATATCAAGGCCGCGCCCGGCGGGGTGGATGCCGTCAGCGGTGTGCCGGGCAGCGAAGCGCGCATGTGGCAGGCGCTGGATGTGGCGCTGGATAGCGGTGCCGCACTGGAATGCCGCACCACCCTGGACCCGCGCAGCATGACGGCGGACAGCCTGTATCGACTGGCCGACACCCTGCACACCAAAGGCGTCACCCATGCCGCCCTGCAACAAGGCCGGGACGCCAACGGCCAGCCCCTGTTTAATGCCGAACAGTGGCCGGGCAGGGCCGTACTGGATTACTGGCAGCAGTGCTTCAGCCATTTTGTCTGGCGTGCGGCCTAGCGCGCATTGCCGGGCCGCAATGTCAGCGGCAAACCAGCGGTATCAAGCCGACTGTCGCTGGTTTGCTGCCCCTTCCGCATTCGGTCTGTCCGTGCTTTAGAAACCGATTTCATGCGGTATGGGTTTATTTTGGCCTTGGGTTAGTTCGCGAATATCTGTTCAGAGGGGGGAATGTCATTACCACTGGGTGCCGGTAGCATCCCGTCCAACAAAAACAGCTGGCACAGCGCGTGATCACTCAAGCATTGCCCAGCTCGATGTCTGTAATTGGCAGCTTGTTCATTACCTTGATCTCTCTGAGTGAAATATTGCTGCGGATGCTGAATACGCCGGGTAATTTGCGCAATACTTTTTCGACAAAGCGGCTGTAGTCATCCAGATCGTGCGCGACCACCTGCAACAGGAAGTCGGCTTCGCCAGTGGTGTTGTGGCAAGCAAGAATCTGCGGGCAGGCCTGAATGATGCGTTCGAATGCGGCGGTGGCTTCTTCACTATGCTGGGTGCAGACAATCTGCACAAAGGCCATCACGCCGATGCCCAGCTTGCGCCGGTTCAGTACTGCTTTGTAACCCTCGATGACCCCCAGCTCCTCCAGCCGTTTCTGGCGTCGCCAGCAGGAGGCTTCGCTCATGGCAAACTGCTCTGCCAGCTTGGCGTTGGACAGGCGGCCATCCTGCTGCAGCTTGTCGGCGATGGCGAGGTCGACTTTGTCCAGTTCGGTCATTTTGAAGAATGCTTTCATTAGTGACTTGATTAATGAAATGCTATTTCAGATTTCGCCTTATTCCAATGGCAATCTGACAGGTAATTTCTCCGGAAGCGTTCACAATGAATGCACCATTCCACCGAGGAGTACTGCATGAAAGCCATTGTTTACGAATCGTTTTCCGCCCCGCCGCAACTCACCACCGTGCCGGACCCGACACCGGATAACAGCGGTGTGGTCATTCAGGTGATGGCAACCGGCGTGTGCCGTAGTGACTGGCATGGGTGGGTTGGCCACGACCCGGACATCCAGCTGCCGCATGTTCCCGGCCATGAGTTTTCCGGCGTGGTGACTGCGGTTGGCAAGCAGGTAAGCAAATGGAAGATTGGCGATCGGGTTACTGTGCCGTTTGTGGCTGGCTGTGGTCATTGCCCGGAGTGCCACTCAGGCAATCATCAGGTGTGTGACCACCAGTTCCAGCCCGGCTTCACCCACTGGGGTTCGTTTGCCGAGTATGTCTCCATCCATCAGGCGGACATCAATCTGGTGGCCTTGCCGGAGTCGCTGGACTTCACCACGGCGGCCAGTCTGGGATGCCGTTTTGTGACATCGTTCCGCGCGGTGGTGGATCAGGGCAAAACCTCGGCCGGGCAGTGGGTGGCGGTGCATGGCTGCGGTGGTGTTGGCCTGTCTGCCATCATGATTGCCAATGCCATCGGGGCGAATGTGATCGCCATTGATATTTCGGACGACAAGCTGGAACTTGCTCGCCGCCTGGGTGCAGTTGCCACGGTGAATGCCAGCAAAGTGCCGAATGTGATTGAAGCAGTGATGGAAATCACCCGTGGCGGTGCGCATGTGTCACTGGATGCGCTGGGCCATCCGGCAACCTGCTTCAACTCCATCAGCAATCTGCGCAAACGCGGCAAGCACGTGCAGGTGGGCCTGATGCTGGGCGAGCACAGCACCCCGGCCATTCCGATGAGCAAGGTGATTGCGCACGAGCTGGAAATCCTGGGCAGCCACGGCATGCAGGCGCATCGTTACGATGCCATGTTCTCCATGATGGCCGCCGGGAAGCTGGCTCCGGAGCAACTGATTGGCCGCACCATCAACCTGGAACAGTCGATTGATGTCCTGATGAATATGGACAAGTTTGAGGTGGCCGGGGTAACGGTGGTGACGGAGTTCTGACCCTGTTGCTGTGACGCAGGTCTTCTGTCAATCATCATGTGCCATGGCTGCACTGCGCCAGGACTGCGCATGGCACATGATGGCCACCTGGTTATTCGCTGGAACTACCATCATGTGCTGGGAAACCATCTGAATCGCCCCGACACTTGTCGCCATTTTTCGATGGCGGTTGATCACGACAAACCGGTCGATCAATACTGCTGCCGCTTCGGCCAACGCGGTTCGTTAAATTGACCGGGAAGCAATTCAGATTTTCATGCCAAAGAAATCATGATCAGTATCGGGCTGGCCAGCGTCAGTACAAAGCCGCTGATCAAGGCCAGCGAGATGTGGTTGGTGCCACACTTCTGTCGAATCAGCGGCAAGGTTGCGTCCAGTGCGGTGGCACCGCAGATGCCAATGGCCTCCCTGCTAAAGCGTGCGCCCAGCAGGTACAGCATGGAAATGGCCATCAACTCACGAAACAGATCAGTCAACATGGCGATGGCGCCATAGCTGCTGCCCAGCTTGCTGCTGACCAGGATGCTGGACAGGGTGACCCAGCCAAAGCCGCTGGATAGTGCCAGCGATGTCCACACACTTTCCCCGGTACACAGCGCAGCCACCATGCCGCCCACCATGGAGCCGATGATGACCAGCAGGGGGAGCACCATCACCTCCGGGGCGCGCCAGCTACTATTCAGTTTCAGCTCTGCAAGGTCGATGCCAACCAACACAATCAGCAGGTACAGCAATTGAGTGGTGCTAATGGCATCCATCCAGCCCAGGTGTAATCCGGCGGCGGCAGCCCCCATTCCCACCATGCTCAATGCAATCAGGCAGTCGCGCAGCGCGTGGAGAAACTGCATTTTTGGCGGCGTTTCGGCCTGTTGCACCGTGCCGCTGCCACGTGGCTGGCGCATGCACAACACAATCAGTCCCCATGGCAGCGCGGTGGTCAGAAATGCAAACACCAGGGCGGTACCCAGCGTCTTGCCCAGTAGTGATCCATTGCTCAGCACGTCACCAAAGCCCTTGCCGCAATAGAACAGCAACAGCCAGATCAATGGCGTCAGCAGTCTGGCGCAGTGCCGGGTATGGCGGCGCGGGAGTAGCAGGCCCAGCGCGTAGCCAAGCAAGAGCGCCAGCAGGATGGGGAAAATGGCTTGCAGAATCAGTTGCATGGCAATTTCATTTTCAGGCAGTGCTGCCAAATAGGTGGATGGGTGCTTTGGTGCGGCGGTTGGCGCTAGTATTGCCAAACCATCGATTCGCATAAATGGATGAAATGCGCTTTTAGAATTCCGTAAACAGGAATACGCATGCGCAGCATGAGTTAAGGGGACGGAATGCTGAATCGACTGGAAATGCTGCGTATTTTCTGTACGGCAGCGGAGGCGCGTAATTTCAAGGAGGCTGCGCAGCAGCTTGGTATCTCGCCACAGGTGGTTACCCGTGCCATTCAGATGCTGGAAAATCAGTTGGGCGAGCTATTGTTTCACCGCAATACGCGCCAGTGCAGGGTTACCCGCGAGGGTGAGCGTTTGGCGCAGCTGGCCAGGCAAGGGGTGGAGGGGGTGGATTGCATATTCCGGCGCGCAGAAAGCAGTACGGCGCAGCAGGTGGAGGGTACGGTGCGCCTGACCGCCCCAGAGGCAATCGGCCAGGCCAGTCTGGTCCATAGCCTAGCCCGTTTGCGTCAGCACTATCCCGACCTGCATTTCGAACTTCATCTGGAAGATGATGAAACCAATGTCGTTGATGAGCAGATTGATATCGGCATTCGCCATGGGCTGATCCGGGATAGCCGCTTTGTGGCCAGGCAGGTGGCGGAAGTACATTTCTTCATGGTGGCGGCACCCGGTTTGCTGGCGCAGTGCGGCGTGCCGCCAACGCTGGAGGCCTTACAGCAGCAGCCGGTGGTCGGCACGATTGATCAACGAACCGGCAAGCCGTGGCCTTGGTTTTTCCGCCATGCCTCGCAGTGGACGCCGCGTGATCTGGCATTTAGTAGCAACAGCACCCAAGCGGAGTGTGCTGCGGTATTGGCTGGCTTGAGTTTTGCCCAGTTACCCGGCTTTATTGCCATTCCACACTTGCAGAGCGGGGCGCTGATCGAAGTACTTTCCGCCCAGGCACCCACACCCTGGGCGCTGAGTGTGTACCGGCCGCAACGTAGTCCGGTTCCGGCCCGAATCCGCGCGGTGTATGACTGGCTGGTCAATGACTTTTCCAATCGGCAGTTTTTCCCTGCAGTGCCCTGAAACTTGAGCGTATCCAGCTACCACTAGCGTTCGCTGTGCTGCGGCTGCCCTTGCATGATGTGCGCCGCCAGGCCGTTGATCAGTGCATCGAAGGTTACTTTGCAGCGCGGTGTGGTGCGCAAATCTTCGTGCATCACAATCCAGGTGGCCAGGCTGAGTGCAAAGTGCTGCGGTAGCACCTGCACCAGCGATGCCTCACGCCGGGCGAGTGCAATCTGGCATACGCCGATACCACATGCGGCGCGCATCAGGGCCAGTTGGGCGATATCGCTGTCGGTTCTCAGCGAGAAGGAGGCAGGCGTTGGCAGCGGTAGTGCTGTTGCTGCGGCGCGCAGGAAAGGGGTTTCGGTGTCGAAGCCGATCAGGGTGTGATTTGCCAGTTCGTCCAGCGTTGCCGGTGTGCCGCACCGGCTAAGGTAGTCTTGATGTGCGTGCAAGCCCAGCCTCACATCACCGACGTGTCGTGCAATCAGCGCGTCCTGCTTGGGCTTCATCATGCGTACGGCGATGTCGGCCTCCCGATGCAGCAGATCCTGCACCCGGTTGGTCAATACCAGTTCGATTTTCAGTTGCGGATGTTGCTGCTGCAAGCAGGCCAGGATGCTTGGCAAAACTTCGACACCAATTACCTCACTGGCTGAGATGCGCACCGTGCCTTTCACACCGTTGCCGTGGCTTTCGGCAGCCCGTTGCAGCGCGGCAGCGGCACTGTGCATGGACTCTGCGTAGCTGCGGAGTTCCACTGCCGCCGCCGTGGGGATCAGGCCTGACTGCGATCGGGTAAACAGGGCATATCCCAGTGTTTTTTCCAGTGCGGCGATATGACGGCCTGCGGTGGGTTGGGTGATGCCAAGCGCACGCGCAGCACCGGATAAAGAACCTTCCTGCAGTACACAGAGAAATGAGCGATAGAGTTCCCAGCCAATCTCTTTATCCATACAAAAATGCATACCTGAATGGTGGTGTTGGTTAATTTATTTTGTATGAAATAGCCGCCAGAATCCAGTCATCACAATGCAGCACACTGGAGTTGGATGATGAAGACAGGCAAGGTGGTTTTGGTACTGGGTGCAGCAGGCGGTATCGGCGGTGAAATTGCCCGCCAGTTGCTTGCCGCCGGATGGCAGGTTCGGGCCTTCACGCGCGGACAGCATCAAATGCCGAAGCCACAAGATGGCATGCTGTGGTTGCAAGGTGATGCCATGCGCCGGGACGATGTGATGAATGCTGCACGGGGGTGTGATGTCATCGTGCATGCGGTGAATCCGCCGGGGTACCGTCGCTGGTCAACGCTGGTGTTGCCCATGATGGACAACACCATTGCGGCTGCCATTGCCGAAGGTGCCACCATTGTGCTGCCCGGTACGGTTTACAACTATGGGCCAGACGCTTTTCCGCTGATTCGGGAAGTTGCGCCGCAACGTCCGCTTACCCGCAAGGGTGCCATCCGTGTCGAACTCGAACGCCGGCTGCAGGCTGCAACATACCGTGGGGCGCGTGCCATTGTTGTCCGGGCCGGTGATTTCTTTGGCCCGCACGCGGGCAACAACTGGTTTGCCCAAGGGGTGGTCAAGCCCGGCAAGACGGTGACGGCGCTTGCCCTGCCTGGTGATCGCGGAGTGGGGCATCAGTGGTCATACCTGCCCGATGTTGCGCGCGCCATGATTGCGTTGCTGGCCAAGCGGCATGAGCTTGCCCCGTTTGCCACTTTCCATCTGGCGGGTCATTGGGATGCCGATGGCACCCAGCTGGCAGCGTCAATTTGCCGTGTTATTGCAGCACACGGTGGCGCACGGCCCCGCGTACGCCCGTTTTCCTGGTGGCTGGTCTATCTGGCGGCGCCTTTTATGCTTACCTTGCGGGAGATGTTGGAGATGCGCTATTTGTGGCGTCAGCCGCTGCGTATGGACAATACCCGCCTGATGACGGTGCTGGGCAGCGAGCCACATACGCCCTTGGATGAAGCGGTTGCCGCCACATTGGCGAGTATGGGCAGGCTGCCGTGCGCAAGCGGCAGCAAATCATTATCTGCGTAAGCAGGTGCGGATCTGTTTTTACGCCCCGGCAGCCCTGGCTGACCGGGTTTTTTCATGTCTGGGTAAAGCCCACAGACAAAGTACGGACTTCCGCACGCGTGGTACGGGGCAAAGTACGGCCTGACGTCGGTATGGTTTTTTGCGCAAATAAAAACCCAGCAAATTCAATTACTTAAAAATATTTTGGAGAGCGGAAAGCCTGGCACGCCAGTTGCAATAAGAAGGGCAGCTGAGAAGTTTTCATCTCACCCATTCGATACAAACTGGAGATTGCCATGACTGTAAAGAACACTTCCGTCAAAAATGACAAACTGAGCGCCAAGGGTGTTGCCGGCGGCATGCCGCTGCTGCACGAGCCCAAACTGAACAAGGGTACGGCCTATAGCGTGGATGAACGTCGCCAGATGGGTCTGGAAGGCCTGCTGCCGCATGCAGTGGAAAACCTGGACCGTCAGGTGGAACGCGTCATGGCGCATCTGGATGAAAAAGCGGACGATCTGGAACGCTATACCTACCTGATCGGCCTGGAAGACCGTAACGAAACCGTGTTCTACAAGACGGTGATGTCCGACCCGAAACGCTTTATCCCGGTGCTGTACGACCCGACTGTGGCCGATGCCTGCGAAACCTTCGGCAACAACTACCGCCGCGCCCGTGGCATGTACATCACCCGCTACATGAAGGGCCGCATGGCCGAAGTGCTGCGTAACTGGCCGGAAAAAGACGTGCGCTTCATCTGCGTATCCACCGGTGGCCGCATTCTGGGCCTGGGCGACATTGGCGCCAACGGCATGGGTATTCCGATTGGCAAGCTGCAACTGTACACCGCTTGCGCTGCCGTGCCGCCGGCTGGCCTGCTGCCGGTGCTGTTCGATATCGGCACCACCAACGAAACCCTGCGCGCCGACCCCTTCTACATGGGCACCCGCGAAGCACCGGTTTCTGAAGCCGAGCTGGACGAACTGACCGAAGAATTCATCCAGGCCGTGCAGGAAGTATTCCCCAACTGCTGCGTGCATTTTGAAGACTGGAAGGGCACCGACGCCATCCGCATGCTGGATCGCTATAAAGACAAGATCCTGTGCTACAACGATGACATTCAAGGCACTGCCAGCGTGGCACTGGCCGGTATCGCAGCCGGGATGAACATTACCGGCGGCAAGCTGACCGACCAACGCGTGATGTTCCTGGGTGCTGGTTCTGCTGGACTGGGTATTGCCAAGCTGTTCTGCGCCGAACTGCAAACCCTGGGCCTGAGCGAAACCGAAGCCCGCAAACAAGTGGCCTTGTTCGACATCAACGGCCTGATCGAGCATTCCCGTACCGATCTCACCGAAACCCAGAAGCTGTATGCCCGCCCGGCCAAGCCGTGCAAGGACTTTGTCCAAGCCATCCGCGACTTCAAGCCGACCGTGCTGATTGGCGTAAGTACCAAGGCCCGCGCCTTCACCCGTGAAGTGGTTGAGCTGATGAGTCAGCTGAACGAACAGCCCATCATCTTTGCGCTGTCCAACCCCACCCACAAGGCGGAGTGCAGCGCTGAGGAAGCCTACACCTGGTCCAAGGGCAAGGCGCTGTTTGCCGCTGGTGTGCAGTTCCCCGACTTTGACTACGAAGGCAAAACCTACCGTCCGGGTCAGGCCAACAACTTCTACATCTACCCGGCCATCGGTCTGGCTACTTACTGCTGCCGTCCGACCCGCCTGAACGACGAATGCTTCATCGTGGCTGCCCATGCCACCGCCGATCAGGTGACGCTGACCCAGCGCGCCAAGAGCATGCTGTTCCCCAGCCAGGACCAGATTCTGGAAACCGAAGTAACCACGGCAGCGCGTATTGCCGAGTACATGTTCGATTCCGGTCTGGCCCAGGTGGAGCGTCCGCGTGATATCCGCGCCTGGATTGAGAGCCAGCTCTACAAGCCGCAGTACTGAGAAGCAGGGCGCAGCCACCCGGTTGCGCATGACTTCCACTAACGTTGTTCTTGCTTGATGGCAGTTGCCCGTGTGCAGGTGGGCCGGGTAACTGCTGACAAAACAAAGGTGTCTATCATGGACTACATCATTCATACCCTGCAGAAGTATCCGGAGATTGCGATTTATCTGACCATCGCCGTCGGCTTCTGGGTGGGCAATCTCAGTCTGGGCAAATTCAATCTCGGGGTGGTCACGTCTACCTTGCTGGCCGGTTTGCTGATTGGCCAGGTGCATCTGGTGATTCCGCCGGTGCTGCAATCCACCTTCTTTGCCATGTTCCTGTTTGCCGTCGGCTATGCCGTGGGGCCGCAGTTTATCCGTGCGCTCAAGAGCGACGGCATTTCGCAGGTGTTCTTTACCATTCTGGTGTGTGCGTCCGGTCTGGTCACCGCCATCCTGCTGGGCAAGATGCTGCATTACGATGCCGCGCTGACTGCTGGCCTGCTGTCCGGTGGCTATACCAACTCCACCGTGCTGGGTGTGGCAACCGACTTGCTCAACCAGGTCAACCAGATGCCTGGCAGCGTGAAAGTGGCCATGGCGCTGATGCCGGTGGCTTATGCGGTGACTTACCCGTTCGGTACCGCTGGTTCGGCCTGGTTCCTGGCCACGTTTGCGCCGAAAGTGCTGGGTTTCAATCTGGCCGAAGAGTGCAAGAGCTATGAAAAAGAAAACGGCAACGGCCACACCGTGGGCAGCACTGCCTACCGCGAGTTTTCCGCCCGTGCCTTTCTGTTGAGCAATGTTGATCTGTTCGACAAGACGGTTTCCGAAGTGGAAGCCATGTTCGACCACGAAATCTTTGTTCGCCGCGTGCGTCAGGCCGTGGGTGCCAAGATTGTCGATTGCGAAGGCAATACCCGTATCCAGCGTAATGACGTGGTGGCCATCTCCGGCACCCTGACCGCGCTGCTGAAATACCAGAACCACTTTGGCAAGGAAGTGAAAGACGTTCCGCTGCTGGACTTCTCCACCGAACTGCTCGACCTGGTGGTCACCAGCCGCAAATACGCTGGCAAAACCCTGGGCGACATTACGACTGCATTGTTCGGCAAGCCGGGCCGTGGCCTGTTCCTTACCCGCTTCAGCCGGGGCGAGCTGGACATGCCGATGGGGCATGATGTGGTGGTGCAACGTGGCGACGTGCTGACCATTCTGGGTGCCAAGCAAGACGTAGTTGCTGTGGCCAAGGAACTGGGCTATGCCGACCGTCCGCTGGAAAACTCCGACATGGCCTTCATGGGCTTCGGTATCGTGGTGGGCAGTATTCTGGGTGCCATCACCGTGCATGTGGCCGGTATTCCGCTGAGCTTTGGTACTTCGGTGGGTTCGATCGTGGCCGGTATTGTGTGTGGTTACCTGCGTGCCACCATGCGTACCTTTGGCAAGATTCCCGGCCCGGCACTGTGGGTGTTCAATAATGTGGGTCTGAACGGCTTTATTGCGGTGATTGGCCTGAATGCCGCGCCTGGCTTTATTTCCGGCCTGCAACAGTACGGCGTTACCCTGCTGTTTGCCGGTGCCGTGGTTACCCTGGTGCCGCTGATTGTCGGCCTGCTGCTGGGTCGATTCGTGTTCAAGTTCCACCCTGGCATCCTGCTGGGCGCATGTGCCGGTGCCCGTTCTACCACCGCTGCACTGGGCGCATTGCAAGACGCCGCCCAAAGCAAGGTGCCTGCCGTGGGCTATACCGTAGGCTATGCGGTATCCCGGCTGGTGATGGCGGTGTTTACCATCGTGCTGGTCAACGTGTTCTAGCTGTCTTGTTCTTTATCCTTTCGGTCGTCGTGGCCCTGCCATGACCTTGCCACGCGGCTTAGCCCCGCGTGGTTTTTTTGCTTTGCATCGTGCGGTGCAAAAAAAGTGACTGGGCACTGTGGGATAATGCCCGCATGCCAGCCACCACCAGCCAGCCGCCACCGGGCGATGACTTGAATCCAGCCAGGCGGGCCCGGCCCGGAGTGCGTATGAAACGAACCGTTTTTTATCTTTACCTGCTGATATCGCTGGTGCTGTCCTTGCTGTCGGCCTGGGTGGTGTACACCGTCAGCTGGCAAGAGCAACTACAACAGCGCCAGCAGGAGTCGGTGCGCCGCGTGGCGCGCAATGCCGGTTTCCTGCAGCACGAAGTGGACAAGTTCGGCTTGCTGCCGCTGGCGGCATCCTATAACGACACCCTGCGCGAAACGCTTGATCATCCGGGGGATGCCCGTTTGCTGGCGCAGTCCAATGACTATCTCAGCCGGCTTAATCAGGGGGCCGGGTCCTTGCAGGCTTATCTGGTGGACAAGCAGGGCAAGGTGCTGGCCTCCAGCAACTGGCAGCAAAAAGATAGCTTTGTCGGGCGCAATATCGCCTATCGTCCTTATTTTCAGCAGGCGGCAGCCAACCGCATCAGCACCTATTACGCCATTGGCACTACCGGCAATGCCACCGGCTTTTACCTTGCCACGGCCATACATCGGGGCGCGGAGCGGCTGGGTGTGGTGGCCATCAAGATAGGGCTGGAGCAGCTGGAACACATGTGGGGCAATATCGTGGAGCCGTTGCTGGTGTCTGACTCCAACGGTGTGGTGGTGCTGTCCTCGGTGCCGGAATGGAAGTATCACGCCACCGTGCCGCTCAGCTTTGATGCCCGGCTGGCATTGGAAAAAGCCCAGCAGTACAACAAGCAGGTGGTCAAACCTCCACTGTGGCAACGCAAGAGCGTGCTCAACAGCCAGGCCATGCTGGTGCAGATGGGGCAGGGACGCAGCCGACATGAATACCTGGCTGTCAGCCAGACCATTCCGGTCAGCGGCATGGCGCTGACCATGCTGAACGACACCCACGAGCTGCACAGCCTGGCCATGACCCGGGCGCTGGCGATGGCAGTGATGGTGGGCTTTGCCTGCCTGCTGCTGCATTCGGTACGGCTGTGGCGCATGAACCTGAAAGCCCAGGCCGAGGCGCGGCGTAATTTGCAACTGGCGCACGATCATCTGGAAGAACAAGTCGAGCAGCGCAGCAGCGAGCTGAAGCAGGCCAATGCCAGTCTGAAAAAGGAAATCGAGGAACGCATTCAGGCAGCGCGGCAGGTGGAAAACTTCCAGAACGAGCTGATCCGCACTGAAAACCTGGCGGTGATCGGCCAGCTATCCACCGGCATCGCCCACGAAATCAACCAGCCACTGGCGGCGCTGTCCGCCTTGTCGGCCAATACCGTGCGCTTTCTGGAAATCAACGACCTCACCACCGCACGGGCCAATCTGGAACGCATCACCGACATCGTGGTGCGGCTGGGCTCGCTCACCGAACAACTGAAATCCTTTGCCCGTCGCCCCAATGGCGAGCGCGAATCGGTAGCGGTGGCGCAGGCGGTGGAAAACGCCTTGTTTTTGCTGAACCACCGCCTGAAAAAGACGCATATCACATTGCAGCTGCCGACAGAACCGGCGGATATCGTGGTGTTGTGTGAAGCCGTGCGGCTGGAGCAGGTGCTGGTGAATCTGGTCAGCAATGCCATTGATGCGCTGAACGGCATGGACGACGCGCAGATCAGCATCGATTGGTCGCGCCAGGGCGACACCGTGCGCATCAGCGTGCGTGATAATGGCAGCGGCCTGTCCGACGAAGTGCGTGACCACATCTTCGAGCCTTTCTTCACCACCAAGAAAACCAGCGGGCTGGGCCTGGGGCTGGCCCTGTCCTCGGACATTATCAAGTCCTATGGCGGCATGCTGACTGCCGACAATCACCCGGATGGCGGGGCGGTATTCACCATCACGCTCAGACAGAACAAGCAGGAGTAAAACATGAGCAATCTACAAGTACTGGTGATCGAGGACGATCAGGACGTGCAACTGGGCTATGTCCAGGCGCTGGGGCTGGACGGCATCCAGGCCCAGGGTTTTGACTCGGTGGAAAAAGCCCGCCGCAGCATAGGCCGCGACTTTGCCGGCATTATCGTCAGCGACATCCGCCTGCCCGGCATGGACGGCCTGGCCTTCATGCAGGAGCTGCTGGCCGACGACCCCGACTTGCCGGTCATCCTGATTACCGGCCACGGCGACATTGCCATGGCGGTGCAAGCCATGCGCGACGGCGCTTACGACTTCATCCAGAAGCCCTTTCTGCCGCAAGTGCTGGTGTCGGTGGTACAGCGCGCGCTGGAAAAGCGCCGTCTGGCACTGGAAGTACGCCAGCTGCGCAAGCAACTGGCCGCCTATGGCGGGCTGGAAAGCCGCCTGATTGGCAACTCCAATGTGATGGCCGAGCTGCGTCATCTGGTACAAGGCGTGGCTGCCACCCCCACTGATGTGCTGATCAACGGCGAAACCGGTGCCGGTAAAGAGCTGCTGGCACGCTGCCTGCACGACCTGTCCGGCCGCACCGGCCCCTTTGTGGCGCTCAACTGCGGCGGCCTGCCGGAAACCCTGTTCGACAGCGAAATGTTCGGCCA
The DNA here is from genome assembly GCF_057809375.1 of Aquitalea sp. FG25. NCBI lineage: Bacteria > Pseudomonadati > Pseudomonadota > Betaproteobacteria > Neisseriales > Chromobacteriaceae > Aquitalea > Aquitalea sp. FG25. The sequence goes on from NZ_JBMDJV010000001.1 coordinate 189,595, forward strand.
CGAAGCCGGGGCGTTTTCCGGGGCCAGCAAGCAGCGTATCGGCAAGATTGAATACGCCCAGCACGGCACGCTGTTTCTGGATGAAATAGAAAGCATGAGCATGCCGATGCAGATCAAGCTGCTGCGCGTGCTGCAAGAGCGGGTGATCGAACGGCTGGGCTCCAACCGGCTGATTCCGGTGGACTTTCGCGTAATTGCCGCCACCAAGGCCGACCTGTCCAAGCTGGCCGAAGAAGACAAATTCCGTGCCGACCTGTACTTCCGCCTAAACGTGGTCACGCTGGATCTGCCGCCGCTGCGCGCCCGGCGCGAGGACATCCCGCTGCTGTTTGACTACTTTGTCACCCAGTCCGCGCTGCGCATGAACCGCCCGGCACCGGCCATCACCCCGGAAGTCATCCGCGACCTGATGGCCTACCACTGGCCGGGCAATGTGCGCGAGCTGCGCAATCAGGCCGACCGCTTTGTGCTGGACCTGAAAATGGTGCCCGGCACTGCCATGGCGGATAACCAGCTCACGCTGCATGCAGCGGTGGAATCATTTGAAAAAGGCATGATTGCCGAAGAACTGCGCAAGCAGGGCGGCAATGTTTCCAAAACCGCCGAAGTGCTGAAAATTGCCAAAACCACGCTGTTCGACAAGATCCGCAAGTACGATCTGGAAGAAAAATAATCCGCACAGCAAAACAAGACCGGCAGCCGGGCCAAGCGCCCGCTGCCGGTTTTTTCATGCCTGCTGCATGCTTAGCCTGCCATTACCCGCCGGGCCTGTCGCTGCAAACGGCCACGCAGTTGTTGATGGCACGCCGTCGCCAGCCCTAACAGCTCGCCATTATCCGCAGCAATACCTTGCGCCGTGGCAATTTGCTGCGCCAGCGCCTGCAAGGGCGTTGCCGAACTGTTCAGCCCCAGCAAGCGGCCATGCGCATGGCGCAAGGGGTTGTCCGGCGTGTAATCCAGCGTCAGCAGCCAGTGCGAATGCTGCCAGCGTGCGCCCTGCGCCAATACCGCCTGCAACACCGCATGACTCACCTGCACCCCGGCCTCGGCTGCCAGCGCCAGGGCCTGCTCCCAACGCGGGGCGGCGGGCGGAAGCTGTTCCAGTGCCGGTAGCAGCTGCCTGTTCAACCAGTCACGCAATTGCCGCGCCAGCGGCTTGCCACTACGGCGCAAGGCGCGCAGCAGCGCCGTTGCAGGCCAGTAGTCCTTGATGTCTTCAGTTTCTGCTGTGTTCTTGCGTGTCGGATCTGCGGCCAGTAATTGCTGGATGCGGCTTCCCAGTCGACGACCAATGAGGGCCAGCACATTGCTGCTGTGCAGCCACCATTGTCCGTGGTGATGCAGCACATGCAGGGGTTTGCCGTGGTAGTAAAAGCAAAGGGGCGGGGGGTGTTGGGAATGCGAAGGGGCTTGCTTGGTCATGGAAATGGCCTTCTGTTGAGTCGTTGAAAGTCACCCCTGTTGAGAGGGTGGTCAGGCACTTCAACACCGCCAACAGTAACGGCCCGCAGTTTTTCCCGGTTACCCGGGTATTGCATGGCTGCGCGCTACCCGACCATAGGCTGTGCATTGTCCATAAAAACAGACAATGACAAAACCGATGGAAGTAGAAATGCCGCAAGACTAACGGATGCGGCAGCCGCTGTTGAGGGTGTGTTGGGCACCAGCGGCGGATTCTAGGGACGGGATTGCTAGGTGGAAACTGACCGAAGGTTCCACTGTGTAGTCGAGTCACTCTTTTCGATGCTGCCTGTCCGGCAGTGAACCCAACCCCTCACTCCTTCCCTGCTGCGGCGAGTTTCTGAGCTGCCTGTACGGCAGTGAAGACGCACGGTGAGGCAAGCACCCAGCAACACAGTTTCTGAGCTGCCTGTCCGGCAGTGAACCGCACCTTGCGCATTCTGATCAACAAGGGACTTTTCTGAGCTGCCTGTCCGGCAGTGAACCAAGGGGAATGCATGAACTGGGAAGCCATATCTTTCTGAGCTGCCTGTCCGGCAGTGAACAGATCAAAATCAGATTGAACAGGGCTTCGGCTTTTCTGAGCTGCCTGTCCGGCAGTGAACGCCACGCGCCTCGCTGGAGCTCGGACGACGATTTTCTGAGCTGCCTGTCCGGCAGTGAACAGTACGAACTAGCCAAATTTGCACTGGAAGGTTTTCTGAGCTGCCTGTCCGGCAGTGAACGTGTTCGCCTTTTGCCTTGTTCCAGTTCGGCATTTCTGAGCTGCCTGTCCGGCAGTGAACTGGCTGAATGCCTGGAAAACGGCCTGCGCGGTTTTCTGAGCTGCCTGTCCGGCAGTGAACGTAATCCGTAGAATCCATGAGCAGATAGTTCTTTTCTGAGCTGCCTGTCCGGCAGTGAACCCTTGCGGCTTAACGGAAGCCGGAGCCGAAGCTTTCTGAGCTGCCTGTCCGGCAGTGAACGTTTAGCATTAGGCCGAATCGTGCCTGCCGGTTTTCTGAGCTGCCTGTCCGGCAGTGAACTAGACCACTTTACGCTGGTTTGCTTGGCCAGTCTGGCTGTGGGCCATTCTGGCTTCGAAAACCTTTCTTTGCTGCTGCGTTGTAACTGATTGATTTTTAAAGATCACGGAGCCTCGCAAAAAAAAGGGTTGCCGCCGTTCTCCGGCAGCAATCCCTCGTGTCACCAGCTGGGCAGTGTGGCGCTGCTGCTCAGGCCGTAGCTGTTGAACTCACCGCCGACTGCTTGAGTGACTGCGCGCTGGTCGATAAACAGCAAGAAGCGTTGGCCGGTACTGCTGCTGTCCAGCGTGATGTAGGGCAGTGGCAGGCGCTGGGCTTTGCTGTCCGGAAGGCGGCGCAGTGCTTCGGCTGCGCTTACGCCGCAGCGACGGATCAGCCTGGCGCGTTCGCGGGCGGGGTTGCTTTTGGCTTGCCGCCGTTGTACGCGAATGGCCTGGGTGGTGGCGGGCAGGGGGCGGATGTTGCCAATCAGCGCGTAATCGGCAAAGCCGCTTGCCCAGTGGCTGGCCATCAGGCTGTCCAGTGCGGCGGCGCTGCCGTGCAGCCGCAGGGTTTGCCCCAGGCCGGGGAGCGTGCGCTTGTTGTCTTGCTGGCTGCCGGTGGTGTAGCCGGGAAAGCTGACACCGATGTCGCGGCGTTGCTGAGCGCTCAGTGCGCGGTGCAGCTTGGCGTACAGGGCATTGAGCAATACCGGGGCGGTAAAGTCGGCATCCGGCAGCAGGCGGATATCCAGATAGTGGTCCATCAGCCGGCCTCGCCAAACACGCCGCCACGAATCAGGGTGGCGATGACAAAGTGCTGCTGCTCGGTGTCCGGTTTGCTGTCTTTCAGCACCCAGTTGTCCAGCAGGGTGTAGAAGTCCTGCTTTTGCTTGGGCTGGCGGTAGGCTTTGCCCTGGGTGGTGACGGAGCCGTAGGGTTCGATGGCAATGGGGCCGTTGTCGGCGGCTTCCGGATGCCAGGTGTCGATGGTGCGCAGGGCGTTGCCGATTTTCTGCGAGTGGATGGCGGCGATGCGGGCTTCGCCTTGTTGCACCAGGTAGAGGGTTTTGCTTTTGTCGCCACGGCCACGGTCCAGAATCAGTTCCTGGCTGGGGAATACTTCCTGGCCGTTGCCGCTGCGCACATAGGCGTCGATGTGCAGCAGTACGTGCTGGCTGCCGGCCAGCCCTTCGGCGATTAGTGCGCCCAGGCTGTCGACTTGTTCATTGCGCTCCAGGCTGCGCAGGCTGAGGGCAAGGGCGTCAAATTGCCAGTGACGCACGGCCTTGCCGTCTTGCCATTGGGCAATGTGAATCTCTACTTGCTCGGCCCCTACGCGGTTGCGCCACAGAAAGCGGCCATTGGCCAGGTTGGCGGCGTAACGGCGTGCCAGTTCGCCAAAGCCGTGTTCCTGGCGGTAGCCGTCTATGGTTTGCAGCAGCTTGCTGCGGTAGTCCGCCTTGTTGCAGGCCGACGGTTCGCCCACGCCAGCCAGCACGCGCAGGGTGAAGCTGACTTTCAGGGTGTCGGCATTGTGGGGCAGGGTGGCCACGTCCACGGTTTGCAGATTGGGGTTTTCGATCATGGCATCCAGTTTGAGCGGGTCCTGATCCTTGGTTTTCAGGCGGTTGGAGATGGTGCCGCGTACCGATTTTTCCCGTACTTCCACATGGGGCCAGCGCTGGTTTGCTGCGCGTTCTTCCCATGGCCCGGCGTAAAACAGCGCATCGGACGGGTCCAGTTTGCGTTCGAAAGCGAGGACGGAGGCGTTTTCCAGTTTGCTCATGCGAGTTCTCCAAAAATGGCGGGTGCGGTAGGACGGGTGGCGGGGTAGTCGTTGTGGCAGCGGTATACGCCGTTGCTGGCGTCGTGGCCGGGGTACCACAGTAGTTGTCGGTAGTCGGTAAGGTGGTGCGGGCTGAGCCATTCGCCCAGTGAATACAGGCTTTCGACAAAACGCACCGGGGTGGTTTCGTCGCGGCAATGGGCTACGCTGCCGGGCGGGTACAGTGGTGACAGAGATCCGTAGCCCACTGGCAGCGGCACAATCCAGCCGTGGCCTTGTTGGCGTGAGTGTTGCCAGCTTATCTGGCCCTGCTCGTCGGCTACCGGGTAATGATTCAGGCGGCATTGGTCCAGCCAGGCGTCCAGTCGGCTGTTGTCGGCGGCCTCGGCGGATGGCGGCTGGGGCGGCAGCAGGTCGTCGCGGGCTACCAGTGCATAGCCGGGCATCAGCCAGCGGCGCAGTTGGCGGAACTGGCGTTGTTGATCTTCAGTATTTTCTGGCAGATGGGTGAGCCTGGGCTGCCAGCGGACATGGCCGGGCAGGATGCTGCCCCCCGCCACGCGCAAGGTATGCAAGTACTGCTGGATGGTATTGGCCAGTTGGTCCAGCGTGGGCTGGCTGGCGCTGCTGAGGGTGTCTCCCAGTGCCAGGCCGAATACCAGGGACAGCTCCAGGTGAATGCGGCCTTCTTCCACGATGGCGGCGGTGCTGCCGTCCTTGTTCAGCGGGTTGCGGCTGAGGTTGAAGCGCTGTACGTAGTCGCCATTGGTTTGCGCCTGGTAGTGGTGGTTGATGATGCCCACGCCAATCATGTCCAGGTCGAGTTCCGGCCCCAGTTTGCGTCGTAGTGCAGTCATCAGGCCGGTAAAGGCGGTGGGGCCGGGGTGGCCCCAGCTGTGCGGGCCGCTGATGGCATTGGCGTTTTGTACGCGCAAATGGGGCAGGTGCAGCAGGGCGTTGATGCCGGGCAGGCGGGTTTGCGTCATGCCGGTGCTCCTTGTTGCAGGTGGTCCAGCTGGCTTTGCCAGCCAGCGTCCTGGGCCAGCTGGCGGCGCCAGAAGTCGAATTCGGTTTCGGCCAGGTGCAGGTTTTTGCCTTCCAGGCGGCTGTTCAGCCAGTAGGCAAAGCCTTCGGCCAGTTGTTGTGGCCAGTCTTGCCATTGGAATTGCAGATTGAAGTCGGCGTCCTGCCCGGCGCGGTAGGGGTCCAGCCAGCATTGCTGGGCAATGGGCAGCTGGCAGTCGGGGTGGTCCGTCCAGCCGGGGGGCAGGGCATTGCTGTAGGCGGCACCAAATTGCAATAGCTCGCCAAACAGCTCGGCCAGGTAGTTTTCCCGCCGCTGCCGGATATGAATGGTGTTGTGTTCCGGCTTGAGTTTGCTCAGGAATTGGCCAAACTCGCGTAGCAGGCTGCGCACGGCCTTGCGCTTGCCAAAGCGGCGGAAGGCGTCGTCCAGATGGTAAAGCGGCTGGGTTTCGCTGCTGTCCCACTGTGGCGGCAGGCTGGCCAGCAGGTAGTTGCTGCCCCGGCGTTCGCTATTGAGCTGCGAGATGTTTTGCGGCTTGGTACCGCCTTTTTTCTCTTCGGCCAGTTGCGGATAGTCGTGGTAGCCGTGCGGATGGTGGTTGCCGTCGCGCTTTGCCTGTCGTGCCGCCTTGGCTGCATCGCCAAAGCGGTGTTCCTGAATGCGGCCATACAGCCAATGGCTGAGCGCGCTGGAGTTGAGGATGGACAGCAGGTGGTAATGGCTGTCGTCAGTGGCGTCGGCAGGGTAGTCGTCCGGCGATACCGGCCAGTAGATTTGTTTGGCCAGCGTGTGGGATGCGGGGCCGCCTGCTGCTTCGGTGATGCTGCAAAAGGCTGCACGCCACTGACTGGCGACGCTGCTGTCGTGATGCAGGGCTTGCAACAGTTCGGCATCGTCTGCTTGCAGCATCTGCAACAGGGTTTGGCCCTGGTATTCCAGCTTGAGAAATTTATAGACATCCAGTGCGGCGGCATTGCCCACCACGTCACTGGCAAAGTCACTCAGGCAATGGGTGCCGATTTCCTGACGTTGTGGCAGGCTGTCTGGCGGGGCAAACAGGCTGCTGCCACGCGCGTCCGGATGGGTGGCTTTTTGCGGGTGCGTCACCAGTTGCAGCTGCGTCACGCGGCGGGCGGCATCGGCCAGCCAGTTGTGGTGCTGATATTGTGCGGTGAGTTCGCTGCGTTTGGGGTCGTCGGGGGGGAGTTTGTCCAGCTTGTCGGTGAGACGTTGTTGGATGAATGTATGAATAAGGCTTTGTAGAGCTAGCCGTCTAGCTGATTCTGTTTCATTCATTTTTGGTATCCGAAAACGCTGTGCGAATGTAGAATCACCCCGTACTCAGCGCACGGAGTGATTCTTGGCTTCCAAAACGCTTATTGGTTTGTTACTGGACTAATAAGATCATGTGAGTGTCAATCACATCCGTATCCTCCTTGCTGCATCAAGCCTTGTAGCTAGGCTGCACCTCAGTCATTTGCAGTGCTGTTTACACTCGAGCGAGATGGCCGTCTCGCTCACCTTGTTTAAATTTATCCTATTAACGTTTAGTTTTTAGAATTTATCTTGGTGCCTATCATAGTACTTACCTACCGAGCATGCAACAATCGTTTTACAATGCAGCCCACTGCCGAAAGTGCAGCTCAGAAATATTAGCGTTTTGTTTTGCGTAGAACGTTCACTGCCGGATAGGCAGTTCTTGTGTGGCCAACTGTTAAGGTTGGCCACTGTCTTTTTTGTCCTTATGCAGGCAAACGGCCAAACCCCAGTGCCGGATGAAACAGCCACTTCTGATTGCCTTCTGTATTCACACGTAAACGCAGTCTGCCGTAGCGGCGTGCGCAGTCTTCCTGCGACATGTCCAGCGCGTTGGCCAGCTGTTCCAGCTCAGCCAGATAATGACTGCTGCCCCAGGGGCGGATGCCGGTGCCGCCCAGCAGGGTGTTATCGGCAAGGTGGTGTAGCAGGTGATCGCTTTTCAGCCAGTCGATCTGGCCGCGCTGCTGGCCTTGTTCCAGGCGCAACAGGCTGAGGCCGCTGGCGCTGTCTTCATCCGGTAGCAATGCCAGCTCCCATTCATCGCCATGGCTCAGGCGGAAGGGCTGCTTGCGTTGCAGGGCGGCGTGCAGCATGGCGTGCGGCCATTGCCAGCAGGTGGCGGCGCAGAGCCTGGCTTCGCCAGTACTGTTGCGGCGCAGTCCCGGCTGGTGCGTCTGGTTGAGGTCGACTTGCAGGCGGTGGTGTTCCAGGTCTACCAGACTGCTGCGCGGGCGCTGCTCTGCCTCCGGGCGTGCCAGCAGGCGCGGGCGGGAGTCCAGGTGCTGGTACTCGTCGGCGCGCAGCAAGATGCCCAGGTCCGTTTCATCCAGGGGGAAGTCTTGGTTTTCAAAGCCGGGGCGGCAATAGGCCGGTTTCTTTCCCTGCCAGGCGGCCAGGTTGTATTGCAATATCAGCAGATTGCGTACGCTCCATGGCTGTGGCCAGTGGCGGCGCACCCGGCCTGCCAGCTGGATGAGCGAGCGCATGGAGGAGGGTTCGGCAATCGCCCAGTTGTAGCAGTGGTCGCGGCCCACTTCGCTGACTGGGGAGGACAGCACGATGAATACGTGGTCGGCCGCCGGGCTGCCATCCAGTCGGCGGCGAATGTCCGGCAGGCTGAACAGTGCTTGCGGGTTATGCCGGGTGAGGGCGGCGTCCAGCTGCCGTTCTATGGCAGAGCGCAGCAGCAAGGGGTATTGCGCGTGGTACACGCACAGATGAAGCTGCACGCCGTCCGGTGCGTCTTGCGCGTACAGTGCCTGGGCCAGCGGATAAATAGTGCTGATATTAGCCAGGCGAATCAGCCCGATACTGACCCGTTTGCCGCTGGCAGGGTCGGTGTCGTGGTTGTGCGTGTGTAGCTGTATGGATTGCTGGCGTAGCAGGTGGGCCAGTGGTTCAAACATCTCATTGCGCTGACGCGGAATGCCACTGAGGGCAAGCAACTCCGCATTGCGGCGTACCGCCTGGTCTGCCAGCCAACTGGCACGGTTGGCGGCAAACTGCTGATGGCTGGCGGCAAAACTGGTGCTGTCCGGGCAGTCTGCCGCATGGCAGCTTTGCTCATCCACCCACAGGCAGCAAATATTGAGCGGCTGGCCCGGCATGCCACGGTGACGTTGAAATTGATGGCGTCCGGCCAGATAGGCATCAAACAGGCACTGCACCAGTGCCGGGGGCAGGGTGGCGGAAGACAGCAGCACCCGGCTGCCCAACAGGCCCGCCCAGTAAACCAGCCGGGTGAGGGCTGGCAGGTCTTCCACCGAAAAGTCATCCGGCTCGTCCAGCACCAGGTCAGAACTCATCAGCCGCAGCATGGGGGCGATTTGTCGCCCGCCACGGGTGGCTTCGGTGGCCGGGGTGAGGTGGTCGATGGTGCACACCAGTACCGGGGCGGCCAGCAGGGCGTTGAATTGCGGATCGTGACTGAGTTGTTGTAGCAAGGGGTGATTGGGCTGGCCATCAAACAGCACCGGGTTTTCTTCGTCCATCAGGGCTTGGGCTGAGGCTGAGCCATTGGCTTCCGCTTCCTGCACTTGCAGTTCAAACAATTCCCGGCTGGCGCTGCCGCCAACGCGGATAGCCAGTTGCTCTGTGCTCAGTTGCAGCCGCTCGCGAAAGGCCTGGCCGGTTTGCAGGGTGAGGGTGCGCAGGCCAAGGGCAAAGGCGCAGCGCATGCCGGTGTCCGGATTGGCCAGTGCATGCATGATGCGGGCATTGCCCAGGGTTTTGCCGCAGCCGGTGGAGGCCAGATTCACGATGAAAGCCCCTTGGTAGGCGGCGCGCTGGCGCAGGCTGCTGGCCATGTCATGGGCCTTGTTCTGCCAGCTAAAGCGTGGGTCAGTGCTGCGCTTTTGCAAAGCCCGGCAGCGCCCCAATGCTGGCAGGGCGCGGGCGACGTCGGGTAATGCTGCCGCAGCATGCAAGGCATGGCGGGCAACGCCGGTCAGGTGTTCCGGCAGGGTCTGGTTGAAGCGGCGGCCTGCCCCGGCTGGCAAGGCAGGGTCGCGGCGCAGGGTGTTGGCAAAGGCAATCTTTTTTTCCTGTGCGCTCTGCCAGCTTTGCTTGACGGTTTGGCTGGAAAAATGGTGGTCGGCCAGCATCAGGCTGAGGCGTGCCAGATGCAGCGGGTACACCTCGTCCAGCCAGATGGTGCCGCTTGGTCTGGCGGCAAGTTGCTCGGCCAGTTTGGCCACCCGTGCACACCATGTGCTGTCGTTGCAGGGCAGGCCATGGGGAAACTGCCAATACGGCGTGGCGTCGGATTCGCTGACCGAGCCGCAAGGCTGATTCCAGTTGTGGTTGAGGTCTTGCAGGCCGGTGCCAAGTTGATTGGCGGTGATGGGCTCGGTGTCGGTCAGCGGCAGGCGGTGGTGGCTGAGCACCAGCCAGGCGATGGCGGCAGCCAGCGGAGGCAATGCCCCCGGCTGAAACGGCTTTTTGTCTGCCGCGCCTGGGTCCATGCCATCGCGCAAGCCGGCTTGTTGCAAGCAGGTTTCCCAGACGGCGGTGGTCATCTGGGCAGGGTCTTGCAGGCGTGCCAGCCAGGCTGCGTCGTCGTCGCTGCCGACAAAGCCCTGCAGCAGGCGCAAGGACACCCATTCATGCCGGTAGAGATTGGCGGGCTGCGGTTTGTCACTGCGCAGCCGCTGTTGAAATGCCCGACAGGCTTTACCCAGGTCGTGAAATAGCGCGGCCAGCCCGGCCATCAGCCGGATATCCTCACCGCTAAGCCAGTCGTTTTCATCTTCTGATCTCAGCACATTACGCCGCGTGGTATTGGTGGGGGTGGCTCCTTGGGCATTGAAGCGACGGGCATCGCCGACGATCCACAGCAGTTCTGCGTGGTCCCGCCCGCGCAGCCAATGGCAGGCCACGGCAGTATTCTTGCGCGCTGTTTTGCGTAACAGGCGGTGCAAGGTGTCCAGCCCGGCCTGGGTAATGGGGGTTTGCCAGCTGCGGTCGCCTTTGCGTTCGGCAAACTGGTCCAGGATGCGGCGTGTTTCAGTCAGCGCGCGTTTGTCGCATTGGGAAATCAGCAGGATATTCATGCGCTGGCCAGGCCTTGTGTTTCGGCAATGGTTTTCAGTTGATCAATCATGAAATCCAGTGCTTCGCTACGCAGTAGCTGTTCGATACAACATTGGCGAAAGCTTTGTTCATCATCGCCACGCATGGCGCTGACAAAGGCTTGCGGCAGGATGATGGCGTCCTTGACCAGGTCGGCCGCATCAAACACCAGACCTCCCCGACGCGTTTTGCCATGCAGAATGGCCAGGCCATGCGGCAAGCCCAGCACCCAGGTGGCGGTGGCACCCAGGCCATAGGCCAGATAATTGCCATGGTCGAGAAAGCGGTTGGCCGGGTCGCTGCCGCTGCCGCGTTTGGCACGGGTGAATTCGCCGTAGTGGCTGGCTTGGGCTGCCAGGCGAAACAGCAGTTTGGAAAGGCGGGCTTCCTCGGTGAGCAGGCCTGTGTGGTCCACGGCCTGGGTGATGGCATGCGCCGAGGCCTGCAGCGCTTCGCTCAGGTGGGTTTCATCAATGACGAAACCGGCTTCACGCAACTGGCGGTTATCCGACCATTGCCCGCGGATGCGCTCCAGCCTGGCCAGTTGCAGCTACTTGGCTGCGGCCAGCCGTTTGGACTTGTCAAACCAGAAGCCAACCCAGTATTGCAAGTATTCGGTTGGCCGGTATTCGGATTGGGGAGATTGCCAGGCGATATCCAGTTCGCGCTCGCCCGCAGTAAACAGCGGCGTGCCGCCACCACCACAAAAGCCAACCATCACGCCTGCCTTGGCCAGTTCGCGCATGGCGGCCTGGGTGATGGAAGTGCCGGTGCCCAGCAGCAGGGTGGTGGTGTTGGCAATGGGGATGTTCCAGTACAGCGACTGCTTGCCCTGATCCGTTACGTACTCCACCCGGCCACCGTTGACCAGCACGCGGCAGTGTTCCAGGTAATAGAGATGTGCCCGCGTGGAGTGCAGAATGGTTTTAAGGTCGGAGGGGGAAAAGTCATCCATGACGACGCCTCTCTTCACAGAAAAGGACAATGGGCAGCAGATTACGCCATTTGACATGCAAAGGTCATGTTCTGAGTGTATGGCTACCGGGCTTGCCGCAAGACCTAAGAGGGATGAAAGGGATCTTTGGCCAAGCAAAGATTCCTTTCCCGTACGCCAGGCGGAAGCAGCACTCAATCCAGCATTCGCTAACCGGCGGGGGGCTTGAGGATGTTTGAAACCACCGGCACAACACAAAAATGGTGCCTCTCCAGCTATGCCTTGCTATTGCGTACAGGATCTTGTTCGCTTTTGATGTCTGTCCGCCAAAAAGGTTAGGGAAATATCATTCACTCCCCAGGACGGCTATGAGGGTGTAAATTTGACGGATATAATTGAGGTTAAATATCAAAAAGGAAAAAAGTGCGCACGATAGAAGAATATTCATCCGTGCCATTCGATTTAATCAGGATATGCTTTGGGCCTGGTTGTGATTACTCAATACCAATGAAATGCAAATTCAAATAAAATCAGATTTACAAAAAATACCAATAGCTGTTGATATCTAATTCTAGATGCCACAATGAATTTCATTAGTGGGAGGGGGTGGAAATGAAAATGGAAAATATTTATATTGCAATGCCAATCGTACTTGTGAAATTATTTTTCTCGCAGCAGGCATTGGCAGAAAATCCAGCATCGAATATTGATAAAGCTGGAAATGAAATAAGAAAAATGAGCTTGATTCAAGTAAAAATAATGAGCTTGGATTCGTCTGGCTTAAATAAAACATCAGTTCAAGGATGTACGAATGATAGAGATTTTTGCTTTGAATTGAACAGCAGTGAGGATCAGGATACGCCAACGCTTAAAATTACCCGAGTGTATGGTCAAGAATCTAATGCCAGCTTTGAATTAAGTAAACTTAAATATGATCCAGATTATTTAGATCTTTCTATTTGGCCAAATTCACTGCAAATGGCCGATGCCATGCAAGGCCTGATGATTGGTATTGAGGAAAACTATAAAACAATGTACTCGGGTGGTGGCGCAACCTCCACCAAATTACACTTGTTTCACCTATACCCAACAAGCAATGGATTAGGTATTAGAGAAAGTTTGGTGTTGCCTATGCGTGGCAGCGCCATGATACGGGCCTGTTTTTCAGAGTGGGATTACAAGCAACGTCGCGGTGCCTGCCACGATGAGTACGAGCTTACTAGCAAAATTCAGTTAGATAAAAAAATAGCTTCCGGTTTTCCAAAGCTAATTTTTCAAACGCATGCCACCAGTTTCCCTCCTAAGCAAGAAGATGCTGAATGTACTTTCCGTAGAGTATTTAGTTTTGACAATTTAAAAAAGACTTACAAGCCCAATAAAGCATTACCAGTATGCGAAGGATATATACATTTCGATGACTAGGCGATTTTCTGTAAATTACCTCAAAAAATTAATCTTTTTTTAACTAAAAATGCCCGGAGAGCACCGGGCATTTTTTCGCGCAACCTGCTTTCTCCTGATTTTGCCGAAATATTCTCTGTCCGCGCACAGGAGCATGCTTGAAGCCCGATGGGGCAGCGCTGTGCAATCGGAAAATGACGTCGTGTTAGAATGTCTGCCCGCAGCCAAAAGCTGATGTCAGCATCCAGCTGGTGCACCACCCCCCATCTGCATGGAGTCGTACATGAGTTCCAAATTCACAGGACAGTGTCTGTGTGGCCAAATCCGTTACGCGGTGGATGTTGATCCGCTGTTTGCCGGTAATTGCCACTGTAAGGATTGCCAAAGAACATCTGGCAGTGCTTATGTTCCGGCGATGATTTTCCCTGCAAGCAAGGTAGTGATTCACGGCGAGCCGCGTTATTTTGTTTCCACATCGGACAGTGGAAATGCCCATAGCCGTGGTTTCTGCCCCCATTGTGGCTCGCAGCTGTTTGCCAGATTCAGCTATCTTCCTGATGCGCTGGGCATCAAGGCGGGCACCTTGAATGAAACATGCCATTACCGGCCCATGCTGGATTTCCATGTGGCAAGCGCCGCAGCCTGGGATTTCATGAACCCGGCACTGCCTAAAAAACAAGGCGCTGCTCAAAGTTAAGCGGCCAACTGTTGGCCGGGGGTGGCATGTGTTGTCAGCCTCCGGCTGGCTTTGCAGAGAGTAGAGGGCGGGGCAAGCTCGCCGCACGGACGCGGCAATTGGTCAGGTAAGCTGACGACCAGCGGCCATCCTTCCTGATCTGCACATTCTTTTGATCTGGAGCAAACAGGGCTATCGCGCCTGAGCGCAGCATTCGATCCACAAAATATTAGTAATTAATTATTTATGGATAAGGATGTGAACGATGACTGCTCCAATCCCGCCACTTAATGTGGGCAACACCGGCTTTATGCTGCTGTGTGCCAGCTTGGTCATGCTGATGACACCCGGGCTGGCTTTCTTTTACGGTGGTCTGGTGGGCCGCAAGAATGTGCTGACCATCATGGCCCAAAGCTTCATGTCGCTGGGCTGGACTACTGTGCTGTGGTTTGCCTTCGGGTACTCCATGTGCTTCGGGCCAAGCTGGCATGGCATTGTCGGCGACCCTACTTACTATGCCTTCATGCATGGCGTCACCCTCAATACCATGTACACCGGCAATGACGCAGGTATTCCGCTGATTGTGCATGTGGCCTACCAGATGATGTTTGCCATCATCACCCCGGCGCTGATTACCGGTGCCTTTGCCAACCGGGTGACGGTGAAGGCGTATTTCCTGTTTCTTACCGGCTGGCTGGTGCTGGTTTACTTCCCCTTTGTCCACATGATCTGGAGCCCGGATGGCCTGCTGGCCAAGTGGGGTGTGCTGGATTTTGCCGGTGGCATTGTGGTGCATAATACCGCCGGTTTTGCCGCGCTGGCGTCGGTGTTGTACGTGGGGCGGCGTTCGGTGGTGGAGAACAAACCGCATAATGTGCCCTTGATTGCCCTGGGCACCGGCTTGCTGTGGTTTGGCTGGTATGGCTTCAATGCCGGGTCCGAGCTACGGGTGGATTACATCACTGCATCGGCCTTTCTCAATACCGATGTTGCCGCTTCGTTTGCCGGTACCGCCTGGTTTTTCCTGGAGTGGTCGCATGCGCGTCAACCCAAGTTCATCGGTTTGCTGACCGGTGCGGTGGCGGGCCTTGCCACCATAACGCCTGCTGCAGGCTATGTGTCGCTGGGTACGGCTGCGGTGATTGGTGTGATAGCCGCTGTGGTGTGTTACTACGCGGTGCAGCTGAAAAACCGCCTGGGCTGGGACGATGCACTGGATGTATGGGGCGTGCATGGAGTGGGTGGCTTGCTGGGCACATTGCTGCTGGGGGTGTTTGCCAGCAAAGCCTGGAACCCGGCGGGTGTTGACGGCTTGCTGATGGGTAATCCGGATTTCCTGTGGAAGCAGGTGGTTGCTGCGGTGGTTTCCGGTTTGTGGGCCTTTGGTTTTACCTACGGCATGTTGTGGCTGATCAACAAGATGACACCGGTGTTGATCGACGAGCATACGCAGGAAACCGGTCTGGATCAGTCCCTGCATGGTGAAGAAGCCTACAGCGGGTCGCTGTGAAAACAGGGCCTTTGCCTGGCAAAGGCCCTGCGCGTGTTTCCCCGTGGCGGCGGCAATCTTGTTGCCTGCCGCCCCGTCTGACTGCTTACTTCTCCAGTGCCACTTCCACGCAGCGCGCTTGCAGCAGGCGGCCAATGTCTACTGGTGACATGGCTACTTGCAGGCCACGGCGGCCGCCGTTGATGAATACCTGTTGCAATTGCAGGATGCTGGCTTCCATATACACCGGCATTGGTGTGCGGGTGGCGAAGGGGCTGGTGCCGCCTACCAGATAGCCGGAGTGCCGGTTGGCTACGTCCGGTTTGCAGGCCTGCACTTTTTTGCAGGGCAGCTGGCGGGCCAGTTCCTTGGTGGAGACTTTGCGGTCGCCATGCATCAGCACCACCAGCGGCAGGCCGTCCTGATCTTCAAACAGCAGGGTTTTGATGACGCTGTGTTCGTCCACATTCAGTTCGCGCGCCGGGGTGGCGGTGCCGCCGTGTTCTTCGTAGTGGTAGGCGTGGCAGCTGAAATTTACCTGGTGCTCTAGCAGAAAGCGCAGTGCCGGGGTGCTGCCGGCGATGGTTTGTTGGCGCATGGGCATATTCCTGTCGTGATTGTGGTGCGTAGCCGGCAGCGCTTGGCTGCCGGGGCCGGGCTCAGGCATCTGCCGGTATTGGCAGTCCGTATTCCTGCGGGAAGGTGTGAAAGGAGCTTTTCACCACGGTAACGGCGCCGTCGATCAGGCCGCAGCGTCCGCTGCCGGGCAGGATCTGACACAGGTGCTGCAGGGCATCCAGGTCTGCTGCGCTGTGGCGGCCACCGTCAATGCGGTCCAACAGGCGTGCCAGCTGAAACGTGCCGCATTTGCAGGACGGGCATTGTCCGCAGGAGCCTTTGGCAAAGAAGTCGATGTACTCGGCCACCTTGCGGATGATGCTGCTGCCTTCGGAGATGACGATCATCGCGCCGGTGCCCAGCCGGGAGTGGCGCAGCCAGACCGAGTCAAAATCCAGCGCCACGTCCAGATCGCGGGCGGTAAGCAGGGTGTTGGACGGCCCGCCGGTAAACACCGCCTTGAAGGCCTTGCCCTGCAGCATGCCGCCGCCGTAGTGGAACACCAGTTCCTGCAGGCTGGTACCCATCGGTAGCTCATACAGGCCGGGGCGTAGTACGTCGCCGGACAGCGAGTACAGCTTGGTGCCACCGGCTTTGCCCACGCCCAGTGCGCGGTACCAGTCGGCCCCGTGGCGCAGAATGTGGCTGACATTGGCCAGGGTTTCCACATTGTTGATCAGGGTGGGCTGGCCGTTGATGCCTTGCTCTGCCGGGAAGGGCGGCTTTTTGCGCGGGAAGGGAAAGCCAGCTTCCAGCGAGGCCACCACGGCGGTTTCCTCGCCGCCGATATAGCGGCCAGAGCTGGCCACCACCTTGATGGCCAGGGGATGGCCCAAGGCCGTGGTCAATTTGTCCAGCCAGGGGCTGTCCTGCCACTGGCTGACTGCCAGTTGCATGTGCTGTAGGCTCTGGCCCTGATGCGGATTGATATAAAAGATGACGCAGGCAGCGCGCACCGCCAGTGCGGCAATCAGCGCGCCTTCCACCACCTGGTGCGGCGAGGCGCTGAGCAAGGTGCGGTCCTTGAAGGTGCCCGGTTCGTCCTCGTTGCCATTGCACA
This sequence comes from Aquitalea sp. FG25, assembly GCF_057809375.1. Lineage (NCBI taxonomy): Bacteria > Pseudomonadati > Pseudomonadota > Betaproteobacteria > Neisseriales > Chromobacteriaceae > Aquitalea > Aquitalea sp. FG25. The sequence goes on from NZ_JBMDJV010000001.1 coordinate 206,162, forward strand.
CCACATATTTGTTGTCGCCCACGGCATTGGCGGTGGCTTCCCATTTGCGCCAGGCGGGGAAGCCGGCGCCGCCCATACCGCGCAGATCGGCATCGGCAATCTGGCGGATGATGGTGGTGGGGGCCTTGAGTGCGGCTTGCAGGCCAAGACTGCCGCCTGCCTGCAGCCAGGCGTCAAGGTTGGGGCCCACCTGTACTGCGGGGTTGAGCAGAACCTGATTGAGTTTTTCCATGATGTTGTTCTCCTAGACGCGCAGTCCGGCGGGGCGGTACAGCTGGAGCCGGGCTTTGCCGGGATACAGCAGCGGGGCTTGCTGGCTGCTGTCCAGCCCGGCCAGGGCTAGCTGGCGTTGCCAGCGGTAGACGTGTTCGATGCCGCCACGTTGCGGTGGCAGGGTGGATTTGTGACGGGCAGCCTGTGCCTGGCGGGCGGCTTGGCGACCGGCGCGGCGGCCAAAGGCCAGGATGTCCAGCAGGGCATTGCCCATCAGCCGGTTGCGGCCATGAATGCCGCCGGTAATTTCCCCGGCACATAGCAGGCCGGGCACCTCGGTCTGGCCGTTGCCGTCGATGATGACGCCGCCGTTCTGATAGTGCAGGGTGGGGTAGATCAGCATGGGTTCGCGGCTGGGGTCGATGCCGCATTTGTCGGCCAGGTGCTGCAAGGCAGGCAGGCGCTGCGCCAGCGCCGGCCCCAGTGCGCGGGTATCGAGAAACACGCCTGACTGTCCATCGCGTTCGATGCCGCGTCCGGCGGCACATTCGCGCAGAATGGCGGCGGTGACGATGTCGCGCGGGGCCAGTTCGTCGATAAAGCGTTCGCCCAGCCCGTTTACCAGCAGCGCGCCGCCGGAACGGGCGGCTTCGGAAATCAGCCCGCCACGCAGGCGCTGTGGCCAGGCCACGCCGGTGGGGTGGTACTGGAAGGCGTCCATGTCACGCAAGCCGGCACCAAGACGGTAGGCCAGTACCAGCCCGTCTGCGGTGGCGCCGTAGTGGTTGGAGGTGGGGAAGTCCTGCAGATGCAGCCGACCGCAGCCGCCGGTGGCCAGAATGGTCTGGCGGGCGGATACCACGATGAAGCGCTGGTATTCCAGGTCGTACAACACCGCACCGGCACAGCTGCCGTCCTCGTGTGATAGCAGCTCTACCACCGGGCAGCGGTTGAGCAGGGTGATGGCCGGTTCCAGCTCCACGGTTTCGCGCAGCACGCGCATCATTTCCAGCCCGGTGTAATCGCGATAGCACAGAATGCGCGGCTGGCTGCAGCCGCCCGCCTGCTTGTAACGTAGCCTGCCGCCATCTTCCTGCGGCTCGTCCAGGTCAAAATGCATGCCCAGTTCGATCAACCAGCGGATGACGCCGGGGGCATCGCTGGCCATTTGTGCCAGCAATTGCGGGTTGGCACAGTTGTGACCGCCGCGCATGGCGTCGTCGTAGTGTTGCTGCGGGCTGTCGCTGGCCGCCAGTGCTGCCTGGATGCCGCCTTCAGCCATCACGGTATTGCTGTCGCCCAGGCGCAGCTTGCTGGCCAGCATTACGTCGGCACCGCTGCGGGCGGCAGTCAGGGCGGCAGCTGAGCCAGCACCGCCACCGCCTATTACCAGTACGTCGGTGCTGCGTTGTTCGGCACCGGCCAGGTCAAAGCCGTCGATCAGCGCATTGCTTTGTAGCAGGGCGGCCAGGCGTGGGTGGCAGGGCTGGCCACGGCTGGGGCCAATGTGTAGCAGGGTGCTGGCATTGTCGGCATTGTCGGGATGGTACTGGGCCAGCAAGGCGGTGCGGGATAAATCAGCCGGGCGCAGTGGAGGTGTGTCGTGCGCTTGCAGATTGGCCAGGGCCTGCAGATAGGGAATGGCGCTGCTCATGCTTCGCTCCTTGTGTTGCCTGCCTGGGTGTTGATGGCCATTTCGCCACGCGCTTGTTGTTCCAGCCGACGTAGCAGATCGCCCGGACGCAGGTTCTGGATGGCTTGGGCGCGCCGCAGGTATAGGCCGACATGATTGGGGCGGATGTTTTCCGGGCAGGCCAGGGTGCACAGATTGCACATGATGCAGGCATCAAACAGCGCTGCTGCTGCTTGCAACTGGCCACTATTGGCCAGGGCAATGCCTTGCTGCACCGGGATATGGCGCGGACAGGCGCGGTCGCAGCCGCTGCAGTGCCGACACTGGGAGATTTCCGGGAAGGTTTGCTGCAGTTGCGGCAGCGCCTGCCAGCCGTCGCGCAAGTCGTGCGGCCGGTAGCGGTGCACATGATCGGGCAGGTAGTAGTCGATAAAGCTGACCTGCATGCCGTCTTCCACCACGGTTTCGCAAGCCAGGCGGGTTTCGGCACCGCGCTCACCCGCCTTGCGGACCAGGCAGCGGCAGGAGCCGCACACGCCCTGGCCCATGCAGCCAATATTGGCGGTCAGCGCTTCTTCGCCTTGCAGGCGGGTGTGCAGGATGGAGTTGCCGGGCTCTGCGTCCACCACCTTGCCATCGATGCTGATGCGGATGGTTTCACTCATGGGATTTCCTTTGCTGTGCTTGTGCGCATTCGCCTGCCTGATGCTGCGGGCGTAATGGCCTGTCCGTTGGCAGGGTCTTTGCAAGGAGCGTGCCATGGCGCTGGAAATATCCATCCCATTGAAATCAAAGGAAAAATCTGATTTCTGCTTGAAATGGCGGCGCTGTAGCGTCGGAATTCCGTCCATTTGCCATGGCCGAATGGACGGAAATGCTGTCGCGCGGCAAGGCCGGGGAGGCTGGGCTGGGTGATTTGAAAAAGTACGGATTTCCGTACTTTGTGGCGGGCGGATTCGCGGCTATCCGCACTTGCCAGCTGGCCTGCTTAATATTTGTCAATAAAAACAAAGGGATGGGTGTGTTTTGTCGTGGCACGGGGCTTGCTCTGCACTATCGAGACAATCATTACATACAGAGATGAGGAGCAAGACCATGTGGGGAACCATGAGCACAGCACTGCTGCCAGTGGTGCTGTTGATGATGCTGGGCTGGTTTGGTGGCCAGCGCGGCTATTTCCGCCAGGCGGATGTGGGGGTGATGGCGACGCTGGTGATGCGCTATGCCTTGCCGTGTTCGCTGTTTATTGGCGCTCTGAAAACGCCGCCAGAGCGTATCCAGAACCTGCCATTCATTTTGTGCATGGCCTTCGGCTTTGTTGGCACCTATGTTATCGCCTTGCTGGCTGGGCGTTACTACTATCGGCAGGGGTTAAAAAGCAGCGCCATCCAGGCCCTGGTGTGCACCTTTCCGGATATGGCCTATTTTGGCGCGCCCATTCTGCAACAGGTATGTGGCCCGCAGGGTTTCATCGCCGTGCTGATTGGCAATCTGATCACCAGCTTTGTCATTCTGCCGCTCACCATTGTGCTGTGCCGCTGCGGCGAGATGTCGGATGCCGGTGCCGATGACGGTGTGGTGACCATGCTCAAGCAAAGCCTGGTGAAAACCCTGTCCAACCAGATTGTCTGGCTGCCTATCCTGGGGGTGATTCTTAGTTTCAATCACCTGCATCTGCCTGCTGCGGTACAGGAAAGTGTGGACATGCTGGCCAAGGCGGCTGGCGGGGTATCGCTGCTGGCGCTGGGCCTGATGTTCTGTGGCGAGAAGCCCAGCTTCAACGGCCACGTGGTGGGTAATGTGGCGATGAAGAACTTCCTGCAGCCGGTGTTGATGTTTATCGGCATCCTGCTGTTTGGTGTGGATGCGGACTTTGCCCGCCAGGCCTTGATTGTTGGTGCCGTGCCTACCGCCATTGCGGCATCGATGTTTGCCGTGCGTAACCAGACTTATGCGCTGCATGCCTCGCATTCGGTACTGGTGGGAACGGTGGTGGGTGTATTTGGCGAGGCGGCGCTGATCTACTTTATGGTGTAGGCCAGATGCGGCCAGCCTGCCCGCATAAGGCTGAAGCGTGAAGAACAAGGCCCGGCAATGCCGGGCCTTGTTCTGTGTGTAGCGCACGGGGTGCGAAGCGGGTGGACGAGCTGGTGCGGAGTGTCAGTGCTGCGGTGACAGCTTGAGAAACAGCAGTCGTACCAGCAGGTAGGTGGCGGCATTGCCCACCGTCATCAGCAGTAGCACGGCAGGCAAGGACAGGGTGTCGATTGCGGCCAGCGGATTGCTGCCCAGTTGACGGGCCAGCAAGGAGGAGCAGATCAGGCTGAGCAGCAGTTTGAAGGTCATGGCAGCAGCTTTCCGTAATACAGGTGCCGCCTGTATTGCAAAAGCCATGCCTGGATTTGATTTTTCAAGCCATTGAAAAACAAGGATGTTTTATCGGCCTGTGTGGGTAATCGTCGGCTTGCCGTATTTTGCGGTACGGAAATCCGTCCTTATGCTGCTGCTTGGGCTTGCAGATGAAGCAGGATGCTATGCCCGCCATGCAGGATGTCGTCGCCAATGGCCGCCGCTGCCGCCGGGCCGTCATGCTGACGGATGGCAGCCAGCACCGGGTAGTGGTAGTCGATCATGTCGCTGCCGCCTTGCTGATACACCGCAGCAATCAGCGGCCCCATCTGCAGCCAGATGCGGTAGAGGATGCCCTGCAGGAAGGGCAGGCCGGCAATCTCCACCAGGGCAAAGTGAAACTGCTGGTTTAGTTCGCAGCCCAGGGCAATGTCCTGCGCGGTCATGGCTAGGGCATTGCGACGGATGATGTCTTCCAGTCTGGCAAGGGCGCTGTGGTCTGCCTTGTGCGCGGCAGTTTCGGCAGCCAGCCCCTCCAGCCGGATACGGATGGCACGGATTTCCAGATAACGCGCCACCGTCATGTGGGGTACGCGGATGTCGCGTGGCGACTGCATGGTCAGCGCCTGTTCCTGCACCAGCCGCAAGATGGCATCGCGCACCGGGGTGACGCTGGTGCCCAGTTGTTCGGCCAGATCGCGGATTTTCAGCCGTGCTCCCGGCTGCAAGCGGCCTTGAATCAGCGCATGGCATAGCAGCTGGTACACCGTGCTGCCCAGATTGTCGTGTTCCAGTGTGTCCAGTTGGTAGTCCATGGGAAGAGGGGGCAAGTGACGGCAAAGCCGCATGGTAGCACTGCACTTGCCAGATTGAAATGCAGCAAATATGATGCATCATAAATTCGACTGACCAGGATAGGGCTGACGGTGCTTGCCGCTTCTGCCCTTGCTACAGGAGTGCCTTCATGTCCCACCCCACGCGCTACATGCTGTTGACTGGCGCCAGTCGCGGCATTGGTCATGCCACGGTCAAGCTGTTTCAGGAACACGGCTGGCAGATTTTCACCGTGTCGCGCCAGCCGTTTTCCGAGGCCTGCCTGTGGCCGTCGGCGCGGCAAAGCCATGTGCAGGCCGATTTGTCCGACCTCTCTTGCCTGGACGCGCTGATTGCCGAAGTGAAAAGCCGCCTGCCAAATGGCGAACTGCACGCACTGGTAAACAATGCCGGCATCTCGCCCAAGGGGCCGCAGGGTGAGCGGCTGGGCATTCTGGCCAGCGATGTCGACGTCTGGAGCCGGGTGCTGAATGTGAACCTGGTGTCCACCGCCTTGCTGGCGCGCGGGCTGTTTGACGAACTGAAAAAAGCGCAGGGCTCCATTGTCAACGTCACCTCCATCGCCGGTTCGCGCGTGCACCCGTTTGCCGGGGTGGCTTATGCCGCTTCCAAGGCCGGGTTGGCGGCGCTGACGCGCGAGCTGGCGCATGAGTTCGGCCCGCACGGCATCCGCGCCAATGCCATTGCGCCGGGTGAAATCGACACTGCCATCCTGTCACCGGACACCGCCCGCATTGTGGAGCACGATGTGCCGATGCACCGTCTGGGTACACCGCACGAAGTGGCCGAAGCCATTTACTTTCTCTGCTCCGGCCATTCCTCCTACATCAATGGCTCGGAAATCCACATCAACGGAGGCCAGCATGTCTGAAGCCGTGTCCCCAGCCGTGTCCCAAGGCGTGATCGACCAGTTGTTTTCCACCCTGGCTGCGCCGGTGGAATGTTGCGAAGCCACCGCGCTGCTGTGGCAGCACTATGGCCTGCGTGGGGTGGCCAGCCCGCTCAATAGCGAGCGCGATGCCAACTTCCACATCCGTGGTTACGACGGGCGCGAATATGTACTGAAGCTGACCCATCCGGCAGAAGACCGGGCGGTGACTGATTTTCAGAGCCGGGCGCTGCTGCATGTGCTGGCACGTGACCCGACGCTGCCGGTGCCGCAGCTGCTGCCACGCAGCGATGGCCAGCCCTATGGCGTGGTGAACATGGCCGATGGCAGCCAGCGCGTGCTGCGCCTGCTCAGCTATCTGGGCGGTCAGCCCTTGCACCAGCTGGTGCGCAGTGCGGCGCAGCGCCGCCATCTGGGCCAGACCCTGGGCCGGCTGGACAATGCCCTGCGGGATTATGCGCATCCTGCGGCACATCATCCGCTGTTGTGGGATATCCAGCATGCCGAGCGGCTGCAGCCGCTATTGGCGGAAACGCCGGACAGCGCGCAAAAAGCGGTGCTGAGCGATTGGCTGGTGCATTTCATCCAGCAGGTACAGCCCGTGCTGGCAGGCTTGCGGCGGCAGGTGATTCATAACGACCTCAACCCGCACAATGTGCTGGTGGACCCGCAGGATCAGGTCACTACCGTGGGCTTGATCGACTTTGGCGACATGGTGGAGGCACCGCTGATCAACGAGCTGGCGGTGGCCTGTTCCTATCAGCTGTCCAGCAGTGAAAATCCGCTGGATAGCGCGGGGGATCTGGTGGCGGGCTACCACGCGGTTTGCCCGCTGCTGGCGGAGGAAATCAGCATTCTGTACGCGCTTATCCTTACCCGCCTGTGCATGACCGTCACCATCACCGGCTGGCGTGCCGCACGTTATCCGGAAAACCGCACTTACATCCTGCGCAACAACGCGCTTAGCTGGGACGGTCTGCAGCGCCTGTCCGCGCTGGGAAGCGCCCGCGCCACCGACTATTTGTTCCAGCTGTGCCAGATGAAAGGACAAGCATGAACCCGCCCGATCAACGCATGGTGAACGCCTTTGACCCGGCCACGGCCAGCAACTTGCCTGCGCGTGAACAGGCACTTATTCAGCGTCGCCAGCAGGCGTTGGGCCAGGCTTACCGCCTGTTCTACCAGCAGCCCTTGCATGTAGTGCGTGGCGAGGGGGTATGGCTGTACGACGCCGACGGCCAGCGCTATCTGGATGTTTACAATAATGTCGCCTCGGTAGGGCATAGCCATCCGCAGGTGGTGGCGGCCATTGCGCAGCAGGCGGCAGTGCTCAACACCCATACCCGTTATCTGAACGACGGCATTGTCGATTACGCCGAGCGCTTGCTTTCCACGCTGGCCTTGCCCGGCTATCAGGCCATGTTTACCTGCACCGGCAGCGAAGCCAACGACCTGGCCTTGCGCCTGGCAGGCAGCGTTACCGGCGGGCAAGGGGTGATCGTTACCGGGCATGCCTATCACGGCGTTACCAGCAGTATTGCCGCCTGCTCGCCAGCGTTTGGTGATGGGGTGCCGCTGGGGCCGCATGTCCGTACCGTGGCCGCGCCGGATGGCTATCGCGGTAATCCTGATGCGGTGGCTGCAAGCTTTACCCGCGATGTCGCGGCCGCCATTGCCGACCTGCAGCGCCACGGCATCCAACCGGCTGCCTTGCTGGTGGATACGCTGTTTACCAGTGATGGCGTGTTTGCCGATCCGGCTGGTTTTCTGCACGGTGCGGTGGATGCCATCCATGCGGCTGGTGGCCTGTTCATCGCCGACGAGGTGCAAGCCGGTTTTGCCCGCAGTGGCAGTCATTTCTGGGGCTTTCAGCGCCATGGCGTGGTGCCGGACATCATTACCATGGGCAAACCGATGGGCAACGGCCACCCGCTGGCCGGGCTGATGGCGCGCGCCGATATCATTGATGCTTTTGGCCGTCAGGTACGTTACTTCAACACCTTTGGCGGCAATCCGGTGTCGGTGGCTGCGGGCATGGCAGTGCTGGATGTGATTGAGCGTGAGGGCTTGCAACAGAATGCCCGCGAGACCGGTGCCTACCTCAAGGCCGGTTTCGCGGCGCTGGCAGACAAACATGCGCTGATAGGCGATGTGCGCGGTGCGGGTTTCTTCATTGGCGTGGAAATGGTGAGCGACCGCCACAGCAAAACCCCGGCCACTCAGCAGACCACGCGCATCGTCAACGCACTGCGCGAGCGGCGCATTCTGATCAGCGCTACCGGCCCGGCAGGCAATATCCTGAAAGTGCGGCCGCAGCTGCCGTTTGCCCGCACCCATGCCGACATGCTGCTGGGTGCGCTGGATGAGGTACTGGCCAGCCTCTGATGTCAGCCGTCAGTACTCGCTGTCCTGTTCCATGCGCCGGGTGGTGTATTGCAGGCTGTCCAGCCTGTCCTCCGCCACGCTCATCACCACGCCCTGGGCAAATACCGGTTTCAATAAGCGGCTGAGGGTGGTGCCGGGCAGCATTTCCACCGCCATGCGCGCACCGCGCTCCCAGGCCAGCCGGGCGGTGTCATGCCAATGCACCACCCGCGCCATATTGCCTGCCAGGTCATTGCGAATCTGCTCTGCGCTGCGCAATATCCGTGCGGCATTGGCGCTCAGGTAATGGCAAGCCGGGGCGTGTAGCGGCGTGTCACGCATGGCCTGGGTGAGTGTCTGCGCGGCTTGTTCCAGCAGGCAGCAATGCGAGGGCACGCTGATGGCCAGCCGCTGACAACGGGCGGCACCGGCCTGCATGGCGGCCTGAGCGATGGCCTGCAGCCCGTCATCGCTACCTGCCACCACCAGTTGCTGCGCGGCATTGATATTGGCCAGGAACACTTGTTGCCCTTCGGCCTGTGCTTGGCTCAGCAGGATGTGCAGCTGCGGCAAGGCCAGCCCGGTGATGGCGCACATGCCATAGCCTTGCGGATAAGCCTGTTCCATTAGCTGGCCGCGCAGCTGCACCAGTTGCACCGCATCGTGGAAATCCAGCACCCCCGCGATGACGGCAGCCGGGAAGGCGCCAATGGATAGCCCTGCCACCAGCTGCGGCTGGATGCCTTCTGCTTGCAACAAGCGGGCGGAGGCCACACCGGCAATCAGCAGGCAGAGCTGTACCGCCACCGTGGATTGCAGTGCCGTGGCGGAATCCAGCAGCAGCGGCGAGTGGCCCAGCACGGCTTCAGCCTCGGCCAGTACCGTGTGGCAGGCGGCATGTTGCGGTAACTGCTGCAGCATGCCGGGCGTCTGGCTGCCCTGGCCGGGGAACACAAATAACAAGCTCATGGGCATGGCTCCATATCACGCTGCGCGGTATCAGGCCAAGCTGCCAGCGGCTCATCCAGCAGCACGGGTCCGCTGTCGGTTTTCAGCAATACCTGCCCGCCACGCAGCCATTCGTTTAGCGCCACACCGCCGACAGGCGTTTGCAGCTGGATATCCACCCGGCAAGGCAGCGCTGCCAGCGCGGTGGCCAGGGTTTGTAATTGAGAACGCACTGGCGGTTGCGGGCAGCGTAGCAGCAGGTCCAGATCGCTGCTGCTGTTAAGGGCAGGTTGATCTGCGGCCAACTCGAAACCGGCACTGCCGGTAATACCCCAGACAAGGCCGCAGGCTTGCAAGACTGCGTGTGCTTGCTGCAGGGCCTGCAAGGCGGGCAGGGCAGCAAGGCGCGGATGTTGTTGCCAGCCTTGCTGTGCTGCCACTTGCTCCGGGCTGAGTCGACGGGAAACATGCTGACTGTCGGCCCACAAGGCAGCGCGCTGGGTGCGCAGCGGCCCGCGCACCCCCACTGCTACCCAGCCCGGCCTGGCGCTGGCGCGGCGTACCACCACCGGCAGGCCAGGGTGCCAGTGCTGGTGCAGCCAGTCCGGCAGTTTGCTATCGGCCACCAGCGCCGCAGCGCTGTCCAGCCACAGCAAATCGTGTGGCAAACAAGGATGGCTCATCCCACTCTCCTGCAAAAAAAACGGCAGCGACCAGCGCTGCCGCGACAAATCTTTACTTCAGTAGCAGAAGTAAAGAGGAGGTTGCTTTCAGGCCATGATGGCCTTGGTGACAAGGTAGAGAACCGATGGCCCCAGCAGGCAGCCCAGCCCGGTATGGAAGGTAGCCACCAGCGCGCCATATGGCACCAGGCGGCGGTCGGTGGCGGCCAGGCCAGCCGACACGCCGCTGACGGTGCCAGCCAGGCCGCCGAACACCATGGCCGAGCGCGGATTGCTCAGGCCAAGGAAACGGGCGGCAAACGGTGTGCCCACCATCACCATGATGGCCTTGAGCAGACCGGTGGCAATGCTCAGCGCCATCACGTCCGAGCTGGCACCCAGCGCCGCGCCCGTTACCGGGCCGACAATATAGGTAATGGCACCGGCACCAATGGTGGTCATGCTGACCACATCCCGGTAGCCAAAGGCATGGGCAATGCTGGCCCCGACGATAAACGGCAGCACGGTACCCAGCAGCAGCGAGCAGGCACCAATCAACCCGGCCTTGCGCGCTTCGGTGACTTGCACTTCAAAGGCGGTGGCCACGATGGCGAAGTCACGCAACATGGCACCGCCCATCAGCCCGATGCCGGAGAACAGCGAAATGTCCGCCAGCCCGCTTTGCTTGCCGGTGAGCACGCCGCCGTAATAGGCCAGCCCCAGGCCGATCAGGATGGCAATGGCCGAGCCGTGCACCCGGCCCAGTGTCAGTCGGCGCGACAGCCGGGCAGACAGCCAGGTGATGATGCCCACCAGCAGGAAAGCCGTTACCAGCCCGTTGTGCGCCAATACTTTTTCCAGCATTTGCATGATGTTGCTCCTGTATCAGGCCAGTGGGTCTTGTGGGGTTTCGGCTTCCGGCTGCCAGGCCTGCTGGCTGCTGCCGCGATTAAGCAGGGCGATGACGCAGCCGCATACCAGTACTGCGCCCAGCGCACCCAGCACGGCTACCGGACCGCCACGCAAGGCGGCAACCACGTTTTGGGTGGCCGCCATGGCCACTACCACCGGAATGTACATGGCACCCCAGAAGGCGACGCCCTGTTCGGTTTCCTGTGGCAGCCAGCCACGCTTGTGCAGGTAGAGCCGGGCGAAAATCAGCAACAACATGGCGATGCCCACGCCGCCGACATTCGATTTGACGCCGATCAGGCTGCCCAGCAAGTCGCCCAGAAACAGGCCCAGCAAATGGCAGGCTGCCAGCAAGGCAGTTCCGTAGATGATCATGGTGTGTCTCTCCTTTGTATTGTCATATTGTTTTCACCTGTTACTGCAGTCATGCCCATGCACCGTGATGCTTACTGTTTACCCTCCGTTCTGTGTCCATTGTTGTTGCAATAGCGCGCGCACCTGGCGCGTGGCCTGGCGGTGTTCGCCGTGCAGGCGCTGGTGCAGCCCGCGTTGCGGGTCGGCCTGGATGTCGTGCAAAGCTTCAGTCAGTGTGGCACGAACCAGCTGTATATCGGCCGGGGTGGGCTGGTCTGGCTGCTGTGTTTCCAGCAAGCGCCACAACAGGCCCTGGCTGGCGTAGCTGGCAATGTCATAGGCCATGGGGGCGATGCTGGCAGCCAGTTTTTCCAGTTCTTCCACCGTGCGCAGGGTGATGCGGGCCGCAGCCTGCTTGCCCATGGCGTGCACCATCACCCCGGCGTCGTTCAGCGCCAGCAGGCGGTTGGCCTGATAACCATGGGCCAGGAAGGCACCGGACATGGCCTTGCCCACAATCAGCCCGATCACCGGGTGACCGGCCAGCCGGGCGCGAGCATAAGCGGCGGCGGCAGCGGCCAGTGCCTGGTGGATGCCGTAGGCCTCTTCACGGCGGCCATAGGCCTGGCTGGGGACGTCGATGATGGCGATGATGGCGCGCTTGTGCGCTTGCTGCTGGTCGGCATCCACGGCGGCGTCGATGGTGGCCGCCAGCGCCCAGCCTTCCAGCAGGCCCACCTCGCCATGACGGGCGCGGACAAAGGGGTTGTGCGGGTCGGCCACCACTGCGATATAACGTGCGGGCTGGCCGGCAAGCTCGCCATCCGCCACCAGCAGGGACGGCGGCAAGCCTTGCTGCAGAGGGAGGTGACCACACAGGGCATGAAACCAGTCGCGACCGCGCTGGCTGATGGAGACTTGGCTCATGGGCGGGCTCCTGACTGGAAAAGTTGACGGGCTGAGGCGGCGTCGGCCTGGGCAGTACTGTCCATGGCCAGCAACTGTTGCAGATAGTGCTGGCTGCGCCGATGGCGCGGGGTGTCGGGCAGGCCGCAGGCAATAAAGTCCAGCAACTGCTGGCGGATAAGCGAGGTGTCGTCTTCCACCAGGGCATCGGCCAAACCGCAGGCATGGCGCTGTTCGCCGCCAGTGAGGCTCCAGATAAAGGGCCGGTTGCGCGAGTCGTACTCCGCCACACCGGCTTCCTGTTCGATCACCTGTGGGCCATTCAGCCCCAGTCTGGCTTCGCGGGTGACAATCAGATAACTGCACATGCCAGCGGCAATCGACATGCCGCCAAAACAACCCACAGTACCGGCGATGATGCCAATCACCGGCTGATAACGGCCAAGGTCGGCAATGGCGGCATGGATTTCGGCAATGGCTGCCAGGCCCAGATTGGCCTCCTGCAAGCGCACGCCACCGGTTTCAAACAGAATGACGGCGCGCGTGGGAATGCCCTGGCGATTGTCTGCGGCTGCCAGTTCCAGTGCGCAGGCCAGCTTGGCCCCGCCCACTTCGCCCAGGCTGCCACCCTGAAAACCGCCTTCAATGGCGGCGATCACCGCTGGCTGGCCATTGAGCAGGCCCTTGCAGATAACCACGCCGTCATCAGCCTGCGCCACAATGCCCTGTGTGCCGAGCCAGGGTGAGTATTGCCGATCGAAGGGGCCGACCAGTTCGCGGCTGCTGCCCCCGTCCAGCAGGCTGTGGGCGCGCTCGCGTGCGCTCAGCTCAATAAAGCTGTGGCCTTGCAGCAGACGGGTGATGTCTTGTTGATGGCTCATGCGGATAGCTCCTCCAGTGCCTGGGCCAGGCGCAGGCTGATTACGCCGGGGGTGGCAGCAAAGTCATTGATTTCCATGTGCATGGCGGCAGCCTTGCCATCGGCAAACAGACGGTCGAGCTGGGCGCGCCAGCGGGTGGCACAGCCACCGGCGGCGCTACGTATTTCGATGTGGCAACGACCGGCACTGGCGGGTTCGATCAGCACTTCCAGGTCGCCGGAGGCCACCACCCCCACCAGTACACGATGTGTGGCCGGGGCGCCGGCCGGGTATTCCAGATGCAGTTTTTCCATGGTTGCTCCTTGATTCCTGCTTGTCAGATGGCTGGCATGTGCGGCAGCCGGTCCAGCAATAGGGTGGCGGCTAGCAGGTCGGCTGCACCGCCCGGTGACAGGCGCTGCGCCAGCATGTCTTTTTCCAGTTGATACAAGCTGCGGCGGCCAGCCAGTGTGGCCACCCCGCCTGAATCCAGCACGGCCTGTGCGCCGCTTTGCACCAGGCTTAGTCCCGGCATGCCGCCGCGTGACAGCAGGCAGGTGTCGTCCAGTCGGCTCATGATGGCCAGCAAGGCATTGAGCCGGGCATGGGTCTCGCCATCGCCACGCGCACGGCTGGCGTGCAAGGCGGGCAGGGCCAGCCGGGTAATGTGCGGAAACCCTTGTTGCGCTTCGCCGCGCGCACCACCCACCCCATAGTGGCGGCAGGCCAGCTCGCCCTTGCGTGGCTGGGCTGGTAGCAGGCGGTCGGGCAGTTGTGCCAGGGTGGCGGCACGCTGGCAGACGGCGGCAGCCTGCGGCTGGCTGCTGTCCATGGCAGCGGCGGCCACCAGCAGGCCAATGGCCCAGATGGCACCGCGATGGGTGTTGACGCCGCCACTGGCGTGCAGCATGGCTTGCTCACCCGCCCGGCCCAGGCTGCCCAGCTGTTCGCGCAATGCGATAGATGGTGCTTGCTGCCAGGCAGCGTTAGCCATGGCGAAGAAGGCTGGTTGCAGGGAGCGGGCCGAGCGGCACATCAGTTCCAGCGTCAAGTCCTGATGCGCGCCGCTGCCACGGCTGTCCACCAAGCCGGGCTTGGGTGCCAGCCGGGCTTCGTCCAGCAGGCACTGGCAGGCGAGTAGCGCCAGCTGGCTGGCCAGTTGCCCGGCCTGATCGGGGACGAGGGCGGCTTGCATTACCAGCTCCTGAAGCGGGCCGGGGGCTGATACAGCCCGTCAGACCAGCTCACCAGTTCGGCCATGCTCTTGGCCGCCAGCAGGCTACGGCTGGCATCGCTGCGGCGGATGCCCAGGTCTTCTGGCAGCGCCACCAGCCCGGCTTGGCGCAGGGTGGCGGTACTGGCCGGGTCGTGGCGCAAGCCAATGGGGGTGATGCCGGCCACGGCGGCTATCATCTGGCGGCGTTGTTCCAGTGATTCGGCCTTGTACAGGTAGGCAATGCCTTCTTCGGTCAGCACATGGCTGACGTCGTCGCCGTAAATCATCACCGGAGCCAGCGGCATGCCGCTGCTGCGCGCCACTTCCACCGCATCCAGGCTCTCCACAATGGTGGGCTGGCCGTTGCCCTGGAAGGTTTCCACCATCTGCACCACCAGCTTGCGGCCACGCGCCAGCAGGCTGTCGGTCTGGATCAGGTCCAGCCAGGCCGGGCTGGCATGACGGCGGCCATGCGGGTCGTGGCCCATATTGGGTGCGCCGCCAAAACCAGACAGCCGCCCATGGGTGACGGTGGAAGAATGGCCGTCGCCATCCATTTGCAGGGTGGAGCCGATAAACATGTCTACCGCGTATTGCCCGGCCATCTGGCAGAAGGCGCGGTTGGAGCGCAGTGAGCCATCCCGCCCGGTGAAGAACACATCGGGGCGGGCCGCCACATAGGCTTCCATGCCCAGTTCGCCGCCAAAGCAGTGCACGCTGTCCACCCAGCCACTTTCAATGGCCGGAATCAGTGTCGGGTGTGGGTTCAGCGTCCAGTGGCGGCAGATTTTGCCTTTCAGCCCCAGTTGCTCGCCATAGGTGGGCAGCAGCAATTCGATGGCAGCAGTATTGAAGCCCAGGCCGTGGTTGAGCGATTGCACCTGATGACGTTCGTAAATGCCGCGAATCGCCATCATCGCCATCAGCACGTGTACCGGCTTGATCAGGCGCGGGTCGCGGGTGAACAGCGGTTCGATAAAGAAAGGGCGGTCGGCCAGTACCACGAAATCCACCCAGTCGGCCGGAATATCTACGCGGGTGAGTTCGGACGGGTCGTCGACAATCTCATTCACCTGGGCAATGACAATACCGTCACGGAAGGCGGTGGCTTCCACCAGCGCCGGGGTGTCCTCGGTGCTGGGGCCGGTGTAGAGATTGCCATGCCGGTCGGCCTGATAAGCAGCCACCAGCGCGACATTGGGGGTGAGGTCGACAAACAGCCGGGCATACAGCTCGACATAAGTGTGGATGGCACCGATTTCCAGACAGCCATCCTGCAATAGCTGGCCGATGCGCAGGCTTTGCGGGCCGGAGAAGGAAAAATCCAGCTTGCGGGCAATGCCGCTTTCAAAAATGTCCAGATGCTCGGGGCGGCCCACGCTGGGAATGATCATGTGCAGATCATGCAGGCGGGCCGGATTGGCACGGGCCAGGCTGCGCGACAGGAAGTCGGCCTGTTTCTGGTTATTGCCTTCCAGCACCACCCGGTCGCCGGGGGCGATCAGGATTTCCAGTGCTGCCGTCAGCTGGTCGGTGGGTAGGATGCGGCCACTGGCCAGGTGGCCGGCCAGCTCAATACGGCGGCGCTTTTCATCACGGCGGCGATGCCAGACCGGTGAGGTGGTTGAGGCTGCCAGCATGCTTGCTCCCTGTTGCAGATGAGAATGTCTGCAAGGTAGGCGCTGGCAGGCTGGCCATCAATCAAGCTGACTGACGAATTGTTAGCCTGAGGCTAATGGTTTCGCCGCAAGTCCATTGGCTGAAATTTGCTGTCCCAGCATGCGGGCCTCGGCCAGCAAGGCCAGCAGGTTCGGGTCGCGCTCGCGGCACTCCTGCAGCAACAGGCCAATGCGCTGGGTGCTGCGCCACTGTGGCGCCAGCGGGGTGAAGCGTATACGCCCGGCAAATAGCGAACTGACCCGGCCAGGCAGCAGGCTGAGGCCCACCCCGGCGGCCACCAGATTCATCAGCGAGAAGATGTCATCCACCCGCATCACCACATCCGGCTGGTAACCGGCGTGGCTGAACAGGCGCTGGAAGTCGCGGCTGGTGGCAAAACCGTCGCTGAGGGCAACAAATTTTTCATGACGGTAGTCGGTGAGGTCCGCCGTGCTGCTGGTCGGTGCCGGGCTATTCAGGGAGGAGGCCAGATAAAGCTGGTCTTCAAACAGCGGCACTGCCAGCAAGCCCGGCGGGCTGCCTGCGTCCGGCAGCGACATCAGCAAGGCGTCCACCGTCTGGCTGTGCAGTTTGTCCAGCAACTGGGCGTTGGAACCCAGTTGCAACTCGATGGCCAGTTCCGGGCGGCGCAGCTTCACCCCCATCACCAGCCGGGGAATCAGCTCCACCGTTAGCGAGTACATGGCACCGATTTTTAGTTGCGCTGCGCCAAAGCCAGCCTTTTCCCGCGCTTTGCGAATGCCGCCCTCCAGTGTCCGCTCGGCATCCTCAGCCGCTTCGGCCAATGCCAGCGCGGCAGGCAGGGCAATCAGCTTGCGGCCTTCGTGGCGAAACAGGGGGCAGCGCATGGCGTCTTCCAGCGAATGCAGGGCGCGGTGCACGCTCACCGTGCTCATCTGCATGCGTTCGGCAGTGCGCGGCAGGCTGCCGGTGGCAACAAAGGCAGCCAGGGTTTGCAGTTTGCGCAGGGTGATTTCTTCACTGATCATCGCGTGGCCTTGTCTTGGGAAGCGGGTAATGCCCAGGGGCCAAGGGCAGCCGACCGGGCTGCACATGATAAACACAAGTCGGGATGGCAGGGAAAATGGCAAGCCCGGTAGCCTTGCCGCTGCCGCTGGGCGGTTGCTACTGAGGGCTGGCGACGAAAGCGCCGGTGGAATAAAAATTGCCCACCCGGCAAGGGGTGGGCACAAGTTCCATAGGGATGGAGGAGGATTAACGCAGGCAGTATCCCGGTGGGGAAAAACCTCGTCCAGTGCGACTTGTGCAGAGTTTGTGCCATATCAATACCGGCATGTCGCGTTGCTTGCTGTTGGCGGGCTGTGCTGGATTTGTGCAGTCGATAGCAGATAAATGCATGTCAAATTGAAGATTGATGATTTTCCTCAGAGCCATGGCAGCGCTACAGTGCAGTCTGGGTCGGCACTGCCGGCGTGTCCTTGTTACTTGCTTGTTGTATTGCCTGTCGCTGGTCAGGTTTGTCATGAGTTCATTGCTTGCCCGTTTTTTACAGCAGGTGCATCCGGCCTATTTCATGGAGTTCCCCTTGTGGAGTACGGCTGCCGGGGAGATCGAGGGTGAGTTCCTCAAGGTGCGGCTGGCCAGCCGCTTTGTGCCGGTGGCGGGCGAGGCTGGTCAGGCGCTGGGCATGCTGGCGCAGCTGCACGCCATTGCGCCGGGCGGTGAACCGATAGGCGGCGAAGTACTGGCGCGACTGACCGGGGTGAGCGAAACCCCCGTGGTGCTGGATCGTTTTATCCGCTGCCTGCATCTGCTTAATTTTCTGCAAGGCCCGCATGTGGGAGGAGGGTTGTTGCTGCCGGTATCGGCCGCCCTGCTGGCGCGGGTAAGCCAGGATCACGGACGGGTGTTTCGTCAGATTGTCGATCAGCTGCTGTTGCCATCTCCACGCATAGGCTTTGTGTTGCCGCTTGCCTTGCATACGGCAACAGCAGCCGTGGACCAGCTGCAGCAAAGCTATGCCCGCTACGGCTTCGAAACCTATCTTGCTCTGCCGGCAGAGGCGGGCGAGCGCTGCCAGAGGCTTCGTCCTGTGCTGCGTTCTGCATGATTTTCCCGGTATTTACCGTGGGCCGACTTACCTGGATGGGTGTTGAACCTGCAGTCATGGCTGCATCGGGGTATACTAGTCGGCTGCGTTCGCGTCATTTCGACATGACAAGCCATGGTAACGGGAAGTGAAGATAAGATGACTGAAGATCAAATCAAATGTTGCTGGTGTGATGAGGTATCCAGCCGTGCACAACTGACAGGGCTGGCGGGCAATTTGTGTCCGCACTGTGAAGAGCCGGTACTGCCGTCGACGTTTGGTGAGCTGGAACTGGGCCAGGATTTTGCCTGCAGC
This sequence comes from Aquitalea sp. FG25, assembly GCF_057809375.1. NCBI lineage: Bacteria > Pseudomonadati > Pseudomonadota > Betaproteobacteria > Neisseriales > Chromobacteriaceae > Aquitalea > Aquitalea sp. FG25. Next base: position 224,347 of record NZ_JBMDJV010000001.1, read on the forward strand.
CTGGGTGGTTCGTGGAAGAAAATTTCTGACAGCAAGGCTGAAATGCACGATGCGGCTCCGTCCGACAAGCCTTGCGAGTTCAAGCCGGCGGAAGTGGTTTACCCCTTCTGAGTCGGGATTAGGGCTGCTTACAGCCTGCTTAACATGCAACCGCTGCCAGGGTGATCTGGCAGCGGTTTTTCTTTGTCTGCAGCATGTCAACTGACGGTATGTTCCAGCGTGATGGCTGCAATATCCAGATGGTGCATCAGTTCGCGCAGGATCAGCAGGCTGCCGGTAAAGTTGCGGCTGTCTGGCAGGCCAGCGGCAGAGCCGCCTTCAACGGCGTTGGCCAGGCGCGAAAACAGGGCTTCCACTTGCTGGCGCGCAAGCCGGCTGCCCGCTGTGTCTGGCAGGCCGCACAGAGTGGCCAGTTGCCGCAGTTCGGCATCGCTGCTGTACACCGTGTCCAGTGCCAGGCGCTGTGGCCAGTTGGCACTGATGGCGTCTTCCACCTGCATGATGGCCATTTCCAGCGCGGCAGCGGAAGGCAGCAGCCCATGGCTGTTACCCGGTAGTGCGGACTGCCAGCCCACCGGCATGCGGCCTGCTTGATGTGCAGCAGCTGCGCGTGGCTGAGTAAGGCTGGTGTGCTGCGGGCCGATATGCAGTTGGAAGCGAGTCATGATGGGCTGCCTTGTCTATTCAGTACTTGTCGTTTAGTGATTGATCCCGGCGTTGTGCTGGTTTTTTTGCAGCAGCGCGGCCTGCCAGGCTGCGTTGTCGCGGGCGATTTCCGCCTGGCGTGCAGCGGGTAATTGTGCGTCGGCCGCCCGGATGGCTGCTTGTTCGGCTTGCCAGGCGCTGACATCGGCGCTGCTGGGGTAGCTGCTGTGGTGTGCGGCCAGTGCGGCGGTGCTAAAGCTCAGGGCCAGCAGGGTGAGGGCGAAGCGTTTCATGGAAGGCATCCTTGTCGGGTTTGCGCTGTCAGTCAGCGGATGGATGCAGTGTATTGATTACCCTGAATATGAAATAGACCAAAATATTCAAGAAATTGTTTCTTGTTGGTGTTTAATTGAACAAAAGAAAACCCGCATTGGCTAGTGGCACTATGCGGGTTTCGGGGCTTGGCTGTTGCTTGTTTACAGGTGCTTAAGCAATTCCAGCGGATGGTCGATGCTGATGTCGGCACCCCATTGCTCCGGCTGGTCTTGCTCCGAGATATAGCCCCAGTTGGCCAGCACGGTTTTCATGCCCACCACGCGACCGGCCTGGATATCACGCTCGGCATCGCCCACGTACAGGCAGTGCTGCGGCGCAATGCCGATCTGGCTGGCTGCATGCAGCATGGGGGCCGGGTCCGGCTTGGGCACACCCACGGTATCGCCACTGACGGTCACTGCCGGGCGGCTGGCAAAGGGCAGGGCAGGCACCAGCCGGTCGGTAAAGCGCATCGGCTTGTTGGTGATGATGCCCCAGGTCAGCCCCTTGGCCGTAATGCCGTCCAGCATGCTGTTGATACCGTCGAACAGCACGGTTTCATCGGCAAAGCTGTGCTCGTAGTGATCGAGAAAACGCAGGCGGTATTCCTCGAAACGCGGATGTTCGCGGTTGATGCCAAAACCCAGGCTCACCAGCCCGCGCGCGCCATGGCTGGCAATGGGGCGGATGGCAGAGTAGGGCTGCGGCGGCAGGCCTTCCTCGGCCAGCAGGCGGTTAAGGGCAGCGCCCAGGTCGCGGGCTGTGTCGGCCAGGGTGCCATCCAGATCGAACAATACGGCTTGAATCATGTGCAATGCCTGTGCAAGTCTGCTGCCGGCTGGGTGAGCCGGCAGACAGGGTTAGCGGATGGTCTTGCCCAGGAACAGCTTGTAAGCCGGGTTGTCGGTTTCTTCCACATAGGGGTAGGCCAGACCATCCAGGAAACGCTGGAACTCGGCATTATCGCTGGATGGCACCTGAATGCCTACCAGCACGCGGCCATAATCGGCACCGTGGTTGCGGTAGTGGAACAGGCTGATATTCCAGTTGGTCTGCATGCCTTCCAGAAAACGCATCAGTGCGCCCGGACGCTCCGGGAATTCAAAGCGCAGCACGCGCTCGTCCTTCAGTTGCGGGGCATGGCCACCCACCAGATGGCGGATATGCAGCTTGGCCAGCTCGTTGTCGGTCAGATCCAGCCCTTCCAGGCCGTTGGCTCTGAGTTCGGCAATGATGCGTTCCGAATCCTGCTTGCCGCTGATCTGCACCCCGACAAACACGTGGGCGGTGCCGGGGTCGGCAAAGCGGTAGTTGAATTCGGTGATGTTGCGGTTGCCGATGACCGAACAGAACTGCTTGAAGCTGCCCGGCTTTTCCGGAATGGTGACGGCGATGATGGCTTCGCGGCGCTCGCCCAGTTCGGAGCGTTCCGAGACGTGACGCAGGCGGTCGAAGTTCATATTGGCGCCGCAATTGATGGCCACCAGCGTCTGGCCGGTGCAGCCTTCACGCTCGATATAGGCCTTGGCAGCCGCCACGGCCAGTGCACCGGCCGGTTCCACAATGGAACGGGTATCTTCAAAGATATCCTTGATGGCGGCGCACATGGCGTCCGAATCCACCAGCATGATTTCGTCCAGCAGCTCGCGGCAGATGCGGAAGGTTTCCTCGCCCACCAGCTTTACCGCCACGCCATCGGCAAACAGGCCCACGTCTTTCAGTTCGACACGCTCGCCTTTTTCGATGGACTGCTTCATCGCGTCCGAATCCACCGGCTGCACGCCGATGATCTTGATTTCCGGCTTCAGACGCTTGATGAAGCTGGCCACGCCAGCCGCCAGGCCGCCGCCGCCGATGGCCACAAATACGGCATCGATATGGCCGGGGTGCTGGCGCAGGATTTCCATGCCGATGGTGCCCTGACCGGCAATCACGTCCGGGTCGTCAAACGGCGGGATATAGGTTTTGCCGGTTTCGGCCACCAGTGTCATGGCGTGTTTGTAAGCGTCGCTAAACGATTCGCCATGCAGCACGACCTTGCCGCCACGGCTGGTCACGCCGTCAATCTTCACTTGCGGGGTGGTGACCGGCATCACGATGATGGCTTCACAGCCAATTTTCTTGGCCGACAGTGCCACGCCCTGGGCGTGGTTGCCCGCACTGGCGGTAATCACGCCGTTGGCCAGCTGCGCCGGTGTCAGCTTGGCCATTTTGTTGTACGCGCCGCGCAGCTTGAACGAGAACACCGGCTGCAGGTCTTCGCGCTTCAGCAAAATGGTGTTGCCGGTGCGGCGGCTGAGATTGTTTGCTGTTTCCAGCGGCGTTTCCACCGCGACGTCATAGACGCGCGAGGTGAGGATGCGCTCCAGATAGTCTTGCTTGTCTTGCATGGTGATGCCGATGTCCTTGTCGTTCTTTCTTATTGAACTGTCAGAGTAGCAGGAACTCCAAGCCGCCGGGAAGCCGTGTTGCCATTTTCATGCTGCATTGCCGCAATCAACTGCCTGCCATCAGCAGATTGCTGCAAAAATCGGCCATTTACGGTCAACGCAGCGGCGTGGACGTGTATAATCAGCGGCTATTGTTTGTACCCCTCACCCGTTGTCGATCCTAATGAAAACCACCATCACCCGAATTTTGCTGGCCGCCAGCCTGGCCATGCCTGTTGCTGCGTCTGCTGCCGCTGCCTTTGTTCCGCCGGTGCCGGAAATTGCTGGCAAGGCCTATTATCTTGTCGATTTCAATAGCGGGCAGGTGCTGGCCGCGCAGGACCCGGATGCCCGCGTAGAACCGGCCTCGCTCACCAAGCTGATGACCGCCTACCTCACCTTTAAAGCGGTGAAGGAAAAGCGCCTGTCGCTGGACCAGATGCTGACCGTGTCCAGCCGTGGCTGGAAAACCGACGGCTCGCGCATGTTCCTCGACCCGAAAGTGCCGGTGAAGGTGGATGACCTGATCAAGGGCATGATCGTGCAGTCCGGTAATGACGCCTGCGTGACCCTGGCCGAAGCCATTGCCGGAAGCGAAGACGTGTTTGCCCAGGTGATGACCCAACAGGCGCAGAAACTGGGCATGAAAAACACCCAGTTCCGCAACGCTACCGGCCTGCCGCATGCCGATCACTACACCACGGTGCATGATCTGGCCATCCTGTCCGCCGCGCTGATTCGTGACTTCCCGGAGTTCTACCCGACCTACTCCATCAAGTCCTATACCTATAACAAGATCACCCAGCCCAACCGCAACCTGTTGCTGTACCGCGACCCCAACGTCGACGGCATGAAAACCGGTTATACCGATACCGCTGGCTACAATATGATCACCTCCAGCCACCGTGATGGCCGTCGGGTGATTTCGGTGGTGGTGGGTACTGCCAGTCCGGAAGCGCGCGCCAATGAGAGCGCCAAATTGCTCAACTACGGCTTGCAGTTTTTCGATACGCCCAAACTTTATTCTGCAGCCAAGCCGGTTTCCGAAGTGCCTGTGTACAAAGGCGCTACCAAATCGGTGCCAGTGGGCTTTGCCCAGGATGTGTTTGCCACGGTGGCCAAGGGCCAGTCGGCCCAGTTGAAGGCTGATCTATCCACGGTGCAGCCTTTGATCGCACCGATCAAGGCTGGCCAGACGGTAGGCAAGCTGGTGGTGAGCCTGGATGGCAAGCCGCTGCTGGAGCGTCCGGTGGTTGCTTTGCAGGCGGTGGAAGAAGGTGGCTTCTTCAGCCGGCTGTGGGACAGCATCAAGCTGATGCTGGGCTGGAAGTAAACCGGCTTTTGATTGACACCCCGCCAGGCGGAGACAGGCAATGGCCTGCATCGGGTGATGCGGGCCTTTTGCCATTGCAGAATCGAGTTGAACATGGCTGAAAACAGCACTGAAAAGCAGGAAATCATTGAATTCCCCTGCCGCTTTCCCCTGAAAGTGATGGGCGAGCGCCACGATGAATTCGTCGTCACCATGACCGAAGTGGTACGTGTGCACGCGCCGGATCTGGCCGAGCATGATGTCACCCTGCGGGAAAGCTCGGGTGGACGATTCTATGCGCTCACCATTACCGTGAATGCCACCTCGCGCCAGCAGCTGGATAATATCTACCTGTCGCTCACTGGCCACCCCATGGTCAAGATGGTGCTTTAAACCAACGTGGAGCCAAGCGCGTGCAGCGTCTGATCAAGCATTTGGGGCTGGTGGATTACGAGCCGACCTGGCGATCCATGCAGGCCTTTACCGATACCCGCAGTGCCGAAACCCCGGACGAGTTGTGGGTGGTGGAGCATCATCCGGTCTACACCCAGGGCCTGGCTGGCAAGCCGGAACACCTGTTGCGGCTGACTGATATTCCGGTGGTAAAAACCGACCGTGGCGGCCAGGTGACCTATCATGGCCCGGGCCAATTGGTGGTGTATCTGCTGATTGATTTCAAGCGCATGCATATTGGCGTGCGCGAACTGGTGCGCCGCATCGAGCAGTCAGTCATCGATATGCTGGCCGGGCAGGGCATCACCGCCAATGGCGACGTGAATGCGCCGGGTGTGTATGTGGACGGTGCCAAGATTGCCTCGCTGGGCTTGCGCATCAAGAACGGAGCGGTCTATCACGGCCTGTCACTGAATGTGGACATGGACCTGACACCGTTCAGCTGGATCAATCCCTGCGGCTACGAAGGCTTGCGGGTGACGCAAATGAAGGATTTGGGGGTGGATAAAACCCTGGCGCAAGTGGCTGCATTGCTACTGCCCCAGCTGGAAAAACACCTGACCGTGGTGAAGGAGACAGCATGAAGTTGGACAACGAGGCAGGGGTCAAGCATAAAGGCGCCGCCAAAACCGCACGCATCCCCATCAAGATCGTGCCGCTGGATGAAAAACTGAAAAAGCCGGAATGGATTCGCGCCAAGCTACCCACCGGCCAGCGTTTTCATGAAATCAAACAGATTCTGCGCGATCAGAAACTGCATACCGTGTGCGAAGAAGCCACCTGCCCCAATATCGGTGAGTGCTTCAGCAAGGGTACGGCCACTTTCATGATCATGGGTGACATCTGCACCCGACGCTGCCCTTTCTGTGATGTGGGCCATGGCCGCCCGAATCCGCTGGACGAAAACGAGCCCAAACACCTGGCCGAGAGCGTAGCCGCCATGCGCTTGAAGTATGTGGTGGTAACCTCGGTAGACCGTGACGACCTGCGCGATGGCGGTGCCCAGCATTTTGCTGACTGCATCAGTGCCGTACGTGCCGCTTCGCCGAACACCCAGATCGAAACCCTGGTGCCAGATTTTCGTGGCCGACTGGATCTGGCGGTGGATATTCTCACCACCACGCCGCCGGATGTGATGAACCACAATCTGGAAACCGTGCCGCGCCTGTACAAACAAGCCCGTCCGGGTGCCGATTACGCACATTCCTTGCAGTTGCTCAAGGACTACAAGGCCAAGAACCCGGCGGTGCGTACCAAGTCCGGCCTGATGGTAGGCCTGGGTGAGACTGACGAGGAAATCCTCGAAGTGATGCGCGACCTGCGCGCCCACAATGTGGACATGCTGACCATCGGCCAATACCTGCAACCGTCCGACGGTCACCTGCCGGTATTGCGTTACGTCCACCCCGACACCTTCAAGATGTTCGAAGAAAAAGCCTACGAAATGGGCTTTGCCCACGCGGCAGTCGGTGCCATGGTGCGCTCCAGCTACCATGCCGACGTGCAAGCGCATGAGGCTGGCGTGTAATCAGCAGGCATTGCCGCGTCCGAGTTGATGCGGCAGGTGTAATCAAGGCTGCGTGCCTGTCGACATATCCCGTCGGCAGCCATGCAGCCTTTTGTTTTGCTCAGCACTCCGGCTGGCGGGGCGGGGCCAACCGCCGCAGGCTGTAAAAGGCGCTGCAGGGGTGCTGTGGGCGGTGGGATGCTTCAGGCTTGCTTGCCGGATTTTAGCTGTTGATAGTCAGCCAATACGCCATCAATCAACGGCAGGATTTGTTGCAGGCCGGCACTGTCCGGCAACTGCTCGAACTGCAGGCTGGCATCCAGTTGCTGCAGGCAGCGCCGCGCGGCGGTGCAGACTTCTACTGCGGCATTGAAGTCGGCCGCACCCAGTACCTTGCCATTGCGGATCTTGCGATAGTGGATGCCGGCCATGGTGGCGTATTTTCCTGCCAGCTCTTCTTGGTTAAAGCGTTCGGCACGTTGCATGCCAAACAGCAGGTCCATGATGTGGCGGCAAGCGTCTTCCGTGCGTTGAAAACGTTTTTGCTCGGCCAGGCGCGCCGGTTGGGCTGTCTTGGGCTTGCTTGCTTTGCCGTTTTTGCTGGCCATGGACGTGTCTCCTGCTGAGTGGCGCCGCTGCTGGCGGCATGAAAAAGGCCCGAACGCGATGTCGGGCCTTTTCGGAATGCTGGTGGAGGGAGAAGGATTCGAACCTTCGAAGGCTGAGCCGCCGGATTTACAGTCCGGACCCGTTGACCGCTGGGGTAACCCCTCCAGAAGAGAGCGGCATGATAGCGAGGCTGTTTTTTCTCGTCAAGAGCCTGCGCGGAATTTTCTATCCGCGCTGCCCGATCAGGCATAAGCGTAGGGCCCACCTTGCTGTAAGGCGGCCTGATAGGCTGGCCGGGCATGGATGGTGTGCAGAAAAGCGCGGATATGCGGCAGTTGGTCTGTAATCAAGCCAACGGCATTTGCCGCCTCCAGCGGGAAGCTCATCTGGATGTCGGCTGCACTGAATGCGTCGCCGGCAAACCAGCCGCTCAAGGCCAGTTGCGCTTCTATATGGTTAAGGTGCATCTCCAGCTGCGGTTGCAGATAGCTTTTGCGTACGCCATTGGCAATCAGGCGCGCCAGCGGGCGTAGCAAGGCGGGCATGGGTGGTTTGTCCAGGCGCGAAAATACCAGGCTCATGACTAGTGGCGGCATGGCCGAGCCCTCGGCGTAGTGCAGCCAGTAGCGGTAGTCCAGCAGGGCCTTGCTGCCTGCTGCCGGTTTCAGCCAGTGGGCTCCGGGTTTGTCGGTAAGGTATTCGATGATGGCCCCTGATTCCGCCACCACGACATCGCCATCAGTAATAACGGGTGATTTGCCCAGCGGATGAATGGCTTTCAGTGCGGCAGGTGCCAGCATGGTTTTGCTGTCGCGCTGGTAGCGAGCAATGTTGTATGGCAGTTGTAGCTCTTCAAGCAGCCAGATGATGCGTTGCGAGCGTGAGTTGTTCAGATGGTGCAGGGTAATCATGGCTGCTCCGTGGTGGTGGAAGATGCTGCGATGATAGAGAGCGGCTGCGTAAAGCAGAAGACTTTTGTATTGCCGGGTGCGGTCTTGCTTGCGAGGGCGGGGAGGTAAGTTGCCGGGTGAACGTAGCATGAAGTCGGCATTGGTTTTGAGTGGCTGATGCCTGTCTTTGCCATTACCGGCATTTATTTTGGGGATTTGGCAGATAATGTTTGACCAATGGCCGCCAGGTGCGTATAACGGTCGGGCAGGATTTCAAGAGTTGTGCCTATTTCGTTACAGTGGTGTCCCTCCCAACAGAGTGCCTAATTGTTCAAATATCTATCCCTTGATGTCTTGTTTGTGAGCATTTGCTCTGTTTTTAATTTGTTTTATGTCAGGGATATATCATGGAAACCGGCACCGTAAAATTCTTCAATGACGCCAAAGGCTTTGGCTTTATCACTCCGGATGCAGGCGGCGACGACCTGTTCGTACACTTCTCCGAAATCAAAGTAGACGGCTTCAAGTCGCTGCAAGACGGTCAGAAGGTAAGCTACGTTAAGGCTGCTGGCCAAAAAGGCCCGGCTGCTACCAACGTTCAGCCGCTGTAAGCTTTAGATACTGACTGGTTTTCTGCCGTATGGCAGAGACTGGTTCTGTACAAAAAAACCCACCCGACTTTTGTCTGGTGGGTTTTTTTATGGCCAGCACTGTTATGCTTTGGTATTGATTTGACGAAAGTGCCTGCATGCCCGTGCATCCCATTACCCTGCCCAACAATGCCTTGCTGCTGCTGGTGGATTTGCAGTGCGCGGTTGATGAGCCCTGTTGGGGCGAGCGCAATAATCCGCAGGCTGAACAGGTGGCCGCAGGATTGCTAGCCCTGTGGCGCAGCCAGCAAAGGCCGATCTGCCATATCAGACATGATTCGCAGGAGCTTGGCTCTACCTATCGGCCTGGCCAGCCCGGCCATGCCTTCAAGCCGCAAGTGCTGCCGCAGCCGGGTGAGTGGGTAGTGCCGAAACAGACCAACTCGGCCTTTATCGGCACTGATCTGCATGCTCAATTGCAAGCCCGCCATTGTCATGCCCTGGTTGTACTGGGTGTGGCCACCAGCAATTCGGTGGAGGCCACGGTGCGCATGGCTGGCAATCTGGGCTACTGTGTTTATCTGGTTGAGGATGCCTGCTTTACCTTTGCCCGGCATGACTGGGCTGGGCGCTGGCGCAGTGCCGATAAAGTGCATGCCATGTCGCTGGCCAATATGGATGGCGAATATTGCCGGGTTTGTCTGGCGGCGGAAATTGTCAGCGCCTGCCAGCAGGGTGCTGGCTAGTTTCCTGTGCTGCTACTGCCTTCCAGTGGCTCTGCCTCCTGCCAAAGCTGTTGCCATTGCGCTTCATAGCGTGCAGCAAGCTCCGGTGCATTCCAGATGATCAGCACGTTTTCTGCATTCTTTGACGCTGCCGCTGCCGTGTAATTGAAGCTGCCGGTCTGTACGTGTAGCTGATCGATAATCATGAATTTGTCATGAAGAATCGCATATTTTCCGTTCAGCCTTACCGGCAAGTGCCGGTTGGCAAGAAAGCGTGTGGCACTGTAGCTTGCCTTGTTTTCCTTGCTGTCGGCCACCAGCGCAACCTCAACGCCGCGCTGACGCGCATCCAGCAAGGCAAAGGCCACCGGTTTGCTGGTGAAGACATAAGCCGCCACGTGGATGGAACGGCGCGCACTGCGTATGCCTTTCAATATCAGCTCCAGTGCAGCCGGGTCGGGGGAAAAGGCAGCCTCGCTGCGCATGCTGCCAGGGAGCGCCGGGTTGGCAGCCGCGCTTGCCAGCGTGCTCAGCAGTAGCAGGCAGGGCAGAAATGAGCGTAATGGTGTGGTCATGGTTTTCATTCTGACACGATGGCGTTGGCGGCGCGCTGCAGCGCAGGGGCAGGTATGGCGGTTTGATAGGCCGTCTGTGCCGATGCTAGAGGCAGGATGGCCCGGCTCTTGCTAGAATGCGCGCTGATTTCCGGCTAAAGCGATGGCATGCGCATACTTCACACATCCGACTGGCATCTGGGCCAGCATTTCATGGGGCGCAGCCGTCAGGCCGAGCATCAGGCCCTGATTGACTGGCTGTTACAGCAAGTGGCTGCGTTGGATATCAATGCCGTGCTATTGGCCGGGGACATTTTTGATACCGGTGCGCCGCCCAGCTATGCGCGCGAACTCTATAACCAACTGGTGGTGCGCCTGCACGAGGCCCGCTGCCAACTGGTGCTGCTGGGGGGTAATCACGACTCGGTGGCCACGCTGGAAGAAAGCCGGCCGTTGCTGGCTTATCTGGGCTGCACCGTGGTGCCGGCGGTGGCGGAAGATATCGCGCAGCAGGTGCTGACACTGCGCGACAAGGCAGGTCAGCCCGCCGCCTTGCTGTGTGCCGTCCCCTTCATCCGTGCCCGCGACGTGATGCAAAGCCAGGCTGGGCAGAGTGCCGAGGACAAGCAGCTTGGCCTGCAGCAGGCCATTGCCAGTCATTACCAGGCGCTGTATCAGCTGGCCGTGGCGCAGCGCACGGCCATGGGCGCAGCGCTGCCCATTCTGGCCAGCGGGCACCTCACCACCGTGGGCGCCAGCAGCAGCGAATCCGTACGCGAAATTTATGTTGGCGCGCTGGATGCCTTTCCCAGTAATGCCTTTCCGCCGTTCGATTACATTGCGCTGGGCCATATCCACCGTCCGCAGCAGGTGGGGGGGCAGTCACATATTCGCTATAGCGGATCGCCGCTGGCCCTGAGTTTTGATGAGCTGGGCCAGAGCAAGCAAATGCTGCTGCTGGAAATCGCGGACAGTGCTCCGCTTAACATTACGCCGCTGACCGTACCTTGTTTTCAGCCCCTGTGCAGCCTGCGTGGAACCCTGGCTGAATTGCAGCGCAGCATTCCGGCCGCCCTTGCGGGCATTGCAGACGGACAGCTGCTGTGGCTGGAAGTGACGGTGGAGGGGGATGACTATCTGTCCGATCTGCAAATCCGCATCCAGCAGCTGCTGGATGGCCAGCCGGCGGAACTACTGCGCCTACGCCGCGCCCGCAGCCAGCAGGCGGCTTTCTTGCCTGCTGAACGCAGCACCCTGGACGAACTGAGCGCCGATGATGTCTTCGCACGCCGGCTGGAGCTGGAGCACATTGATGACGCGCAGGCGGCAGACCTGCGCCTGCGCTATCGGCAGGTATTGACTGCCTTGCAGGAGGAGCAGGCATGAGAATCCTCACCCTGCGCCTGAAAAACCTGAATTCGCTCAAGGGCGAGTGGAAAATCGATTTCAGTCAGCCGCCATTCCGCGACAACGGCCTGTTTGCCATTACCGGCCCCACCGGTGCTGGCAAGTCCACCCTGCTGGATGCCATCTGTCTGGCGCTTTACCACGAAACGCCACGGCTGAAGACCATCTCGACCAGCAGCAACGACATCATGACCCGCCATACTGCCGACTGTCTGGCTGAGGTGGAGTTTGAGGTGAAGGGCAAGGTTTACCGGGCGTTCTGGAGCCAGCGCCGCGCCCGAGACAAGGCCGATGGTGCCTTGCAAGCGGCACGGGTGGAGCTGGCCGACGGCGATGGCACCATCCTCACCAGCCATAGCAATGACAAACTCAAGCGCATTGCCGCCATTACCGGGCTGGATTTTGCCCGCTTCACCAAGTCCATGCTGTTGGCCCAGGGCGGGTTTGCCGCCTTTCTCAATGCCAGCCCCAATGAGCGGGCTGAGCTACTGGAAGAGCTGACCGGCACCGAACTGTATGGTCAGATTTCCCAGCGCGTATTCGAACAGGCCCGTGACAGCCGTCAGGCATTGCAGCAACTGCAGGCACGGGCGGGCGGGGTGGAACTGCTGGAGGTAGCCGAGCGCAGCGTCATGCAGCAGCAACTGGATGCAGCAGGCCAGCAACAACAGGCACTGGCGGCGCAGCTGCAGGATGTAAGCCGGGCGGTGCAGTTGCAGCAGCAACTGGCGCAGGCACAACAGCAAGAGCAGCAAGCCAGCCAGCAGTTGGCGCAGGCCAAGGCGGCACTGCAGCAGGCGGCACCCCAATTGCAGCAACTGGCTGACAGCGCGCCCGCCAACCGACTGCAGCCCTTGTACCGGCAATGGCAGGCCATGGGGCAGCGCCTGGCGGAAGGCGAAGCCGCATTGCAACAGCTGCAGCGGCAGCAGCAGGACAGCCAGCAACAGTGGCAGCAACTTAACTGGCAAGGCCTCAGCCTGGCGCGGCAGCAGGCAGAGGAAGCCGAGCGGCAGTTGGCCCAGGGGCGGGCGCAATGGCAGCAATGGCAGTTACAGCAGCAGACAGCGCCAGCGCTGGCCCGGCTAGGTGAGCAACTCCCCCTTTGGCGCAATCAGTTTGCCCAGCATGCGCGGACGCAGCAGGACATCGCCCGTATGGTTCAGCAGCGCAGCCAGCAGCGTCAAACGCTGTTGATGCGGCAGCAGGGCATGCTTCAGCAACAGGAACTGTGCCGGCAGGCAGAGGCCGACTGGCAGCAGGCAACACAGGCCGAGCAGGCCGCTGCCACCGGCCTGCCGTCGGATGTAGCCAGCTTGCGCCAGCAATGGCAGGCCGCACAGCAGCACCAGCAATACTGGCAAAGTGCCATGCAACTGGCCGCACAGCTGCGTCAGATGGCACAGGCGCAGCAAGCACTGGCACAAACCATGGCCGGGCAGCAGGCGCTGCTGCCGGAATACGAGCAGACCCTGAGTGTCTTGCGGGCACAGTACCGGCAGTTGCAGGAGCAACTGGCCGACAAGCAGCGGCTGCTGGAGCTGGAGCTGCGTATTCACGGTTTGGAAGCGCAACGGGCCCTGCTGCAAGCCGGCCAGCCCTGTCCGCTATGCGGTGCCAGCGAGCACCCGCTGGTGCAGCAATACCAAGCTGCGGATAGCTCGGCTGCCCGGCAGGCTGTGCAGGACACGCAAGCCCGGCTGGAAGTGGTACAGGCCCAGGGGCAGGAGGCCAGGTTGCGGCTGGCTGCTCTGCAACAGCAGCTGGAAAGCCTGCAAGCGCAGTGGCAGGCGCAGGACGACAGCCAGCAGCAATGGCAACAACAATGGCAGGCAATGGCGGCGGTGCTGGGGGTGGATGCCACCGCCTGGCAGGATGTCACGGTATTGCACAGCGGTGCGCAGCAGGCCGCACAGCGCCAGGTACTGGCAGAACAGCACTTGCAGCAGGCAGAAGCTGCCGCGCAGCGCTGGCAACAGGCACAGCAGCTTAGAGAACAACTACAGCAGCGCTGGCAGGCTGCACAAGCCGAGCTGGCCTTGCAGCAGCAAGCGCTGGACAGCCTGCAACAACAGGGCTGTCAGGCAGATGCCGAGCTGCTGGCTCAGCAAGAACAGGCCACCACGCAGTGGCAGCAGCTGGAGCAAGCGCTATCCGCAGCGGGCCATGCCATGCCGGAAGATGCAGCCGCCTGGCTGGCAGCGCGCGAGCAGCAATGGCAAGACTGGCAACAGCAACAACACGCCATGCAGCAACTGGAGCAGGTGCTGGCCCGCCAGGAGCTACAGCTGGCGCACGCCCACAGCCAGCTACAGCAGTGGCAGCAATGGTGGGGGCAACTGGCCCTGCCGGATCAGCCAGCCTTGCCGCTGGCAGCAGATGCTGCCGCGCAACTGGAAAGCTGCCAGCAACAGCGCGCAGACCTGGCGGCTAAGCTGGCCCAGCTGCATGGGCAGCAGTTGCAACGGCAGCAGGATCAGGCCGAGCAGCAAGCGCTATTGCGCAGCACCGATGCCCAGTGGCAACAGGCACTGGCCAGCAGTCCTTTTGCCGATGAGCGCGCTTTTGTCGCCGCCTGTCTGCCGGATGCGCAACGTGAAGCCTTGCAGTCCATGCAGCAGCAGCTGGACAAGGCAGTGCAGCAGGCCGAGGCCCTGTTACTGTCCGCCAGCCAGCAGCGCCAGGCGCTGGAAACCGCACAGCACAGCCCGTTGCCGCTGGAGCAGTTGCTACAGCAGCAGGCAGAGCTGGATGCCGGACGGCAGCAGTTAAGCGCCCAATGCGGAGCCCTGCAGGCCTTGCTGGATAGTGATGATGAGCGTCGCGCCAGCTTGCAGGGTCTGCTGGAGCAAATACTGCGGCAGCAGGAAGACAGTGATGGCTGGCAGCGGCTGGACGGTTTGATCGGCTCGGCCAAGGGCGACAAGTTCCGCCGTTTCGCCCAGGGTCTGACGCTGGATCATCTGGTGTATCTGGCCAACCGTCAGCTGGCGCGCCTGCAAGGGCGCTATCAATTGCAGCGCAAGGCAGAGGGCGAGCTGGAACTGGAAATCGTTGACAGCTGGCAGGCTGATGTCTGCCGCGATACCCGCACCTTGTCGGGCGGCGAGAGCTTTCTGGTCAGCCTGGCGCTGGCGCTGGCGTTGTCTGATCTGGTCAGCCACAAAACCTCCATCGACTCGCTGTTTCTGGACGAAGGCTTTGGCACGCTGGATGCCGAAACGCTGGAAATTGCACTGGATGCGCTGGACAGCCTGAATGCCAGCGGCAAGATGATAGGCGTGATCAGCCATGTGGAAGGCATGAAAGAACGTATTGCGGTACAGATCAGGGTGGCCCGCACCGGTGGCGTGGGCTTGTCGGCGCTGTCGGTGGTTGGCGGCTGAGTTTCAGTCCCGCACCAGGCGGCCCAGCCAGTCGACAATGCCGGGTATCGCGGCAGTCGGTGCCTGCAGATGGCTGCCCGGCGGAATCAGCAACTGGCTGGCTGGATTGGCTGGCAGGGCGTCGAACATGCTCTGGCGCACCCGCTGCAAGGCGGGGTAGTCGCCCTCTGGTGAGATATACAGCACCGGCACGCTGGCCTGTACCTGCTGCACGGCTTTGCTCTGGTTCATCGCCCCGTCTGGATCAAACCAGTCCAGATAGATGCGCGGCGTGGTGGTGATCGGGTACAGGCCCTTGCTGCCTTCAAAATCCGCCAGCCGGGTTTTTTCCTCGCCATGGCCGCTGGCCAGCAGGCTGCGGGCTTGGGCGACGGTATCGGCCAGCCGGTCGCGCGGTGTGCCAGCCGCTACATTGCCGCCCGGTGCAATGGCAATCACGCCATCCAGATGCAGGCGTCCTGCCAGATACAGCGCAAACAGCCCGCCCTGGCTATGGCCGGCCACCACCAGCTTGCGCGCGCCCTGGCTGCGCAGTGCTTGCACTGCCTCTTGTACCTGATTCACTGCGCTGGCGACATCGGCATCGTATTCGCGCTGCCCCGACCACGGCATATCCAGATTGGCCACCAGTACGCCTTGCTGGCGCAGGGCGCTGGCCAGCCCGGCAACATGTTTGTCCGGGCTGCCGCCCTTGCCGTGCATCAGCACCACGCCCAAGCTTGGGCCGAGGGTGTCCGCCAGTGCGGTGGTGGCGATCAGTCCCAGCAGGGACAACAACAGCAGGCGTAGGTATCGCAACATGGCAGGGGCTCGCGTGGGCAGATGGCTCTTTATAGCAAGGTCTGGTAGCCATGCACGATGACGCCCAGCGCCAGGTAGGCAAACAAGGCGGCCGATGCGGCATTGCAGTACAGCAGCAGGCGGTGGCCCACCAGCTTCTGGCCATGGCTGGCCAGCCAGGCCAGAAAGGACGACCAGGCAAGGCCGCCGAGGAAAAATCCACCCAGAAACACGCTGGCTGCCAGCGAGCTGCCATCGGTGGACTGGGCAATGATGCTGCCGCCCACGGCGGCAAACCACAGCAGCGATGAGGGCGAGGCCAGTGCCATCAGCAGGCCGCGCCAGAACTCCGCCGCCGTGCTGCGGCGTTGGCCATCATCCGCACTGCGGCTGCTGTCGCCGCTGCTTGGGTGATAAAACTCATGCCAGGCCGAACGGGCCATTTTCCAGCTTAGCCACAGCAGCACGCTGCCGCCGCCCAGCCACATGATCCAGCGTACCGGGGTAAAGCCGAACAGCAGCGACATGCCCAGCAAGGACAGCAGGGCGTAGAACAGGTCGCCAAAACAGGAACCCAGCCCCATCAGCAGCGCCGGGCGCAAGCCTTTGCGCAGGCCGGTATTGATTAGTGCGGCATTAACGATGCCGATGTCCAGACACAGTGAAATGGACAGTAAAAACCCCTTGGTGGCGATGGCCAGCATGACAGCGAATCCGTAGGTGCCAAGAAAACAGCCCCGATGATACGGGGCGGGATGGCAGGCGTCTTGTCAAAAATTGATCTGGCGATAGCGGCCGGGCGACATGCCGCAAAAGCGGCTGAAGGCTTTGCTGAAATGGGCCTGGTCGGCAAAACCGGTGGCCAGCGCCACGTCGATAATTGGCATGCCGCTACGTAGCATGCGGCGCGCGGCGGCCATGCGCTGCTGCATCTGCCAGGCCAGCGGAGGCAGACCGCTGACTGCTTGAAAGCGCCGCACCAAATGCGCCGGTGTTACGCCAGCCTCATGCGCCAGCTGCTCCAGTGTCACCGGCTGGGACAGATCATCCAGCAGTTGCTGGCGCGACCGTTGCAGCAGCGGGCTGTCCTGTCGGCTGTGGCGTGGTGAGGCGTGGTCGGCCTGGGTCAGCAGTTGCCCCAGGAAGTGGATGATGGCTTCCTCGCGCAAGCTGGTTTCCAGCTGGGCGATGTGTTTCAGGCGGGCGGCACATTCCGGCTGTGCCAGATGGCTGGGCAGGTCGGGTGGGGTGCAGTCAAATAGTGTGGCAAAAGCTGCGGGGGCGACATACAGCGATAGACATTCCCAGCCGCTGCCACTCAGGCTGTGACTGGCCTGTACCGCTTGTGGCGGGTAGATGGTGAGCATGTCCGGGCTGACCGTGAATGATTTTCCGTCCAGCCAGACGGCTTCCAGCCCGCCCAGATTGGCGCTGATGACGTATTCGTCGTGGGTGTGGCGGGGAAAGCCCTGGGCGCTGGCGCTAACACGTGCCAGTTCCAGCAGCGGGGTGCGCAGCAGGATCATGCTGCGACTATAGCCATGTCATGGCATGGCTGCCAGCGGTGTGTTGCCCGCCGGCAGCCGGTTTGCTTCTGCTTGCCCACCGGGGCGGGCAAGGCAGGCTTAGTCGCGCAGCTGGGCGGCCAGTTTGGCCACTTCTGCCACATTGGCATTCAATACCTTGCAGATGGCCTGGCCGTAGCCGCTGTCTGCCTTGTAGAAGTAGGACAGCATGGTGTTGAGGGTGGCTGCATTGCTGACCTGGCCCAGGTCGGCGGCCAGGTTGGCAATCAGGTTGGCTTGTTCCTGCTTGTTCAGGCTGCGATAGAACTCGCCAGCCTGGCGGAAGTTCAGCGTTTTGGCGATGCCAGCCTGTTGCGTGCTGCCAGTCAGCGCTAGCTGGCTGTAACGGGCGCTGGCGTCCTGTTGCAGTTTGCCCTGGCGGCTGGGCTCGTAATTGACCGCACCCTGGCGCTGGCCGCCATTCATTGCACCATCCTGATTATTGTTATCCACGGCAACGTGCGGGCGGTTGATCGGCAATTGCTGGCCGTTGGTCCCCACGCGATGCAGCTGGGTATCGGCGTAGGAGAAGATTCGGCCTTGCAGCAGGCGGTCTTCCGAAGGCTCGATGCCCGGTACCAGGTTGGACGGCGCAAAGGCGCTTTGCTCGGTTTCCTGGAAGATATTGGCCGGGTTGCGGTTGAGTGTCATGGTGCCGATCTTGCGTTCCGGCACGCCGGTCCAGATCTTGGTCGCATCCAGCGGGTTGTAGTCGAGCTTGGCCATGTCCTCTGGCTGCATCACCTGGATGTACAGATCCCATTGCGGATAGCGCTTGTGCTTGATGGCATCCATCAATTCACGGCTGGCATGGTTGAAATCCTTGGCCTGTATGGCGGCGGCCTGCTGCATGGTCAGATTGTGCTGGCCCTGGCGGCTGGCCCAGTGGAATTTCACATACACATATTTGCCCTGCGCATTCACCAGCTTCCAGGCATGTACGCTATTGCCATCCATGTACTGATAGCCCTTGGGGATGCCGTAGTCGGAATACAGCCGGGTGAGCATGTGGGTGGCTTCCGGCTGGTGGGAGAAGAAGTCGAAAAAGCGGTTGGGGTCTTGCAGATTGGTATCTGGCGACGGTTTGAGCGAGTGCACCATGTCGGGAAACTTGATCGCGTCGCGGATGAAGAATACCGGCAGATTGTTGCCAACCAGGTCCCAGTTGCCTTCACTGGTGTAGAACTTGGTGGCAAAGCCACGCGGATCGCGCAGGGTTTCTGGCGAGTGCTGACCGTGAATCACGGTGGAGAAGCGCACAAATACCGGGGTTTTGCTGCCCTTGGCAAATACCTTGGCGCGGGATAGCGCCTGGATGTCGGCTGTGGCTTCAAATACACCATGTGCCCCTGCGCCACGCGCGTGTACCACCCGTTCCGGAATGCGTTCACGGTCGAAGCGTTGCAGTTTTTGGATGAGTTGTACGTCTTGCAGCAGCACCGGGCCGTTGGGGCCGGCAGTTTGCGAATTTTGGTTGTCGCCAACGGCAGCGCCGTTGTCACGGGTGAGAGGGGCGGCGTGTGCCGGGGTGAGCAGTGCCAGGCTGAGGGCGATGATGCCTAGGGCGTGAAGAGGGCGCTGATTGGCCATGGTGCGGGTCCTGAAGGTGAAAGGGCCTTCAGTCTAGGGAGCGGGTTGTTGCGGATATATTTTGAAATTTTTATGGCAACTATCAGTAGAAGCTATTCAATAGTAGCGGTGATTTTCCGGGAAAATGTCTTTTTATTTCAATTGCTTGGCGTGGTGTGTCGCCTGTCTGGTTGCGAGCTATCACGGCCTTAATAGGCCTGGCAACCGGTACTAAGTATGGCTTGTCGCCGAGCCAGCAGGCGGCTGGCGGCGACGCAATCTGGGGTCGAGCGGCGCGGTGATGATGTCCACGATGTTGCACAAAGCTGCATCCGGATGGCGCGGATTGAGCAGGTAGTTGCAGCCATCCACCACTAGGGCGCTGGGCACGCTCAGTACCGCAGAAGGAGCGCTGGCCAGCCAGTCGTCGCCCATGGCCTGGCTTAGCTCGGCATGCTGTCGCCAGTCTGCATCCAGCACCGCTTCGTCCAGCTGCATCACGCAATGGTCGGGAATCTCAACTTTCAGCAGCTGAAAGCCAGGCGGCAGGCTGGGTAGTTCGCTGTGCACCAGCATTTCCAGCATGGCACTGGCGGCGTGATCGGCCAGATACACCACCGGCTGGCCGGCGCTATGCCAGCGGCCACCTACCAGCAGGCCGCCCAGGCCCTGCAGGTCGGCGTAATTGCTGATGCGCCAGGCGATCATGCCACATAGCCTTCGTCGATCTGCAACAGCAAGGCTTCCACCAGCCGTGCGCCCTGTTCGGTGCGGGCGGTGTCCAGCGGTGATGCGCCGTCGAAGCGTTGCAGCGGCTGGCGCAGCCAGGCGGTGGCAATGTCCTGTTTGCCCAGCACTTGTTCGGCCAGCAGCAGCAGGTTGGCCAGCCGCACACCGCGTTCGGATTCGTCACGGCTGAGCTGCTCGCCCTTGCGGATGCGGTGGCTGAGGGTGCGCTCGGGGATGACAAAGCTTAGTTCGCTGCGGTTGAGCCCGGCCTTGCCCAGATTGGTGATCAAGGTGGTAGAGAGCCCGTCGGCTACAGAGTTGGCCAACTCCAGCTCGGTGTGCAGCGGTTGGCCCAGTAGTTTTGATAAGCCGTCCAGCTGCAGGCCGCCCTTGCGGCGCAGCGGCGGTGGGCGTGTCTTGTTGCGTGGGGTAAAGCGGCTGGCTTCCATGGCAGGCTCCATTTTCAGCAAATTGCCGTTACAGTATCGGCATTTTGCCGAGGTAAGGCAAGCCAGCTTGCCGCTGCGCAGCCGTGATCAGTACCGCACATGGCTGGAGCAAGGCGTGTTTGCGATGCTTAGTCGGGCTGGCGTAGCACGGCCTGGTTGTCCGGCTTGCTATGCGTGATGCCAAGCAGGCTGGCCATCAGCCCGCATAACTCCACCTGGCGTATGCGGGCGGTGCTGTCATGGTAAAAGCGCGACCCCAGCAGGTAGAGCGGCACCAGTCTTTCCTCGGGCAATACGCCGCCGTGGCTGTGGTCGGCATTCATGCCGTGGTCGCTGGTCACCAGTACCTGGTAGTCCTGGTCCAGCCAGTGCGGCAGGTAGTGGGACAGCAGTTTGTCGTTGGCGCGGGCCGCATTGCGGTAGTGCATGCTGTCGCCTCCAAAGCGGTGGCCGGCATCGTCCACCCCCATGGGGTGAATCAGCAGGAAGTCCGGGTTGTGGCGACGGCGCAGCAGTTCGCCATCGATATACAGGTGATCGTCCGGGTAGTGGTCCTGGTGGTAGAACAAGCCATGCTGGATAGGCAGGCTGTCGTCATCGGTCAGCCGGTCGCGGACGGCATCATAAGGGGAGCGATTATACAGCTCGCTCACCCAGTGATAGGCCGCTGCCGCCGTGCGCAGCCCGGCTGCACGCGCCAGGCTGAAGATGCTTTGTTGGGTGGATAGCCGCACCACATCGTTATGTACCACACCGCTTTGCACCGGTGTTGTGCCGGTAAGAATGCACTCGTACAGGGGGCGTGACAGCGAGGGCAGCTCGCAGCGCAGCTGATGCAGGCTGGCCTGTCCGGCTTCGCACATGGCTTGCAGATAGCCCATACAGTCCTGGCCGGCTTGCCAGCCCAGGCCGTCCACCACCACCAGAATCACCTTGCTGCGCATCTTGTCTCCTGAACTGTGCAGTCTGAATATCATCTGCCAGTGTGCCATGACTTGATGACAGGCTGGTGATGAGATCCGGGCTTGTGTTCAGCAGCTTTCCTCGGCGTAACGGCTCTGGATGGATTCAATTTCCGGCACGATGCGCAAAAAGGTTTCCACCAGATGCGGGTCGAAGTGACGGCCACTTTCCTGCTGCAGGAAATCCAGTGCTGCTTGCTGGGTCCAGGCTGGTTTGTAGGGGCGAGAGGACACCAGTGCATCGTAGACATCGCAGATGGCGGCAATACGACCTTCCAGCGGGATTTCCTCGCCGCACAAACCGGCAGGGTAGCCGCTACCATCCCATTTTTCGTGGTGCGTCAGGGCAATGCGCCGTGCCATGCGGATAACCAGGGCCGGGTGCTCGGGGATGATGGTGCCGCCAATGCGCGGGTGTTCACGCATGATCTGGAATTCTGCTTCATCCAGTCGGCCCGGTTTGAGCAGGATGCGGTCCGGCACGCCGATCTTGCCCACATCGTGCAGCGGGCTGGCCATGCGCAGCGCATGCGCCCAGGTGGCGTCCTTGCCTAATGCCAGCGCCAGCTGTTCGCACATCTTGCTCATGCGGGTAATGTGCTTGCCGGTTTCGTTGTCACGGTATTCGCCGGCTCGGGCCAGGCTGAGGGTGACTTCCTGCGCCATGTCTTCCAACGCATTAAGCAGGGTGTCGTAATAGGCGTAGGTGGCCAGGCCCATGTCCAGGAATACCGCGCGGTTGATGGCGGTGAGGTAGCGGCTGCGGGTGGCGGCATCCTGTACCAGCTTGTCCAGTAGCTGCACCACCTGATTGAGCACCACGACATAGGCACCGGAATAAAAGCGTAAATCCACACCCAGACGCTGGTGGGTGCGGCCAATGGTCAGGGTGGCTTCCAGGTAGTCCTGATTGAAGTTGCCGGCGAATACGTGTTCCTGCCAGTGATGCTGCTGGTGGGCGCGGGCGCGCTGCAGGGCGGCGGCATCGGTAAAGGTGGCGCTGGCGGCGGCATTGGCGTGGATATAGCTGTATACCGCATCCATCAGCGCATCCATATGCGGGCGGATCAGCCCGGAGAATTCGCGCAGGGTGTTGATGCTGTCGGCATCGATGTCGAGAAAGTCACGCCATTGTTCAAAGCGAAGCCGCACGCTGGTTCTTTCTTGCTGTTCTGTTTAACCGGACGGGATATTGTCCGGCAAATAACCATTCTAACAAGAAGGATAATTGTCGTGCCAATGAAATCTGTCAGCCGGTGTCGCCATGACGACGGCGCAGGCGGCTGATGTCGATGATGTCGGCAGCGCGGGCGCGCAGCTGGCCACAGCCGCCGTCGATGTCCTGGCCTGCGGAGTCGCGGATCTTGGTTAGCACGCCGTGCTGGTGCAGATAACGCTTCATGTGCTGGATGTGCTCTGCATCCGGACGCTGGAAGCTGTCGCCTTCCATGCTGTTGTAGGGAATCAGGTTAAGCACGCCATACTTGCCCTTGAGCAAGGCAATGGCGGCGTCCATTTCTTGCTGGCTGTCGTTGATGCCCTTAAGCAGCGTCCATTGATACTGGATGGGGTAGCCCACTTGTCTGGCGTAGTGTTCGCCCAGAGCGACCAGTTGTTCCGGGGTTATCTGCGGGGCGCGCGGCAGCAGGCTGGCGCGCAACTCCGCCCGCGTGGTGTGCAGCGACAGCGCCAGCGCCGGTTTTACCCGCATGGCGGGCAGGCGTTCGAATACGCGCGGGTCGCCCACGGTGGAAAACACCAGGTTCTTGTGGGCGATATTGCCCTCGCTGCCGAGAAAATCTATCGCCTCCAGCACATTGTCCAGATTGTGCGCGGGCTCACCCATGCCCATGAACACCACCTTCTTCACCGGGCGGATACGCCGCGCCAGTACCACCTGGGCGACGATTTCCGCACTGCCCAGCTGGCGCAGCAGGCCAGATTTGCCGGTCATGCAAAAGGTACAGCCGACGGCACAGCCCACCTGGCTGGAAACACACAGCCCGTCGCGTGGCAACAGCACGCTTTCCACCATCTGACCATCAGCCAGTTCCACCAGCAGACGTTGCGAAGCGTCCGCCGCCTCATGTTGGGTGTGGGTGCGCGCCAGCGCTTCCAGCTGGGCGCTGAGGGCGGGCAGGCCCTGACGTACCGCCAGCGGGAAATAGTGCTGGCTTTGCTGATGACGGGTGCCGTGATCCAGCGCCAGGCCTTGCAGCCAGGCGCGGTTGATCCGGCCGATATGGCAGGGACGGGCGCCCAGCACGGCGAGGGCGTGGTGAAAATCCTGAATGCGCATGAAACGGAAGTCGCAGGAGACCAATAAAACAAAGGCGGCTAGGGTAGCGCAATGGCAGGTCGAGGAACAGGGCTTTATCGGCCTGCCCGCTGTGCGGGATCAGATCAGCTTGTGGTCGATGGCATAGCGCACCATGTCGGCCACAGAATGCGCTTGCAGTTTTTGCATCAGCCGCACCTTGTGGGTGCTGACGGTTTTGGCGCTGATGTTCAGTTGCTGGGCGATTTCGTTGACATTGGTGCCGTGTACCAGGCGCTCGAATACCTGGTATTCGCGCTCGGACAACTGGGTGTGCGCCGGGCGCGAGTCGGTGAGGCCCACCTCAAACACCATGCGGTCGGCCAGTTGCGGGTCGATGTAGCGCCCGCCGCCTGCCACCTTGCGGATGGCGGTGAGCAGCAGCGCCGGGTCGCTGTCCTTGGTGCTGTATCCGGCGGCACCGGCCTTGAGGGCGCGGGCGGCAATCTGCACTTCGTCGTGCATGGACAGCATCAGGATGGCGGGCGGATTATCCAGTGCGCGGATGCGCGGAATGGTTTCCAGCCCGTTGCTGCCGGGCATGGAAATATCCAGCAGCAAGACATCCGCACTGGTCTGGCGCAGCAGCTCCAGCAACTGCGTGCCATTGGTGGCTTCGCCCACCACGCTGATGTCCTCGGCCAGTGATATCAGCTGCTTGATGCCCTCGCGGACAATTTTGTGGTCTTCGGCAATGATGACGTGAATCATGCGATTTCCTTTCCTTCTTCTACCGGCAGGCGGATGGTCAGGGTGCAGCCCTGTTCCGGTTGACTGTCGATATCCAGTTTGCCACCCAGTAACAGTACCCGCTCGCGGATGCCTACCAGGCCAAAGGAGCGCAGCTGACGATGGGCTTGCGGGTCGAAACCTTTGCCATCGTCGGCAATGCTCAGGGTGATCATGCCCTGGTTGCAAGTCAGGCCAACGCTGACCGTGCTGGCTTCGGCGTGGCGCAAAACATTGGTGAGGGCTTCTTGCAGGATGCGGAACACGCCGATGGCACGCGCATCACTCAGCGGGATGGGGGTGTCCGGTACCGCAATCAGGCAGGGTATGCCGCTGCGCTTTTCAAAGCGGCGCGCCTGCCATTCGATGGCCGAGCCGATGCCGGCATCCAGCACCGGCGGGCGTAGTGCGGTGGCCACGTCGCGTACGATCTGGAAAGTCTGCTCGATCAGCTTTTTCATTGCCTGCAGGCGCTCGGCCAGCTTGCTGTCGCTCTGGCCAAAGCTCAGTTCACACATTGAGGTTTCCAGGCGCAATACGGTAAGAATCTGCCCCAGTTCATCGTGGACTTCGCGGGCGATACGGGCTTTTTCTTCTTCCCTGACCGATTCCAGGTGGCCGGACAGGCTGCGCAGCAGGCCGCGCGATTCGGCCAGCTGCAATTCATTGTGCTTGTTTTCCGAGATATCCCAGACAATGCCGTCCCACACCACGTGGCCATCGTCAAAACAGCGCACCGCTGCCTTGATGTCCACCCAGCGCATGTCGCCGCCGTGGTGCAGCATGCGGCCCTGCCAGGCCAGGTTGTGATTGTTGTCGGCGGCATCCTGCCAGGCTTGCTGGTAGCTGGCGCGGTCTGCGGCAGCCACCACGTCCAGCCAGCCTTCCGGCATGCAGATCAAATCCAGCGGGCTGTAGCCCAGCATGGTCTGGCTGGCGTCGCTGACAAAGGCCAGCCGTACCGGGTGCTGCGCTGCCGGGCGCTCCAGCCGGAATACCATGCCCGGCACATTGCTGGCCATGCCTTTGAAGCGGGCTTCGCTTTCTTCCAGCGCGGCACGGGCTTTTTGCCGTTCGGTGATGTCATTGAGGTAGACCACCAGGTATTCGGTACGGCCAAACTTGAGAAAGCTCAGAGTGACGCCGACTGGCAAAAACTGGCCGTCGGCTTTGAGGCTGGTGGTTTCAAAGCTGCTTAGCGCCTTGCTGCTGCGTAGTTGGTTCCACAGATCCAGCCAGCGGTTGTTGTCCAGCGAGGGTTGCAGTTCTGGCAGCGACAGGCTGAGCAATTGTTCGGCAGGAAAGCCCAACATGCTTTCCACCGCGCGGTTGGCATACTGGATGCGGCCATCCCAGTTGACCCACAGGATGCCCACGGTGCTGTTGTCGATGGAAAACTGGGTGAGGCGCAGTGATTCTTCTGCCAGGTCACGCGCTTCCAGCTCCAGCCTGGCAGCCAGCAAGCGTTTTTCCGCCCAGCGGCGTTGCTGGCGCTGGTGGCCAAACAGGCCAGCCAGCAGCAGTGTGGCCAGCAGCAGGGCGAGCGTCATGCGGTGCCAGAAGCTTAGGGAGTCAATCAGCCGGGGGTAGCTGGGCAGCATCCAGCGCGCATAAAGCTGCTCCATGCGGATGCCGGGAATGTCCTGTAACTGGCGGTCCAGCACGGCGGGCAGTTCTGGCCAGTCACGCCGCACGGCGATACGCAGCAAATGGGTGTAGCCCAGGTCGCCCACTACCGCCAGACGGGAGAATTCCGGTTCCTTCAGCAAGGTGGCCAGTTGGGCTTCGTCGACAATGGCGTATTCAGCATATTGCTGCTGCACGGTTTGCAGGGCGGTGCGGTCGTTGGCCACCTCCACCCGAGGCAGCTCGGGATAATTGCGCCGGACAAAACGCAGGGCGTCGCTATTGCCATCCAGCGCCAGCCGTTCGCTCAGCGACAGACGGTCCAGATCCACCACATTGCCGCTGCCATCCGGGAAGCCGACAATCTTGTGCGGCACCCGCAGGTAAGGCTGGGAGAACAGCCAGTGATGCAGGCTGGCTGGCGTTTGCAGCATGCCAGGGGAAATGTCGACTTCATTGTTTTCCACCGCACGGTCCAGCGCTTGCTGGTTGGTAAAGGTGCGCCAGGACAGGCTGACATCCATTTTGTCGGCCAGCAGCACCATCACTTCGACATCGGCCCCTTCCAGCAAATGGCTGCGCGGGTTGATCTGGGCGTAGGGGGCTTGCAGTACCACGCCCACGCGCCAGTTGCGGTGGGCGGCCAGCCAGTTGTGGGCAGCAGGCGTGGCGGCCATGGCCAGTGTGCAGAACAGGCTGAGCAGCAGGGCTGTCAGGGCCAAAAGCAAATGTCGAAGGCGAGGAGCCGGTTGCATGTGAAGCCTGAATGCAATGGGGTAAGGGAGAGGCCATGCCTGTTGTGCAACAGGAAGCGGCTGGCATGAGTGCGGCATACTTTACCCTGTAGTGCGGGTTTTGCCAAAAATGCTGTCGGAAACCGGCTGTTTGGCTCTGAAGCAGTGCTTACCGAAATTAACATCAATTTACAGTGCATTAACCGCGATGGCGGGGGTAAAGCCGGATACTTCGGTATCAAAACAAAAAGTTAACTTGTCCCTTCATGCCTCGTTTTTTCGTTTCGCATCGTCGCAGCTTGCTGGTGCTGATCGGCTTGCTGCTGCTTGTTGCCGCCTATCTGCTGTACCCCCGCCCGCCTGTAAATCACTACCTGACCGCCACGGTCAGCAATATGGATCTGGAAGACACCGTACTGGCCACCGGTACCATCAAGGCGCTGCGCGAAGTGAGCGTTGGCGCCCAGGTGTCCGGCCAGGTGAAGTCACTCAAGGTAGCCTTGGGCCAGAGTGTGAAAAAAGGCGATTTACTGGCAGAAATCGACCCGCGCACCCAGGAAAATTCGCTGGAAGATGCCCAAGCCTCGGTCAGCAGCTATCAGTCCCAGCTCAAATCCAAACTGGCGGCCTTGCTGAAGGCGCGGCAGGATTTTGCCCGCCAGCAGCAAATGCTGGGCCAGCAAGCCACTTCGCAGGAAAGCTACGACAGTGCCAAAGCCACGCTGGATGGTGCAAACGCGGATGCCGAGCAGTTGCAGGCGCAATTGCAGCAGGCGCGCATCAGCCTGAAAACCGCCCAGCTCAATCTAGGTTACACCCGCATTCTGGCTCCGATTGACGGCGTGGTGGTGGCCTTGCCGGTAGAGGAGGGGCAGACGGTGAATGCCAGCCAGTCCACCCCCACCATGGTCAAGCTGGCGCAGCTGGACACGGTGACAGTGAAAGCAGAAATATCAGAAGGCGATGTGGTGCGGGTGAAACCCGGCCTGCCGGTGTACTTCACTATTCTGGGCGAGCCGGACCGGCGCTATCAGGCGCGCTTGCGCGCGATTGACCCGGCACCGCAGTCGTATAGCGATTCCAGCGACAGCACCAGTACCAGCAGCACGTCTACCAGCTCCAGTTCCAGCAGTTCGTCCTCGACCGCCATTTATTACTACGGTCTGTTTGACCTGGCCAATCCGGGCCACAAGCTGCGCATCAACATGACGGCGCAAGTTGCCGTGGTGCTGAGTCAGGTAAGGGGTGCGCTGGCGATTCCAGCCAATGCGCTGGGTGTGCGTGGCAAGGATGGCCGCTATGCGGTACGGGTATTGCTGGCGGATGGCAGCGTGCAGCCGCGTATGGTGAAAATTGGCCTGAACAATAATGTGCATGCCCAGGTGTTGTCCGGTCTGCGCGCGGGCGAGCAAGTGATTGTGGGTGAAGCCAGTGCCGCCGCCAGCAGCAGCCACAACGGCCCGCCGCCGATGGGGATGTAAATAATGAGCACTCCCTTGCTGGAGTTGTCCGGCGTATGTCGTGAGTTTGCCTCGGGCGAGGACACGGTCACGGTACTGGATAACATCAATCTGCAGATTCAGGCTGGCGAGATGGTGGCCATCATCGGGGCGTCCGGTTCTGGTAAATCCACGCTAATGAATATTCTGGGCTGCCTGGATGCGCCCACACGCGGCAGCTATCGCGTGGCCGGGCAGGCGGTGGCGGACATGTCGCCCGATCAACTGGCACAGCTGCGGCGCGAGCATTTCGGTTTCATCTTCCAGCGCTACCATTTGCTGGGCGAGCTGGATGCGCTGCAAAACGTCGAACTACCTGCCGTTTATGCTGGCAGCCCGGCCCCCGAGCGCAGTGCGCGCGCCGCCAGCCTGCTGGCAAGGCTGGGCCTCGCCGACCGTGCCGGACACAAGCCGGGCCAGTTGTCCGGCGGCCAGCAGCAGCGGGTTAGCATTGCCCGTGCGCTGATGAATGGCGGCAAGGTGATTCTGGCCGACGAACCCACCGGCGCACTGGACAGCAGCAGCGGCCAGCAGGTGATGGCCATCCTGCGCGCGCTGCATGCCGAAGGCCACACCATCATTCTGGTGACGCACGACAGCAAGGTGGCCGAGCACGCCGACCGCATCATCGAAATCGGCGATGGCAAGCTGGTGGCCGATACCCGCCGAAACGCCATATCTCCTGCCACTACACTGCCTGAAGCCAAAGTCAGCCAGCAGGCCACCGGTTGGCGCCTGCTGCGCGAGCAATTTGCCGAGGCCTTCGGCATGGCCTGGCGCGCGTTGATGGCACACCGGCTGCGCTCGGCGCTGACCATGCTGGGCATCATCATCGGCATTGCCTCGGTGGTGTCGGTGGTGGCGCTGGGTACCGGATCCAGTCAGCGCATTCTCAGCGACATCAGTTCGCTGGGCACCAATACCATCAATATTTATCCCGGCAAGCATTTTGGCGACCGCAAGGCCGATGCCATTCACACGCTCACCCCGCGCGATGCCACAGTGCTGGCCGAACAGCCCTTTGTCGACAGCGTCACCCCCGAAGTCAGCGACAGCGTCACCCTGCGCTACCGCAATGTGGCGGTCACGGCACAGGTAAAGGGCGTGGGTGAGCAGTATTTCCGTGTGCGCGGGGTGTCCATGGCGCAGGGCCGGGCCTTTGATGCCGTCGCGGTCAGCCAGCAGGCACAGCAGGTGGTGATAGACGAAAACAGCCGCAAGGCCTTGTTTGCCGATGGCGACGACCCTATCGGCAAGGTGATCCTGCTGGGCAAGCTGCCCTGCCGGGTGGTGGCGGTGACGCAAACCCAGAAAAGCGCTTTCGGCACCGACGAAAACCTCAATCTGTGGCTGCCCTACAGTACGGTGATGTACCGCATGCTGGGTCAGGACTACCTCAAAGCCGTCACTGTGCGGGTGAGCGACAACGTATCTACCGACGCTGCCGAACAAAGCCTGGTGGCCTTGATGATCCGCCGTCACGGCACGCAGGACTTTTTTGTGATGAATACCGACAGCATCCGCCAGACCATTGCCAGCACCACCGCCACCATGACACTGCTGGTATCGCTGATTGCGGTGATTTCGCTGTTGGTGGGCGGCATTGGCGTGATGAACATCATGCTGGTCTCGGTTAGCGAGCGTACCCGCGAAATCGGCGTGTGCATGGCGGTGGGGGCGCGCCAGCGCGACATCATGCAGCAGTTTTTGATCGAGGCCGTGCTGGTATGCCTGCTGGGCGGTGCGCTGGGCGTGGCCTTGTCGCTGGGCCTGGGCGTACTGGTGGCCAAGCTTGCCAGCTTCACCATGGTGTATTCGGCCACGTCCATTGTGGCGGCCTTTGCCTGTTCCACCCTGGTGGGCGTGCTGTTTGGCTATTTGCCGGCACGCAATGCCGCGCGGCTGGATCCGGTGGTGGCCTTGTCCCGTGAATGAGTACCGCTTCAGAACAGAATGACAGAATGAAAGTATCCAACCCCATCTTGCTGGCCTGCCTGTTGCTCGCAGGCTGTGCCAGCATCACCGCCACGCCATACCAGACACCGGCGCTGGCTTTGCCCGCGCAATGGCAGGCTGGCCCGCAGACGGCCAATTCCGTAACCGCTGCTGACTGGTGGCAACAGTTTGGCGATGCCGAACTCAACGCGCTGATCGCGCAAGTGCTGGCACGCAATAACGACCTGGCCGCCGCTGCCATCAAGGTGCGGCAGGCCATGCTGCAAGCCGATCTGGCTGAGACCGACCTGGCACCCACGCCGTCCTTCAGCCTGTCCAGCTCCGCCAGCCAGCGGCTGGGTGGCGCTGCCGTCAACAGCCAGAGCCACGCTGCCACGCTGTCCGTCAGTTACGAGCTGGACTTATGGGGCAAGCTGGCCCATCAGCGCGATGCCAAGGCCTGGGAAGCCCGTGCCACGGTGCAGGATATGCAAAGCAGCCGTCTCAGCCTGATTGGCAGCACCATCAAGCTGTACTGGAAGCAAGCCTGGCTACGCCAGCGCCTGGCCTTGGGCCAGTCCAGTGTGGATTACCAGCAGCAAGCCTTGCGACTTGTATTGGCCAAGCAACAAGCCGGTGCCGCAGCCGAGCTGGACGTGCTGACCGTGCGGCAAAGCCTGGCCAGCCAGCAAGCCAGCCTGCATGACTACCAGCAGCAACTGGCCGAGACGCAGAACGCGCTGGCGATATTGCTGGATGGCCCGCCCAAGGGCGATATCGCCTTGCGTGACCGCCTGCCCGTGACCGATCTGCCGGATGTGCCTGCCGGTTTGCCGGTGTCCTTGCTTGGCCGTCGGCCGGATTTGCGCGCTGCCGAACTGCGCCTGCGCGAAACACTGGCAACTGGCGATGCCACCCGTGCCTCGTACTATCCCGATTTTTCCCTGACCGGCAGCCTGGGCAGCAGCAGTACCCGGCTGGCGCAGGTGCTTAGCAATCCGCTGGCCACGCTGGGGGCAGGCGTTACCCTGCCATTTTTGCAATGGCGGCAGATGAAGCTGAACAACAGCATCAGCGCGGCTGATTACCAATTGGCGGTGGTGAATTTCCGCCAGACTTTATATTCCGCCCTGGCTGACGTGGACAATGCCTTGTCCGCCGGCAGCCAGTACCGGCAACAGGGCGAACGGCTGACCCAGTCTGCCTTGCTGGCGCTGCGGGCAGAGCATCTATACCAACTGCGCTATCAGGCCGGTGCGGCACCATTGAAAGACTGGCTGGATGCGCAAGAAACGCGCCGTACAGCCGAGGTAAGCCTGCTGGAAAACCGTTACAACCGGCTGGTGAATCAGGTGACGCTGTATCAGGCCTTGGGTGGCGACGTCGGCGTGCAGTAAGCGCCACGGTATTGAAAATACAAAGCCCGGTGCATGCACCGGGCTTTTTGCTGAACTACGGATGATCAATGCGCCTGACTGGTATCCGCCACACGGGTGGGGCGCGGAGCCAGCCAGATGGCGCAGGCGGCCACCACAAACGACAGGCCGGTCAGCCAGAAAATCTGGTTGGTGGACAGCATGATGCTTTGCGACTGCAACAGCTGGTTGAGCTGGTTGCTGGCTGCATCCAGGCTCATGCCGCTGGCCTGCAGGCTGCGCAGGGTGTCGCCACCGGGGTCGATGCTGCCCACCAGGTCGGCATGGTTGTAACTGGCCTTGTCTTCCCAGGCGGTGGTTACCAGCGAGGTGGCAAACGCACCGGACAGCGTGCGCATGAAGCTCATCAAGCCTGCGGCCGAGGCCATTTCCTCCGGCTCCACGCTGGCCATGGCCAGGCCGGTGAGCGGCACAAAGAAGAAGGGCATGCCCACGCCCTGGAACAGCAGCGGCAAGGCCACCTGCCAGAAACCCATATCAGTGGTGGAAAAGCTGCGGTACAAGGTAACGCCGCCCAGCCACATCACCCCCATGAACACCAAGGGCCGTGGGTCAACGCGGGTAGACAGCTGCGCCACCAGCGGGGCCACCAGCACTGCCAGAATGCCGCTCATCGCGGTGGCGTGGCCTGCTTCGGTGGCGGTGTAGCCCATATAGCTTTGCAGCCATTGCGGCGTCAGCACCGTGGCACCAAAGAAGGAGCCGAAGGCCAGTGAGATGGTGAGCACGCTGGCCCAGTAGCCACGGTGACGGAATACCCGCAGGTTGACCACCGGGTTCTTCTCGGTCATTTCCCAGATCAGGAAGGCAGCAAAGCCGATGGCAGCGGTCACCGCCAGAGCAATGATTTCAGCCGAGTTGAACCAGTCCAGGTTCTTGCCTTCATCCAGCATGATCTGCAGCGCCGCCACCCACACCACCAGCAGGCCCAGGCCGACGGCATCCATGCGGATTTTCTCGCGCAGACTTTCCTGGCTTTTCAGCAGCTGCCAGCCGACATAGCCACACAGCATGGTGATGGGGACGTTGATCCAGAAAATCCACGGCCAGCTCACCTGGTCACACAATATGCCGCCCAGAATCGGCCCCATGATGGGCGCAATCAGCGTGGTCATGCTCCACAGGCCAATGGCCGCGCCTGTTTTTTCCTTGGGGAAAATCCGCAGCAGCAGGGTTTGCGACATTGGCATCAGCGGGCCGCCCGCCAGGCCTTGCAGTACGCGGAACAACACCAGCGTTTCCAGCGAACCGGCCATGCCGCACAGCAGGGAAAACAGGCCAAACAGCACCATGGAGCCGATGAATAGCCGTACTGTGCCAAGCCGCGCGGCCAGCCAGCCGGTGAGCGGCACGGTAATGGCCTCAGCCACGGCATAAGACGTAATGACATAAGTACCCTGACTGGAGGATACCGCCAGGCCGCCAGCGATATTGGGCACCGATACGTTGGCAATGGTGGTGTCCAGTACCGCCACAAAGTTGGCGGCGGCCAGTACCAGGGCGGCCAGCCACAGCGTGCTGCCTTCCAGTGGCTTGGGTGAAGCGAGGGTTTGGCTGTCAGTCATGCTGGCTTACTCGCTGGCTGTATCGATGGTGACTTCCATCGACAGGCCTACTTGCAGCGGATGAGCGCGCAATTCAGCCGGGTCCAGGGCAATGCGTACCGGCAGGCGCTGCACCACCTTGATCCAGTTGCCGGTGGCGTTTTGCGCCGGGATGGTGGCAAAGGCCGCGCCGGAGCCGCCAGACAGACCGGCCACCTTGCCGTGGTAGGTGACGCGGCTGCCGTACAGGTCGGCTGTCAGGGTGGCTGGCTGGCCGATACGCACCTTGTCCAGCTGTACTTCCTTGAAGTTGGCATCCACGTGCGCCTGCTGCAGCGGTACCACCGACATCAGCTGGGTGCCTGCCTGTACGCGCTGGCCGGTTTGGGCCTGGCGCTTGGCCACCACGCCATCCACCGGGGCGCGGATGACGGTGCGATCCAGATCCAGCCGGGCCTGGTCCCGTTTGGCGCGGGCCAGTGCCACTTCCGGGTTGGTGTCCACCGTGGTGTTGACGGTGAGGGTCTGATTGGCCTTGAGCGAACCTTGTGCAGCGCGGGCATTGGCTTCGGCCTGCTTGGCAGCGGCTTCGGCGGCGACCAGGCTGGCGCTGGCGGTGCTGAACACGTTTTGCGCATTGCTCAGTTCCTCGCCGGATACCGAACCGCTCTTGGCCAGGGCCTGGCGGCGATGCAGATCAAGCTCGGCGCGTTGCAGGTCGGCCCGGGCGGAGGCCAGCTGCGCATTGCTGCGTGCCTGGTCGGCAATGCGGGCCTGAATCTGTGCCTGCAGACCCTCGTCACTGGCCAGATAGCCTTGCACACGGCGTTCGGCTCGCGCCAGTTCGGCCTCGGCCTGGGCCAGATTCAACTTGGCGTCGCTGTCGTCCAGCCGGGCCAGGATGTCGCCGCGTTTTACGCTCTGGGTGTCTACGGCCATCACCTGCCGGATGGTGCCGCCCACTTCCGGGGTGATCTGGGCCATTTCAACGGCAACATAGGCATTGTCGGTGCTGACATGGTGGGATGCCACCAGTGTCCAGTAGCCGCCGGCGGCCAGCGCGCTAAGGGCAAGGACACCGCCCAGCAGGGCAAACAGTTTCTTGCGTTTTGCCAGGCGCAGGCTGTCGCTGTGCGGGGCGTCGGAGGCGGGGAGGGCTTGGATGTTTTCGCTCATGATGGTTCTCTGCAATGTGCTTATTCGGATGGGCTGGCTCAGGCTTGCTGATAACCGCCGCCCAGTGCCTTGATCAGGTTGACGTCAAGCAGGAACAGCCGGGTTTCCAGACTGGCTGCGCTGCGGCGGGTGCTGATGACGTTATCTTCTGCGTTCAGTACGTCCAGATAGCTGGCCAGGCCGCCCTGATAGCGGTTCTGCATCACCTGGTAGGATTCCTCGGCGGTTTTCAATGCCAGGCGGCGCTGTTCCAGCTGCGGGCTAAGTTCCTTTTCCTGGGCCATTACGTCGGCCACGTCATGCAGCGCCTGGGTGAGGGTCTGGTTGTAGCTGGCGACGGCGGCGTCGTATTCGGCGCTGGCTACGCGGTAGCTGCCCTGCAGTGCGCCGCCACGGAAAATTGGCAGCGAAATGGCCGGGCCAATGCCGCCGATGTCGGAGCCGCTCTTGGTTAGATAGCTCAGTCCCAGCGATTGCACGCCCAGGTAGGCCGACAGATTGACATTGGGGTAGAAGGCCGCGCGCGCCACCTTGATACGGCTGGCCGCAGCTTCGGCACGCAGACGGGCGGCCGCCAGGTCGGGGCGGCGGCCCAGCAGGTCGGCCTGCAGAGTGGCGGGCAGGCCTTGCGGATGCAGCAGGCTGGTGGCCGGGCGGCGCATGTTCTGGGCGCGGTCCGGGCCGGCTCCCATCAGGGCGGCAATACTCAGCTTTTGCTGGGTAATGGCCTGGCGGGCAGCGCTCAGATCGGCACTGGCGGCGGCGCTGCGGGATTGTGCCTGGCGTAAGCTGCCCAGCGTTTCCAGGCCATTGTCAAAGCGCTGCTGCAGCAACGCCGTGCTGTTTTGGCGGACCGTCAGGGCTTGTTCTGCGGCATCCTGCTCGGCAAACAGACGGGCCAGTTCGGCATAGGCGGCGGCAATGGAGCTGGTCAGGGTCAGGCGGCTTTGCGCTGCTTCTGCCTGGGCGGCGGCCAGCTCCGAACTGGCGGCGGCGATGGCGGCGCGGTTCTTGCCCCAGAAGTCGAATTCATAGCTGAAATCCAGCTCCACCTTGGCTGAATTGTTGTAGCCATGCGGCACGAAGGCCACGGGAAAGCCGTTGTTATAGCTTTGCTTCATCTTGGTCACCGAGGTGTTCAAGTCCAGGCTGGGCAGATCGTCGGCACCCGTCTGCTCGGCCTGGCCCGCCGCCTTGGCCAGCCGCGCTTGGGCGGCGGCCAGGTCTGGCGAATTGGCCAGCGCTTCCTGCATGATGGCGTCCAGCTGTCCATCCTGATAGCTTTGCCACCAGTTCTGGCTCATCCAGTCGGCGTTGCCGGGAGTGAGGGTTTGTTGGCTGGCCATGTCCTGCATGGTCTTGCTGCTGGCTGACGGGCCCAGGTCTGGCACGCTGGCACAACCGGCCAGCAGCAGGCTGCCTAGCAGGGTCAGTTGTAGCAGAGTGCGCCTTGGGTGCATGCTTGATTGGGTGTTCATTATTTTGACAGAGCCTTTAACTGTACTGTACGGTACGGTTATAATGAGCAATAACGATGCCGTCAAGTAAAACCGTACAGTTCGGTACAGTTTGGAGCAAAAATGCGAACAAAAAGTGAAGAGCGCCGTCAGGCGATGGTGGCAACGGCTGCGGAGTTATTCCTGCAGCGTGGTTATGAGGCAACCTCCATGGCGGAAATCTGCAGCCGCGTGGGGGGCTCGAAGGCCACTTTGTACGGTTATTTCAAATCCAAGGAGGAGTTGTTCCTGAGCGTGATGAAAATGCTGGCTGAAGAACGCATGTCGCATGCTTATGCCCGGCTGGTGCCGGGCGGGGATATTGCGGCGGCTTTGCAGGCATTTGGGGAAAACTACCTGCAGGTGATTCTGGGGCCGGACCTGATGGCCATGCGCGGCATCATTGCCGGTGAGTTGGTGCGTGCGGGGGCGGCCCAGCAGTTTTATGAAGCGGGCCCGCGCCAGGGCTGGAACAAGGTAGCCGCTTATCTGGAGGCGGAAATGCAGGCTGGTCGCCTGCGCCAGGCGGATGGCTGGATTGCTGCCATGCATTTGTTATCCCTGATGCAGGCGGAATATCAGCAGACTTTTCTGGTTGGCGTGGTGAGTGAAGAGGATTTGGCCCAGTTGGGTGAGCGGGTGGCGCGGGGCGTGGCGGTCTTCATGGCCTGGTATGCGCTGTAGCTGTCTTGCGGGTAAAACAAAAAACCGGGCATGAGCCCGGTTTTTCATGTCCTGTGGTGTGCGCTTAGCTACACAGGGTTTTCAGGTACTGCCCGGCATTGAACAGATCGCGCTCAATGGCGCGGCGCACGGCGGACGGATCCTTGCGTTGCAGGGCGCGCATCATGTCCTCATGGCAGTCGTTCATGATGCTCCATACGTGCGCGTCCTGATGCAGCTGGTTGGAGATGGGGCCGACGTGCAGCCACACGCTTTCGATCAGCGCCAGCAGCATGGCCGAGCCGGATGCGCGATACAAGGTGATGTGGAAGTCCTCGTTGGCGGTCAGGTAGCCCTTGACGTCATGCTGGCGAATGGCCTCGCCCATGGTGGCCGTCAGTTCCTCCAGCAGCTTGAAGTCTGCGCTGCTCAGATTGCGCGCACCCTTTTCGGCAGCTTCGCCTTCCAGCAGCATGCGGGTTTGCAGAATGTCATCAAACTGGGTGCGGCTGAGTTGCGGCACGGTAACGCCGCAATTGGGAATATTGGCCAGCGCCTTTTCTGCTACCAGGCGTTGCAGTGCAGTGCGCACCGGCATTTCGCCTACCTGCATGTCCTGGGCCAGTTGTTTGATCTTGAGACGTTCACCCGGCAGCCAGCGGCCCAGCGACAGCCATTGGCGCAGTGTGGTGTAGGTTTCGTCCTGTAGGGTAGAGGAGGCGGGAGTCTTCATTGTAGGCGAGTCGTCGGTATTTGAGTTTGCCACAAGGATACCATAGCAGGGGTATTGCTGTGATGCTTCACTTTTGCAGATTTATTTGATCATAAATTGACATCAATTTTTGTGGTTACTATGATGGATACCAGCTTATGTTCCGGTATTTGCATTTTAATTCATTCGGGTTGGTGCGGTGTTGGAATGCTGGCTTTTTTGCATAATTTGATCATAAAGGAGAAATCATGCATGAGCATTTGCAACAATTCATTCGCGCACACAACATTCACGAGGTGGAATGCGTCATCCCGGATATGACGGGTGTGGCACGTGGCAAGATCGTGCCGAAGGATCTGTTCCTGGCTGAAGAAAGCATGAAGATGTCCAAGGCGGTACTTACCATTACCGTCAACGGTGAGTTTGCCGAATTCGAGCGTTTTGTCGGTGCCAACGATCCGGACATGGTGTGTGTGCCGGATGCCAGTTCCATCCGCCTGGTGCCGTGGGCCATCGAACCGGTGGCTGTGGTGATACACGACTGCGAGGATTTCGACGGCAAACCGGTGGGTATTTCGCCGCGCGCGGTACTGCGCAAGGTGCTGGCCCTGTATGCCGCCCGTGGCTGGCTGCCGGTGACGGCACCGGAGATGGAATTTTACCTGATCCGCCAGAACAGTAACCCGCATGAGCCTTTGCGTCCGCCCACTGGCCGTGCCGGGCGTTCCGAGGTGGGGCGGCAGTCCTTTTCCATCGATGCGGTCAATGATTTCGACCCTTTCTTCCAGGAGCTGTCCACCTTCTGCCAGCAAGCCCAGCTGAATGTGGAAACGCTGATCCACGAGGTGGGTGCCTGCCAGATGGAAATCAATTTTGCCCACGGTAATGCGCTGGAACTGGCCGATCAGGTATTTCTGTTCAAGCGTGCCGTGCGTGAAACTGCTTACCGTCACAATATTTTTGCCACCTTCATGGCCAAGCCGATGGAAGACGAACCCGGCAGCGCCATGCATATCCACCAGAGCATTGTCAGTGCCGAGAGCGGCGAGAATATCTTTTCGGCGGCAGATGGCAGCGCCACCCCCTTGTTCTTCCATCACATTGCCGGCATGCAGAAATACCTGCCCATGGTGATGCCGATGCTGGCTCCTTACGTCAACTCCTATCGCCGCCTCAGTCGTCATGCGGCAGCGCCCATCAATGTGCGCTGGGGTTATGACAACCGCACCTGCGGCATCCGCATTCCGCCGTCCAGCCCGGCGGCGCGGCGGCTGGAAAACCGGGTGCCTGGCGTGGATGTAAACCCTTATCTGGCGATGGCAGCCACGCTGGCCTGCGGTTATCTGGGCATGGTGCAGGGCCTGATCCCCAGTGAGCCGATGTCTGACAGTGCCTACGATCTGGATTTTGAGCTGCCACGCAGCCTGGAAGACGCAGTGGCACTGATGCAGGACTGCCCGGAGTTGTCCGACATTCTGGGTGAGCAGTTTGTGCAGGCATTTTGCGCGGTGAAGGAAAAGGAATTCGAAACCTTCAATCGTGGCATTACCGCCTGGGAACGCGAACACCTGCAATTGCACGTATGACATGCTGCGGGCTGACTGGCCGCACACAACAAGATCAAGGAGAAATGGATGACTAGCACACGACACGGCATCAACTGGGACAAAGCCTTGCAACTGCACGCTGCCGAGCGTGAGCGCTTTATTGCGGCCCGGCCGCAATCGCAGCAACTGTCGGCGCGTGCCGATCAGCACTTGCTGTTTGGCGTACCGCTGCACTGGATGGATGACTGGTCCACCCCCTTCACCCTCTATGTAAAGCAGGCGCAAGGGGCCAGTTTTGAAGATGTGGATGGCAATCAGTATGTCGATTTTTGCCTGGGCGATACCGGGGCCATGTTTGGTCACGGTCCGGCACCGGTGGCAAAAGCCATAGCCGAGCAGGCCGCACGCGGCATCACCACCATGTTGCCCTCAGAGGATGCGGTCTGGGTGGCCGAGGAACTGGCGCGGCGCTTTGGCCTGCCGTACTGGCAATTTGCCATGACCGCCACCGATGCCAACCGCTTTGCCCTGCGCTGGGCGCGGGCTGCCACCGGTCGTCAGCAATTGCTGGTGTTCAATGGCTGCTATCACGGCACCATCGACGATGTGTTTGTTGATCTGGTGGACGGCCAGCCGGTGCAGCGTGCCAGCTTGCTGGGGCAGGTCTATGACTTGAAGCAGTACACCCGCGTGGTGGAGTTCAACGATCTGGCCGCACTGGAAGAAGCGCTGAAGGATGGCCAGGTAGCCTGCCTGCTGGCCGAGCCTGCCATGACTAATATCGGCATGGTGTTGCCGGAGCCGGACTTCTGGGAGGCTGCGCAGGCGCTGTGCCGTCGCTACGGCACGCTGCTGATCATGGACGAAACCCATACCATCAGCACGGGCATGGGTGGTTATAGTCGTGCGCATGGCTTGCAGCCGGACATGATGGTGCTGGGCAAGCCGATGGGCGGTGGCGTGCCGTGTGCGGTGTATGGTTTTTCGGCGGAAATGGCCGAGCGGGCGCAGCAGGCCAAGCGCGAAGCAGTGCCTGGCCACAGCGGCATCGGCACCACGCTGACCGCCAATATGCTGGCCATGGCCGCCATGCGCGCCAATCTGGCCGAGGTGATGACCGAAGCGGCCTATACCCACATGTTTGCCCTGGCCGAGCAGCTGGCAGCAGGTTTGCGCAAGGTGATTACCCGTCACCAACTGTCTTGGTGCGTGACGCAGGTGGGGGCGCGTACCGAGTTCCAGTTCACTGCCACCCCGCCGCGTAATGGCAGCGAGGCAGACGCAATCCTGGATAGCGACATGGAACACATCATTCATCTGTTCCTGCTTAATCGCGGCCTGTTGATCACGCCCTTCCACAATATGCTGCTGATTTGCCCGCAAACCACGGCAGCCGATGTGGAACGGCTGGTGGCTGCTTTCGACAGTTTTGTGCAGCAAGTTCTCTAGTCCACCACCCGCAGGCCGCCGTATTGGTGGCCTGCTTCAATGCGCTGGCGTGTACGCCTGCACGCTAAACTGCTCGCCAATGCTGAAGAAGTTGCCGCCGGCGATGTAGTGCAGGCTGCGTTTGGCATCGTGACCATCAAACTGCCAATGGCCATCGTGCCAGACATCCGGGTCAGCCTTGGCGGCCAGTACTTCGCCAATGAACAGATCATATTGCTGCTGATTGTGCGGCTCGCTGATGATGCGGCATTCCAGATAAGCAATGCAGCTGTCCACATGCGGTGCGGCTACCTTGTCGCCCGCCATGGCAGTCAGGCCGCTGGCGGCAAACTTGTCCACGTCCTTGCCACTGCAACTGCCCGCCGTCAACACCTGCTCTGCCTGGGCACGGCAGGGGATGTTCAGCACAAATTCGCCAGAGGCCTCCATCAATTGCCGGGTATGGGTGGCCTTGTCCACCACCACCAGCACCTTGGGCGGGTCGAAATCCAGCGGCATGGCCCAGGCGGCGGCCATCACGTTTTGCTGGCCATCATGAGCGGAAGAAACCAGTACGGTGGGGCCGTGGTTGAGCAGGCGATAGCTTTTGGCCAGATCGACAGCAACAAGCTTTTGCATCGGGCAATCCTTCAGGTTGATCAGCCGCTGATTCTAGCAATATCCATCACTGCGTGGCTTGTAAGCGGCATTGGGCGTGTACAATGCCGCCAGTTCAATATTTAACGGAAACAAAACCATGTCCAAGCGTAAGGAAGACGAACTCGACCCGGATACCATCGCCCTGTTGCAGTGGTGTGCCGAAGTGGAAGCCCTGTTTGTTGCTGCCGGTGCCAAACCTGAAGAGGCGCAGCAGCAAATCGAAGAAAATGCCGAGTGGTTTACCGATATGTTCTTTGACGGCCTGAGCCCGGAAGAGGCAGCCAAGGCGGCGCTGAATTGAGTAGTACATCCCCCTGTTATGCAGTGCTCGACTTTGAAACCAGCGGGCTGTCACCGTCTGTTGGCAGCCGGGTAACCGAAGTTGCCGTGGTGTTGTGGCAGGATGGCCGCGAACTGGACAGCTATCAAAGCCTGATGAATGCGGGTGTGCGGGTGCCGGCGGAAATCGAGCGGCTTACCGGCATCAGCAATGCCATGCTGCGCACGGCACCGCCTGCCGCGACGGTGATGCGCGAAGTGGCTGACTTTGTCGGCAACATCCCGCTGGTGGCACATAACGCTGCTTTTGACCGCAAGTTCTGGGATTACGAACTGGGCCTGCTGGGCAGGCAGCGACAGCAGGAGTTTGCCTGTACCTTGCTGCTGGCGCGCCGTCTGTTGCCGCAGGCACCGGATCACAAGCTGGGTACGCTTACCCGCTGGGCCGGGTTGCCGGATGCTGGCCGTGCACACCGAGCACTGGCCGATGCGCGCATGGCGGCCCATCTGCTGCAGTACCTGCTGGAGACGGCCAGCCGCAAGCATGGTGCACGCAGTCTCAGTCATCAGCAGCTTTGCCAGTTGCAGAAGGTCAGTGCCAGCAAGGTGGGTGAGTTTTTCCGCCAGCCTGCATGATGTAACGGCGGCGGCAAAGTGCCACCAATCTTCATGCTGAAGCCGTATTGCTGCCCGTGGGGATAATGCCGGGCAGGCGATGCGTAGCAGCAACTGCCGGGGATTGCTGCCTTCAAGTCGCCCGCCCGCTGCCTGGCAGTGGCGGGCGTGGACTAAGCCTGCGCTTCGACTGTCAGCAGATGCGGGGTGAACATGCCTTGCCCCAGTACCCGGATGCAGGCATCCACCACGTCAGGGTCCAGCTGCGTGCCACGCATCAGCTGAATCTGGGCTATGGCCTGGTTGATGCCCAGTGCTGCGCGATAGGGCCGGTCGGATGACATCGACTCGACAATATCGGCCACGGTGAGGATGCGCGACTCCAGCAGGATGGCTGCCCCGGACAGGCCCAGCGGATAACCGGAACCATCCAGGTATTCGTGGTGCTGGCGGATGATGTCGGCAATTGGCCAGGGGAAATCAATATTCCGCAGGATGTTGTAACCCACCTCGGGGTGGCGCTTGACCAGGGCGAACTCCACCGGGTGCAAGCGGCTGGGTTTGCTGAGGATTTCCGCCGGCACTTCAATCTTGCCCAGATCATGTACCACGCCACTCAGATACAGGCCGCGCAGACGCTGTTGCGGCAGACCCATTTCCTGGCCGATCAGCACTGCCAGTTCGGCCACATGCTTTTGATGACCGGCGGTGTAGGGGTCGCGCTGCTCCAAGACGGAGGCAATGGCAGCCAGCGCATTTTCCAGGGCATTTTCCAGTAGTTGCGCCTGGCTGGCTTGTTCCTGCAGCGATTGCTGGTAGGCCACGCGGGTGCGGCGTGACTGGATGCCAAACTGCACATTGCGGGTAAGTTCCTCGAATACCTGTACTTCAACGGGACCAAAGGAATGGGCTTCGTCGGCATATACCGCCAGTGCGCCGATCAGATCTGGCCCGGCTATCAGCGGGATGGCCACAATGGCCTGCAGGCCAAAGGACAGGGCGGCGTCCTTCCACGGCTGGAAATCATGACTTTTTTGCAGCTGGCCCAGTGAAATGGTGCTGCCCTGGCGGATGCAGCGGGCAATCGGACCTTGCCCTTCTGCCGTGTGTTCATCCCAGCTGATTTCCATCTGGCTGGCATAGGCGATGGCATTGCCGGCGGCGGATAGCATCTGCAACCGGCTTTGCTGTACATCGCTCAGGCCGCAGATCAAGGCCAGCGGATAACGCTGGTCTGCCACGATGGCATCGCACACGGCCTGCAGCAGCTCCCGTTCTTCACTGGCCTGTACCAGGGCCTGATTGGTGCGGCTGTTGGCCTGTAACGCCCAGGCACGGCGCTGCATTTCTGCTTGGTCCTGCTTTTGCTGGGTGATGTCCTTGAAAATGGCAGTCAGTCCTATGCACTGGCCATCGGCATCGAAAATGGGTGACTTGCTGGTTTCCAGC
Source organism: Aquitalea sp. FG25 (assembly GCF_057809375.1). Taxonomy (NCBI): domain Bacteria; kingdom Pseudomonadati; phylum Pseudomonadota; class Betaproteobacteria; order Neisseriales; family Chromobacteriaceae; genus Aquitalea; species Aquitalea sp. FG25. Next base: position 267,068 of record NZ_JBMDJV010000001.1, read on the forward strand.
CAGTGCGGCTGGCCATGCAGCATATAGGGCTCTTCCATGCGAATGGGCTGGCCGCTCAGAATGACCTTGCGGTCATCTGCCTGATAGGCGGCGGCTAGCTCGGTCGGGAAAAAGTCGTAGTCTGTCTTGCCGGCAACCGACTCGATGGTCATCCCCACGTCATCGGCAAAGCATTGGTTGCAAGTGATGAACGTGGAGTTCAGGTCCTTGATGATGACCCGGTCTGGTAATTGACGAATGACGGCCTGCAGGGTGAAGGCAGAGTGGGGTAGTGAGGTAACGGGTGCATCCATGCTCAGTTTTTTCTTTTGTTGTCCGGCAATGCGTAGCCTTGCTCGGTAAAGAGTGCGAGGCAGGCGTCCACCACCTGGCTGTCGTAAATGCTGCCACGATACAGTCTCAGTTGTGCCAGTGCCTGCTCAAGACCCAGCTGCCGCCGGAAGGGGCGGTGTGACAGCATGGCTTCCATGCTGTCTGCCACGTGGAGGATGCGTGCCTCCAGCAAAATGTCGGTACCGGCTAGACCGCGCGGGTAACCGCTGCCATCCATGTTCTCGTGGTGCTGCCAGGCAATGTCGGCAATCGGCCAGGGGAAATGAATATCCTTGAGGATTTCATGGCTGGCTTCGGCATGCATTTTCACCAGTTCGAATTCTTCATGGTTCAGGCGGCGCGGACGGGTGAGGATTTCCGACGGAATCTGGATCTGGCCGATGTCATGCACCATGGCAGCCAGTCCCAGGCCTTCCAATTGGTGCTCGTCCAGCTGCAGTTTGCGGCCAATGGCAACGGCAAGGTCGCTGACGCGGACCTCATGGCCTGCGGTGCTCAGGTCGCGATGCACCATGGCTGCCGATAATGCGCTGATGGCCTGGATCAGTGACTGGCGCAAGGATTCTTCGGCCGACTTGCGCGCGCTGATGTCGATGAAGGCCCCGATGATGCCGCCAATGCTGTTGTCTTCGTTGTAGAACAGGTCTTTGGCGTAGACGACATCCATCAGCTGCCCCTGTTTGCTGCGGATGACATATTCAAACAGCAAGGGCTGGCGGCTGGCAATCAGTTCGCCATCATTCCGGGTAAACATGCTGGCCAGTTCTGCCGGCCATACTTCTGCCGGGGTTTTGCCGATGATTTCTTCTGCCTGCATGCCCACCGTGCGGGTGAACGCCGGATTGCAGCCCAGGTAGCGGCCAGTAACGTCCTTGTAGAACACGGCAATCGGCATGGCATTGAGCAGGGCGGTGCTGAAACGCTGCGCCCGGTCCAGCTCGGCCTTGGCCTGGTTGCGCTCGCGCTGCAGGGCTTCGGCCAGCTTTTCGCTGTCCTGGCACAATTTGATGGCACGGGCCAGATTGGACAGGATGGGCGGAAAGACATGTTCCAGCGGCAAGTTCTGCAGCATGGCTTCCGGTGCCAGCAGCAGGATTGTGTAGTGCTGTTCCAGCGGCAGGCGCAAGCCGTACTGATAGCGTGGCTGGCCGGTAAGCAGGGCCAGCAGGGCAGGGTTGCAGGCTGCGTGTATATTGCGTCCCAGCAAGCCGGGCGGCAGGGCGATATCTTGTCCGGCCTGTTGTTGCAAGTGATGGTCGCCAATGACTTTCAGTAGTTGTCCGCTACTGGCATCCGGGCCGTCGGCGTGACTGATCACCAACCCGACCGGGCAGCCGGTATGAAACAGCAGTCGCTGCAGGACTTTGGTCAGCAGGCTGTCCACGGTGACTTCACGCCCGATGGTGAGTGACAGGTCGTAGAGTACGGCAAGCAGTTGGTCGCGGTTCATGGCTGCTGCCACAGGCTGCAGATGATGCTGGCGTTGTGAAACAGCGGGTAACCCCACTCCTGCAGGCTGCCGATCTCGCCCAGCGTGAGTGCGCCAAGCAGGGGGCGGGCCTGGCTGTTGGTTTGCAGCAGGCTGATTTCATCCAGGGCAGCCGGGCCAAAGTGCATGTTTCGGCCTGCGCAGTAAAAGGTTAGCAGTGGCTGGTTGCTGATATCGCCGTGGCGCTGCCGCAGTGTGCTAAGTACGCTGTCTACACATTGCGTACCGGGCGATTGCGGCGCTTGCAGCATGATCAGCATGGTGTTTTCCGGCACCTCTCCCACACAAAATACCGAGCCGTCATCTTCAAGAGCCACCGGAATGCGGATCAGCACTTGCTGGTTGGCCAGCATGATGCCCAGCGGAAAGTGCACGCCAAATGTGTAGAAATTGTCGCGTGTCAGCTGCGCGCCAAACTGCTGCTTCACGATGTCCTGATAGGCCGCGAACGCGGGTTTCCAGTCGATCTGGAAAATGCGGTTGCTGGCGGTTGCCGTGGCGGTCATACACTGTGTCGGCGTGGGGTAGCCGTGATTGAGCACCGGGTTGGCGCTGCCGGGCAGCAGCAGGCACAGCACACCATGGCTCAGGGTCTGGTATTGATCAAACAGGCAGTCTATGGGCTGGAAGCTATCGCTGCCGGCATTGACGCCGCCATAAAATACCTGATCGGCCAGTTGTAGGTAGAGCTCGTCCAGAATGGAGGCTATGTCTGGCAGCATGCCGTCAAAGATCATGAACAGCGTCGGCTTGCCTTGCGTGCCTGGCCAGTGTTGCAGCATTTGCTCCACGCGCTGCGCCATGTGCCGGGCGGCATCGACAGCGCCGTGCTCGGGGTTGATGCGCAGCAGGGCCGGTTGGCAGGCTGCGGCATGTGGCAGCAGCCAGACGCCACCAGCCAGAAATCCCTGCTCGCCTAGCAGCTTGGGGAAAATGCCGCCAGCCAGCGTGATGCCCAGGTGCAGGCAACTGGTTTGCAGTTGTTGCAGCTTGTCACGGTCGGACTCGGCCAGCAGGGCCAGCAGCTGCTGATTGGGGTTGGCTGCTTGCCATGCCCGTAGCTGCGTTTCCAGTTGTGTCGTTTCCAGCAGACTGTGCCAGGGTGTGGACATCAGCATTACTCTCAGTCATTGGGCGCATGCGGTGTGCGATACCCTTATCATAAACGAGGGTATCGCCCATGCCGACCATTCATGAGATAAAAATTTCGCCAAGTCTTGATCTGTACCGCATTAAATGCGGCACATGGCCAGACTCAGGGTTCGCCGTGCAGCTGGCCGGGGTGGGAAGGGCCGCGCTGCAGCCAGTTGTGCAGCAGCCGACTGCTCAGCGGGATAAACAGGAAAACCATGACCGGTGTCAGCAGCAGGGTGCTGCACAGCACGCGCAATACCACGGGCAGGGTGGCCAGCGTATCGCCCAGTAGCAGGCTGAAGCACAGCGAGACCGGGAAGAACACCAGCCAGATCATCACGGCCTGCTTCCAGCGTGGCGGTGGTTTCAGGCCAAACCAGTTGTCCAATCCTTCGGCGCAGTGCACGTGGCTGTGCTGGATCAGTCCGCTACCTGCGGATAGCCATGCCTGACGTTCCGGGCTGGCCGCCCAGCGGTCCAGGCTGGCCTGATCGGCAAAGCGGAACAGTATTTGCCAGTTGTCATCACCGGGCGGAGGTTGCAGCAGGCCGGAGCCCAGAAAGCCGTGGGCCTGACTGGCAAGGGCTTCGCCGTGGCGTATCCACACGTGAAAGTCGGCATGGCGTGCCGGATTGATGCGTCGGCTTATCAGCAAGGTAAGCGGGGTGCTGGGTGTCATGGTCTGGCTCCTGCAGGCAAGTTCTGCCGCCCGGGGTGAGGGCGACAGCTACGCCTCCGGGGTGTTGGAGGCGCTTCTGTCCTGATTAAAAGCAAGTGCCGTGCCTGGGTTCATTACTTGCGCAGTAGCCGCAAGCCGTTGCCTACCACCAGCAGGCTGGCACCGACATCGGCAAATACCGCCATCCACATGCTGCCCATGCCTAGCAGGGTTAGCAGCAGGAAAATGGCCTTGATGCCCAGCGCCAGTGCAATGTTCTGCACCAGAATGGCGTGCGTGGCACGCGACAGGCGGATAAAGTCGGGCAGCCGGGCCAGATTGTCTTCCATCAGCGCGACATCTGCTGTTTCGATGGCGGTGTCCGAGCCCATTGCCCCCATGGCAAAGCCGATATCGGCCTGTGCCAGCGCCGGGGCGTCGTTGATGCCGTCGCCCACCATGCCGACCAGCCCCTCCCCGGCCAGGCTGGCGATGATGTCCGCCTTGTCTTGTGGCAACAGCTCACCACGGGCCTGGTCCATGCCCACGCTGGCGGCCATGGCGCTGACAGTGTGTTGGTTGTCACCGCTGAGCATGATGGTGCGAATGCCCAGTTGCTGCAGGGCGGCGATGGCCACGCGGCTATCCGGGCGCACGGTGTCGGCCACGGCAAACAGGGCCAGCACCTGGTCCTGGCTCAGTAGCAGTACCACGCTGTTGCCGCGCATTTGTTGTTGTTCCAGCAAAGCCTGCAGGCTGGCTGAACCGAGTCCCTGCTGCTGTGCCAAGCGGTAATTGCCCAGCCACAGGGTATGGCCGCCAATGTCGCCACGAACGCCCAGGCCGGGCAGGGCGGCAAAATTGCTCACCTGTTGCAGGGGGACTTGGTCCTGAGCGGCGGCACGCGCAACCGCACGGGATGCGGGGTGGTCGGACTGGCTGGCCAGGCTGGCCGCCAGGCTGCGGGTGTGGGCGGCATCTCCGGCACCCAGTTGCTGCCAGCCGGTTTGCTCCGGCTTGCCCTGGGTGATGGTGCCGGTCTTGTCCAGTGCCAGCCAGCGCAGGCGACGCCCCTGTTCCAGCCAGATGCCGCCTTTGATCAGAATGCCGCGCCGCGCTGCCGCTGCCAGCCCGCTTACCACGGTAACCGGGGTGGAAATCACCAGCGCGCAGGGGCAGGCAATGACCAGCAATACCAGTGCCTTGTAAATCCAGTCTTGCCAGTGGCCAGCTGCCAGCAAGGGGGGCAGGACGGCCACCGCCAGTGCCAGCAGGAAAACCAGCGGGGTATAGATGCGGGCAAAGCGATCGACAAAACGCTGGGTGGGAGCCTTGGCATCTTGCGCCTGTTCCACGGCATGGGTAATGCGCGCCAGCATGGTGTCGGCCAGCAGGGCGTTGACCCGGTACTCGAAGGAACCGCTTTCGTTAAGCGTGCCGGCAAACACACTATCACCCGGCTGTTTTTCCACCGGCATGCTTTCGCCGGTCATGGCGGATTGGTTGACGCTGGAGTTGCCACGGACAACTTCACCATCCAGTGCGATGCGCTCGCCGGGTGCCACGCGGGCAATGCTGCCAATGCCAATATCTGCCAGCGGCATGGCCAGCCAGCTGCCATCGGCCTGTTGCACGGTTGCCTGCGGCGGGCTGAGCTGCAGCAGGCTGTCGATGGCATGGCGGGCGCGGTCTAGTGAGCGGGCCTCGATGCGCTCGGCCAGGGTAAACAGCACCATCACCATGGCGGCTTCCGGCCATTGGCGCAGCAGCAGCGCGCCGGTGACGGCGATGCTCATCAGCGCATTGATATTGAGGGTGGCATGGCGCAGGGCAATCCAGCCCTTTTTATAAGTGCCGATACCACTGCCCAGAATGGCTGCCAGCGCCAGCAGTGCCGCCAGCCAGGCCGGGGCCTGCAGCCAGTCGGCAATTTCGGCTGCCAGTGCGGCGGTGCCGGCAAGTGCCAGCGGCCACCACGGCGTTGGCGTGCTGTTCTGGGTGGTGGCGGGCGCACCAGTCTCGGCCACTTCCGGGGTAAAACCCAGGCTGCGCAGGGCGGCCAGTATGGCAGGCAAGGCGGCGGGCTGATGAGTGACGGTAAGCAGGCGCTGCATCAGGCGGAACTCCAACTCCACCACACCGGACAAGCCAGACAGCTGCTTGCGGATCAGCGCTTCTTCGGTGGGGCAATCCATTTGCAGGATGCGGATGGGAGTGTGCTGCAGGCCGTCCCTGTGCTGAGATGCCGGCAGTGGCTGTGCCGGGATAGGCGCAGCATTGCAGCACGCGGTACCGTGATGGTCGTGTTGCTGCTTGCGATAGCGCGAACTGGTTTGCGCCGGTGTGTCGGGGACATGCGGGTGCGGGTGCGACATTATTGTTCTCCTGTACGGCTTTGGCTTACAGTAAACACCCTGAAGCAACTACAAGGTCAAGCGCGAAGAGGAGCAAGCATGAAAATTGGTGATCTGGCCCAGCAGGCAGGCTGCACCACGGAGACTGTCCGCTTTTATGAAAAGGCAGGTTTGCTGCCGGCAGCAGACCGTGAGGCCAATAATTATCGCAGTTATGGCAACCGGCATCTGGAGCGGCTGCGTTTTGTGCGCAATTGCCGGGCGCTGGACATGACGCATGAGGAAATCCACCAGCTGTTGGATCTGATGGCGGCTCCGGCAGCGGATTGTGGCGGGGTGAATCACTTGCTGGATGATCACATTCAGCATGTTGATGCGCGTATTGCAGAGTTATTGCAGCTCAAACAGCAATTGTTCGCGCTGCGCCAGCGCTGCCAGCGCGAACAGGCGGTGGATGCCTGCGGCATTCTGCAGGGGCTGGTGGAAATGGAAACGGTGGCCAGGCCGGAGCGTCACACTCATCTTGGCTGAGTGTGTTGGCTGAGTGTGAGCGCCGGTTTGTTGTCTACACCTGATACTGCGCGACGGTGCGCAATATCACTCTGGCCTGCTGATGCAGGTCGCGGGCGGCATCGGCCGAGCTGCCAGCGGCGGATGAGTTTTCTTCTGCCATCTGGGCAATCTGCTCTACCCGCTGGGCAATGGTGGTGCTGGTACTGGTTTGTTCAGCAATGCTGCTGGAGATGTCATGGACCCGCCCCATTGCCTGATGGGTGTTCGACTGGATCTGGTCGATAGCGGTGTTGGCCTCGCGTGCGCTGTCGGCTTCCCGGTTGGCGCGTTCCACAACCTGCTCCATGCTGCTGACCGCATTTTCCGTACCTTGCTCCATCTTGCTGATGACACTGGAAATTTCGGTGGTGGATTTGGCTGTGCGCTCCGCCAGCTTACGCACTTCGTCTGCTACCACGGCAAAGCCGCGTCCCATCTCGCCAGCACGGGCCGCTTCGATGGCCGCATTGAGCGCCAGCAGATTGGTTTGTTCGGCAATGTCCTTGATGATGCCCATCACCGTGGCGATGGTCTGGCTATCCTGTTTCAGTTGGCGGATATGGCTGGCCGCATCCCGCACCGAGGCGGAAACCTGGGTGATGCCGGCAACCGTAGCCATCGTAGCCATGATGACCTCGCCGCCCTGGGTAGCCATGGTACCGGCGGTGCGGGTTTGGCTACTGGCCTCGGTTGCGCGGTCGGAAACGTGGTTGATGCTGACGGTCATTTCCTCTACGGCGGCAGCCATGGCGGAGGCTGCTTCGCTTTGCACTTCGGAGCTGCGGGCAATCTGGGTGGTATTGGCCGCCATGCCTTCTATGGCCTGATCCACGGTTTCCACACTGCGGCGTATGTCCTGGAAACTACTTTGCAGTTGTTGCAGCAGGGCATTGAAGGCCTCGGCGGTTTCACCCACTTCATCCTTGCGTTCCACTCTGACCCGCAGGCGAAAATCCAGCGACTGGCGCACATTCAGCATCACGTCACGTATTCCCAGAAGGCTGCTCTTGATGTGGCTGAACAGGCGTCCACCCAGTGTGGCGCATACCAGCAGGCAGGCAAGGATAATGGCAATAGACATGGTGATGGCTTGCTTGTAGGCCCTGGCGTTATCGTCGGACAGGGTGGCGGCCAGCTGGTAGTTGAACTGCATGTGATCAGACAGGTTTTTGCTGAGCGCTGCGGTGGTGCCGCGTATCGGTCCGTTGAAAATGGCCTGCTCCGCCTCCTGTGTCTTGTGCTGGCGGGATAGCTGCAACAAGGCATCACGCGCGTTGCGGTAGTCCTGCATCAGCTTGCGGTCCTGCTCCAGCAGCTTGCTGTCTGCCTCGTTGACGATCAGCTCTTTCTGATAACGGGCCACCGCATCGTCAAAACGCTTGTCCTGGGTACTGATGGCCTGCTGATCTTTTTGCTTTTGAGCATCATCCTGGGCAATCACGTGCCGGTAGGTGCCGGTGCGCATCAGGGTGAGCGCTTCTTGCATCTCGTCCAGCGCCGTTATGCTGGGAAAGGTATTTGCGTTCAGATACTCGAAACGGGTATTGGCCTGTTGCTGCTCATACAGGCCAAAGCCGCCGATTCCCAGCAGCGCCAGTAAGGCAATACCCAGCGTCAGTGCCAGCCTTTGAGAAATGTTCATGATTGCCTGCCCCGATTTGATTATGTCCAGCAAGCTGATTTATAGCTTGCTGGCATGAACAGGCAAGGCAGGATGTGTCGCCGGGCGAAGGGCGTGCGTAGCGCTTAGCTGGCGGCGGGGTTGACGACACCCCAGATGGCAAAATCCTGAGCGTAATGTGGGTCGATGTCAGGATAGTCCGGATGGGCGGCCAGCAGGCGCAGGCGTGTGCCGCTGCGTTGCAGGCGGCGAACCAGCAACTCGCCATCCAGAGCGGCCAGCACCAGGTTGCCATGTACCGGGCTTGCCTGGCTGTCGATGTTGAGCAAATGACCGGCGCAGATGCCGGCACCGCTCAGTGCGTGGTCCGGCATGGGCAGGGTAAAGCGGTTGTCGCAATTGGCAGGGCAGGAGGCGGGCATGGCGGGATGGTCCTGTGTTGAGCAGCTAAGTGATTTTGAAAGTGTACGTAATCAAAATAACATAAGCAAGCCCAAGCAACTTCATGGTTGCGCGCTTGTTTTTCATGTCATGTAGCTATGGATGCCAGATCGCGTGTGCCGATCGGAAGCACCCGGTTTGTCATGCGGGCGCAAATTTCCCTTGCTGGAGCAGGTGCTGGCTGGTTACCCTCATGGTTTAACGCCATTTTTCATCATTTGCGGCGCAGGAGCCATGTATGACCAAACAACAACTCATTGCCATCCTTTCTGAAAAAACCGGTAGCAGCAAAGTCGATGTCCTGCGTTTCATGGACGCCCTGGAGCAGACCATTCGTGAAGAGCTGGTCAATGGCGGTGAGCTGACCCTGGCCAGCACCGGCAAATTCAAGGTAAAGGACACCGCTGCCCGTAATGGTCGTAATCCCAAAACCGGTGAAACCGTGCTGATTCCGGCCAAGCGCAAGGTGGTTTTCACGCCGATCAAGGCGCTAAAGGATGCGGTGGCAGGCTGATTGCCAAGGCCGTGTGGTAGCAGAATGCTGAAAAAGGATGCCAAGGCATCCTTTTTCTATGCATAAAGTATAATTTGCTTGTAAAACTGGATTGTTGACTGAAACTGTTCAATAAATAGAGCGTTGTAACGTGGTCTTTCCGGTCCAGCGACTTTTTGATATTTCGGAGAGGGATATGAAGAGATTGAGGCCAGAATCTGTACGCCAATGCCGATATTGTGAAAGTTTTATTTTTAAATGACTGATGCATTTAAAATGGTATTGACGTGTCGGGGTGAAGCCAGGAACATGACAGCCTGCCTGTGATGGTAAGTTTTTGTCATGCCCGGCAGCAGTGTAGGGTTTTAAGCAATTATAAGAATAGGATTCTCCATGCGTACTCTCCGTTCCAGAATGCTTGTATTCGTCCTGATGATACTGGTGGCCATCTCGCTGCTGTTCTGTGGTGTGGCTTACTGGAAGATGAAAGATGCCCTGCTGTCTTCCATTAGCGACCAGATCAGCCAGACCGCCAATAACAAAGTCAGTTTTATTACAGAATGGGTTTCCACCCGTCAGAACATCGTCGGCTCCGCCTTGTTGCACTTTACCGAGGGGGATATGAAACCCATCCTCGATCAGTCGCAAGTAGCCGGCAAGCTTGATGATATGTATGTCGGTGAACCCAACAAGAAAATGACCCAATTCACCGGTTCCACGCCGGTACCGCCGGGCTATGACCCGACCGGTCGCCCGTGGTACCTGGCCGCCAGCAATTCGCAGGAAGCCATTGCGACCCCGCCGTATATCGATGCTGCCACCAAGAAGCCGATCATCACCTTTGCCAAGGCCCTGCGCAAAGACGGTCAGCTGGTCGCCGTGGCGGGGGGTGACGTTTCCCTGGCACGGGTTGCCGACGAAGTGGTTTCTTCCAAGCTGCCGGGTGATGGCTTTGCCTTCCTGGTGACCGGTGACGGCTCGGTGATTGCCCATCCGGCCAAGGATTCGGGCATGAAGAAAATCGGCGAGGTGATGTCCGGCTTCGACCTTAACGGCATCAGCAAGGACGGCGCACTGCAGACGGTCACCATTAATGGCGAACCCAGCATGACGGCCCTCTACCCGGTAGGCAAGACCGGTTGGCTGCTGGGCGTGGTGGTGCCGGTAGCGGCTGCCACGGTATCCGTTACCCACCTGATTGAACTGATGATTGGTGTGCTGATCGCCGGTGTGGTGGTGGTGGCGCTGCTGGCCACGGTTGGCGTGTCCCGCATGCTGTCCGGTCTGACCGAGCTGCGTGATGCCATGCGTAATGTGGCCAGCGGCGATGGCGACCTGACCCTGCATCTGCCGGTACGCTCGCACGATGAAGTCGGCCAGATCGCCGAAGCCTTTAACGCCTTTGTGCACAAGCTGCATGGCATGTTTGTTTCCGTGCGCAACGATGCCGAAGCACTGGCGCGTGACACCTCCGCCCTGCATCAGGCAGCCGAGAGCATTGCTTCCGATTCGCGCGTGCAGTCCAACGAGCTGTCCGCCACAGCGGCTACCATCGAGGAAATCACCGTCAGCATCAACCATATCGCCGACAATGCCGGCGAGACTGAAGTGCTGGTGGCCAGTACCCGCGAAAACTCGGAAGACTCCTACCAGGCCATGGAGAAGGTGGCAAACGAGGTGCAGTCCATCGTGCAGACCGTGGATGCCCTGCAAAGCGCCATGGGTGATCTGTCTTCCCATTCCGAGCAGATTCGCGGCATTGTCGCCGTTATTCGTGACATTGCTGATCAGACCAATCTGCTGGCGCTGAATGCCGCCATCGAGGCAGCACGGGCTGGTGAACAGGGTCGTGGTTTCGCGGTAGTGGCAGACGAAGTACGCAAGCTGGCGGAACGTACCGCCTCGGCTACGGTGGAAATTGCGCAGATGATCAATAGCGTGATGAGCCAGACCGAAGTGGCCATCGGCCATACCAGCAAGACCAACGAGCGGGTAGCCACCGGGGTGGCGATGTCGCGCGAAGCGGCTGACAAGGTGGGCAAGATCAAGGCCAGCACCCACGATATCGCGGGTCGCATGTCGGAAATCACCAGCTCCACCAAGGAACAGAGCACGGCAACCACCGTGATGGCGCAAAGTGCGGAACGCATCAATGCCAAGGCGCTGGAAAGTGATGAAAACGTGCAACGCATCCTCACCATCATTCAGGATCTGTCCCGTCGTGGCGGTGACCTGCGCTCGCTGGTGTCGCAGTTCAAGCTGTAAGTGCGAAAACAGCACGCCGGTGCTGTGGTCCGCAACAAAAAGCCCCCGTATTCCGGGGGCTTTTTTTGTGCTTGTCTGGCAGGGCCGCGATTAACGGCGGTGATAGCAAGCCGGGGGCTTCATTCCGGATGTGCCGGGGTAAATTTAGTGTCGTCAGCGTAGGTCTGGTGGATCTTCAGGATGGCTGGCAGCGCTTTCTTGAAGGCGGGAATCAGTTGTGGGTCGAAGTGCGAGCCGGCCTGGGCGTACATGTAATCCAGTGCTTCTTCCAGCGGCAACGCTGGCTTGTACGGGCGCACCGACAACAGGGCATCAAATACATCGGCAATAGCCACAATGCGGCCTACCAGTGGAATGGCTGCCCCACGCAGGCCATAGGGGTAGCCACTGCCATCCCAGCGCTCATGGTGGGTCAGGGCGATGGTATGGGCGGTTTGCAGTAGCTCATCTTCATGGTTGCCGATGATGTCAGCCCCCATCAGCGGATGTTGTTTCATCAAGTTCCACTCGTTGCTATCCAGTTTGCCCGGCTTGAGCAGAATGTGGTCCGGGATGCCGATCTTGCCGATATCGTGCATGGGGGCGGCCAGTTGCAGGATTTCCTGTGCCTTGTCACCCAAGCCGGCCACTTCGGCAATCAGGCGTGAGGCATGGGCCATGCGGATGACGTGATTGCCGGTTTCGTTGTCCTTGAATTCGGCAGCACGGCCCAGGCGCTGGATGATTTGCTGACGCGAGGTCAGCAGCTCGCGGGTGCGTTGCGCCACCATGCGTTCCAGTTCGCGGGTTTGGTCGTACAGCGCCAGATGGGTGCGGACCCGGGCTTTGACCACTGGCGGGCTGATGGGTTTGGTAATGTAGTCCACTGCGCCGATTTCCAGTCCCAATTTTTCATCCTCCACCGAGCACATGGCAGTGACGAAGATGACGGGGATATGCTGCCGGTCCGGGTTTGCTTTCAGTCGGCGGCATACTTCATGGCCGCTGAGCCCAGGCATCATGACATCCAGCAGGATCAGGTCCGGTGGCGCATCGGAATACGCTATCTTCAGCGCCTTTTCGCCGTTGGGGGCCACCTTGATTGCATATTCGTCCTCCAGGATGGCGGCCAGCAGTTCGATATTTTCCGGTACGTCATCGGCAATCAGGATGCTTTGGCGCTGTCTGAGATCAGCCATGGTCGTGTGCTTTCTGGTGGCTATTGCATTGTCAGGTTCAGTTGCAGGCGCACGGCCAGCTGTTCCAGCTGCTGCAGTGCTGCGTCGTATTCGTACTGTGCGGCCAGACGGGATATTTGCTGCGCGGCATCAGCCTCTGCATGGTCGGCCAGGGCATGGTAGAGCGCAGTGGCGGTGCGGCTGGCCTTGATGTCGTTGTCTTGCAGCTGGACTGCCAGGGTGTTGAGCAACTGCTGGCTGTCTTCTTGCGGTGTGCTGTTTGCAGGCTCCGCCGGGGTTTGTTGCTCTTCCAGATGGGCCAGTAGCAGTTGCAGTTGTTGTTGCAGGCGGTTGATGGCTTCCTCCTGCGCAGCAGCGTCACCATCCAGATGGTATTCCAGATGGCGGCAGGCTGCGGCCAGCGCATCCGCCCCGATATTGCCGGCCAAGCCCCTCAGATTGTGGACGATGCGCCGCGCGCTGTCGTTTTCCCCGCTGCTTATTGCCTGTTGCAACCGCTGCACGGTATCACGTTCACGTTCCTGGAAGCGATTCAGCAAGCGGGCGTACAAAGTGTGGTCGCCGCCCATGCGCAGCAGGGCGGTATTGCGATCCAGCAGGGTGCTGCCGGGCGTGTGCGGCTGTGGATTGTTGCTGCCGTCGGGCAGGGGCAGCTGCAGTTCTGGTCGCAAATGGCGCAGCAAGGTGGCGTAGAACACCTGGATGTCGATGGGCTTGGCAATGTAATCATCCATGCCGGCATCCAGGCAGCGTTGTTCCTCTCCGGCCATGACATTGGCGGTCATGGCCACGATTTTGCAAGCGGCATGCGTCGGCAGGCGGCGCAACTGACGGGTGGCTTCCAGCCCATCCATTACCGGCATCTGGCAGTCCATCAGCAGCAGTTGGTAATCCTGCTTGCTTGCCATTGCCACCGCTTCCGCGCCGTTTTCTGCCAGATCTGCCTGAATGCCAACCTGGCGCAGCAGTTCCAGCGCGACTTCCTGATTGGTTTGGTTGTCTTCTACCAGCAGCACGCGACAGTCTTGCAGCAAGGGCTTCAATTGCTGCAGATCCAGCCTTGGGGTGCTGCTGCTGGGGGCAAGTGCCGGTTGGTGATGGCAGGCTGTGTGGATGGCATCCAGCAGTGTAGAAAAAGTGGCTGGCTTGTCGAGAATGCCGTCAACCGGGGTCTGTCCCAGCGCTTGGGTCAGGCTGTCGCTGTCGTGGGCGGTGGCCAGCAGGCAGACCGGTGTCGGCAAGTCTGGCCTGGCCTGGATGTATTGCAGTGTTTCCACCCCGTCCATGCCGGGCATTTTCCAGTCGATCAGGGCCAGCTGATAGGGCTGGCCGGCAGCATGCGCCTGCTGCAGCGCCCGCAGGGCTGCCGGGCCGCTGTCCACCGCGTCGGCTTCCAGTTGCAAGGCCTGCAGCATGTGGACAAAGACTTCGCGGGCGGCGGCATTGTCGTCCACTACCAGCGCACGCATGCCGCGAATGTCCGGCAGGGTACTGGGCTGCGTTGGCTGTGATTGTGCCTTGCCAAGCCTGCAGGTAAAGCGGAAGCGGCTGCCGGTGCCTGGCGTGCTGCTGACGGTGATGTCACCGTGCATGAGTTCCACAATGTGTTTGCAGATGCTTAGCCCCAGGCCGGTGCCACCGTAACGGCGGGTGGTGGAACTGTCGGCCTGGGCAAAGGCGTGGAAGACGTTTTCCTGCTCGGCCTGACTCATGCCGATGCCGGTATCGCGTACTTCGAAGCTGAGTAATACCTGTTCTGCGTCTTCGGCTTCCAGCCGCACGGCCAGCGCGATTTCACCGGTTTCGGTGAACTTGACGGCATTGCCTACCAGATTATTGAGTACCTGGCCCAGCCGCAGCGGATCGCCGATGAGCCGGGGCGGCACATTGGTGGCAATGTCGAACAGTAGTTCCAGGTTTTTGTCGCGCACCCGTAGCGCCACCAGATCGGCCACCTGGCTGATGACATCTTCGAGCATGAAGTCGGTTTGCTCGCAACTGAGCTTGCCAGCCTCAATCTTGGAGAAATCCAGAATGTCGTTGATCAGGCCCAAGAGGCCGTTGGCGGCAATATGTACTTTGTCCAGATAATTGCGCTGCTGCGGGTTAAGGCTGGTCTGCAAGGCCAGCTGGGTCATGCCGATGATGGCATTCATCGGGGTGCGGATTTCATGGCTCATATTGGCCAGGAAGTCTGCCTTGGCGCGGGTGGCGGCCTCGGCAATGTGGCGTGCTTCGCGGGCGTCCTGTTCGGCGATCTTGAGTGCGCTGACATCCACGATCATGCCGATCAAGCCGCCTGGCGTGCGGTCCTGATGGCGAAAGCCGGTTACCGAGTACAGCACATGATGCAGCTGCCCATCAGCAAAGGGCAGCTGTTCCTCGCGGGCGATCCGGCTGCAGTTGGCAATGGCCGCTTCGTCTTCTTGCTGGTAGTGCTGGCGGTCGGCCAGCGGCAGGTAGTCCAGGTCCAGCACGCGTTTGCCAATAAAATCACGCCGGTTGACGCCAAAAGCCTGCTCGTAAGCCTGGTTGCAGCCAATGAAGCGGGTGTCTTCGCCCTTGTAGAAAATCGGGTTGGGGATGATGTCCAGCAGGGCTTCCACCAGCGCCACCTGGTGCAGCAGCGCGCTGGTGCGCTCAGAAACCTTTTGCTCCAGTTGGCTGCGGGCCTGCTGCAAGGCGGCGGTACTGGTTTGCAGTTGCTGGCGCATCTGCTCCTGGGCGGCAGCCAACTGGCTGATTTCCTGCCATGGGGCCTGCAGTGCTGCCTGGCTGACCGGTACCGCCAGCTCCAGCCGGCCAATGCGCGCACTTTCGTCCGCCAGTTGCTGCAAGGGCAGGGCAAAGCGGCGGGCTGTACGCAGGGCAACCACGCCACCGCATACCAGTGCGGCAAGCGTAATCAACAGCAAGAGCAAGATGTCGCCAGTGCTGCCGGGCAGGAAAGCAGACTGCGGGGCAATCACCCCTATCCACAGGGTTTGCTGGCCAAAGCGCATGGGCTGAAACAGGCTGAACCAGTCCTGGTCGGCTGCATGTTGCCGGCTGGCTTGGCCCGCCTGCTGCTGGCGGCGCAGCCAGTGCTGGTAGCCATGGGACAGCGGGCCATCCTTGATGGTGGCCAGCGGGTGCAGCAGCAATGCGCTTTGTTGTTGTCTGTCGGTAAAGGGCAGGGCCAGCAGACGGCCTTGGTCATCCAGCAGGGCCAGGGTTTTCTGGTGCTCGGCTGGCAGGTTGCTGGCATAGCTGGCGAGGCTGCTGAGATTGACATCATGGCCGATGACAAAGCGGTCGCCGTCACCGGTAGTCCAGCGGCTGACGGCTGTCATGCCGGTTTGGTGGGTGGTGTAAAAGGTATATGGGGCGGTCCAGAACACACTGCTGTCGCCCGCAAGTGCCATCGCACCCTTAAACCAGGGCCGCTGGCGGGCATCGTAATCCTGCTGCCGGGTTTCGCGGCGGATCAGCCTGCGCTGGCGGTCCCAGTAGAACCAGTAGGTGGTGTGGCCCCAGCGGGCCGGGTCGCTCAGGCGGTTTACCCAGCCGCCATCGGCATTGTGCAGCAACAGGATTTCGCGCCCCGATTCATGTGCCATGTTGACCGAGGCGATCTCGCCATGGTTTTCGATGATGGGAAAGAAAAATTCGTTGAAGCGCTGCAGTTGTTGCTTGTCTGTCAGCCAGTCGGTGCTGCTGTTCCACTGGCTGCTGCCGCCCCAGGCCTGGCTGGTGCGCAATGTGTTTTCAACGCTGCCCAGCAAATTACGGGTGCGGGCTTCCAGTTGCTGGGCGGAAACCTGCATTTCCGACTGGGCCAGGCTATCGACCGTGCTCTGGACTATCAGGTGGTAGCAGCCAAAGGCAAATACGGTGAGTGACAGCAGGATGAGCCCGCACATGCGCAGGACCATGCTGCTGGCGAATGTCTTTTTCAATCAGCGCTCCAATACCGACGTACTGTGCTGTGCTGCTGTGGGGGAATGTTTCTTGCTGGCCTGATGTGATCCGGAAAGGCTTGAGTTGGCGACTTCCGGGCAGGTTGAATGATATTAACATGCTGGAAATCGCAAACTCAATTGTCATTGCAGATTGATGACCGACCCCATGCGGGGCGCGGCTCAGGGCTGCTTCGCTTGCGCTGCGCGCAGCTTGTCCTTCTTGCTCATGCGCTTGCCCTTGATGCCACCGTTGCCATCGTTCAGCGGGGCTGCCACGGCGGCATCCTGCGGTTCGAAACCGGCAATGCGCTCGCGTAAAACCTGTAGCTGCTGGCGTTTTTCAATCAGGCGAAAATGGGCCGCGCTGTCGGCGCAGACAAAGCTGATGGCCACGCCGCTGGCCCCGGCACGGCCAGTGCGCCCGATGCGATGGGTGTAGTCGGCGGGCGAGCGCGGCAGATCGTAATTGATCACCATGGGCAGGCGGGCAATGTCGATGCCACGGGCTGCCACGTCGGTGGCCACCAACACTTGCAATTGTGCCGTCTTGAAATCTGCCAGGGCCTGGCCGCGCTGGCTCTGGCTGCAGTCGCTGTGCAGGGCAGCCGCACGGATGCCAGCCTGTTGCAGCTTGCCGCTTACCCGTTCTGCGGTGTGGCGGCTGGCGACGAATACCAGCACTCGCTCCGGGTTTTCGCTTTGCAGCAGATGACGCAGCAGCATGGTGCGGCGGGCGGCATCCACTTCGATGGCGCGCTGCCTGATGGCCGGGGTGTTGTCTGGCGAGGCCGGAATGTCGATGCGCTGCGGTTCACGCAATAGCTGCTGTGCCAACGCGAGCAAGGCGGGCGGGAAGGTGGCGGAAAACAGCAGGTTCTGCCGGTAGGGTGGCAGCAAATCCAGTAGCTGGCCGATTTCGGCGGCAAAGCCAAGATCCAGCAGCCGGTCGGCTTCATCCAGCACCAGCGTGCTGACATCGGACAGCCGCAGGGCATTGTGTTGCAGCAAATCCAGCAAGCGGCCCGGTGTGGCCACCACGATGTCGGCACCGCCGCGCAGGGCCATCATCTGCGGGTTGATCGAAACACCACCATAGGCCACCACCACCTTGGGCTGACGCGGCAGGCTGTCGCCAAGCTCACGCAGGATGCTGCCCACCTGCATAGCCAGCTCCCGCGTAGGCAGCAAAATCAGCCCATGCAACTGACGACGGCTGCCACGCTGACCGCTCAACCACTGTTGCAGCAGGGGCAGGCTGTAGGCGGCAGTCTTGCCGGAGCCGGTCTGTGCGGTGGCCAGCACATCGCTGCCTTGCAGGATGACGGGGATGGCGGCGTGCTGGATGGCGCTGGGGGTGGCATAGCCTTGTGCGGTGGCGGTATCGGCCAGCGCGGGCTGCAGGCCCAGAGAAGTGAATGGCATGAGCGGGACAGACAATTAAATGAAGCGTAAAGGAAGCGGCAAGGTCGCCGGAGGCGCAGCAGTATCAGCCCGTCAGCCTTGCAGGGTCAAGCTTGCTGCAATCTGGGCGGCAGGCGGGGGCAATTACGGGTAAAATCCGGGCTCGCCAGCCAAAGTAAAGTGAAGCAATCAGCTCATGGAAGAAACAGAAGTCAAAGATAAACCCAGATACGCCATTGTGGCGTCGGTTCAATTGCCGGAAGTCAGTGATGTGGAGTTTTCCTCCTCGCTGGCCGAACTGAGCGAGCTGGCCAAGACCCTGGGTTTTCAGGTGGTGCATACCTTTGTCCAGAAGCGTAACGGCTTTGACCGTACCGCCTATCTGGGGGTGGGCAAGCTGGAAGAAATCCACATGTATGTCAATCGCGGCTTGCGTGCCGACGAGATGGACGATGCACCGCCGCAGCTGGACCCGTCCGCCATCGAGATTGATGTTTTGCTGGTGGATCACGAAATTTCCCCGTCACAGGCCCGCAATCTGGAACTGGCTGTTGGCTGCGAAGTGATGGACCGCACCATGGTGATTCTGGAAATCTTCCATCGCAATGCCCGTTCGCGTGCGGCCAGGGCGCAGGTGGAAATCGCCCGCCTGGGTTATATGGCACCGCGCTTGCGTGAGGCGGCCAAGCTGGCTGGTCCGCAAGGCCGTCAGCGTAGCGGCATGGGTGGCCGTGGTGCGGGTGAATCGCATACCGAGCTGGACCGCCGCAAAGTGCGCGACCGCATTGCCGAATTGCAGCGTGAAATCCTGGCCATGGAGCTGGAGCGCAAGACCCAGCGCGCGCGCCGACTGGAACGGCAGGGGCAGGGGCTGGCCGGTGTATCGCTGGTGGGCTATACCAATGCGGGTAAATCCACCCTGATGCGGGCGCTGACCGGCAGCGAAGTGCTGGTGGCTAACAAGCTGTTTGCCACGCTGGATACCACGGTGCGTGCCATTTATCCGGAAAGCGTGCCGCGCGTGCTGGTGAGCGATACCGTCGGCTTCATCAAGAACCTGCCTCACGGCCTGGTGGCCTCGTTCAAATCCACGCTGGAAGAAGCGCTGGACGCTGGCCTGTTGCTGCATGTGATTGATGCCAGCGATCCGGGCTTTGAGCGCCAGCTGGAAGTCACCGATACCGTACTGCATGAAATCGGTGCTGATGAAGTGCCGCGCATTCGCGTGTTCAACAAGATCGATCATGTTGGTGACGCAGCAGCCGAAACCGGCTGGCGGGCCGAGCTGGAGCAGCGCTATCCCGGCTGCGTGGTGATGAGTGCGCGCCGCCCGGACGATGTGGCCGCCTTGCGTGCCCGTATCGTGGCGTTCTTTCAGCAAGACCTGAGCGAAGATGAAATCCTGCTGCCGTGGACGGCCCAGCAGTTGCGTGGCGAAATCTACAGCCACTGCCAGGTGCTGGAAGAGCGGGCGGAAGAAGAGGGCAGCTGGTTCCGCGTGCGCGGTGAGCCAGAGCAACTGCGTCGCCTGCACGAAAAGTTGAATCCGGGTGCGGGTAGCCGGGAAAAGGAATACTGGGAAGTCTGACTTTTCAGCATTCCAAGCAAGCCAAAGGCCCATGCTGTTGCATGGGCCTTTTGTTTTGTCAGCGCGGGCGGCTTAGCCCGGCACGCCCAGAATCACGCTGGAGGCCTTGAAGATGGCGGTGGCGCGGCTGCCGGTTTGCAGGCCCATGTCCTCGGCACTGCCATTGGTGATGATGGCGGCAATACTGACGCCAGCAGCCACCTCGATCACCACTTCACTATTGACGGCTCCCGGAATCAGCCGGCTGACCGTGCCGCGTAGCTGATTGCGCGCCGACAGGCGGATGTCGTCGTCCTCGGTGCCGACAATCACTGATGAAGCCTTGATCAGCGCATAGGCAGTCACGCCGGGTTCCAGCCCCAGATTAACAACGCTGTCGCGGGTAACCACGGCCACCAGTCGCAGGCCGTCGGTGATTTCCAGCTCCACTTCATCATTCACTGCGCCGGTTTTGATGGCGATGACCTTGCCCAGAAACTGGTTGCGCGCACTGGTTTTCATGCTCATGCCTCCCAAAAGCAGCAGATCGTCGGCCATGCCGCTGGCCTGACGCTGCAAGTTACGCAGAAATTGCTGATGTTCCCGCTCGATGATCTGATAGTTTTCCACCAACTGCCGCCCACGTGCGGTCAGGCGGGTACCACCACCGCCCTTGCCGCCGGACAGGCGTTCCACCAGCGGCTCTCCGGCCAGATTATTCATGTGATCGATGGCATCCCAGGCCGCCTTGTAGCTGAGCTTGATATCACGTGCGGCCTGGCTGATGGAGCCGCAGATATCGATTTGCGCCAGCAAGGCCAGATGCTGCGGACTGCCAAACTTTTCCCCGGCCAGGCTCAGCCATAATGCGCCTTGCAAGGTGATGTCTGCTTGCTTCATGTCGGCTGTTCCGATGGTGAGGGCTGGCAGCTGGCATGCTCGCGGCAGCGCCCGCATTCCGGCGGCTTGAGATCGGGGCGTCCCAACTGCTCGCCCAGCTCGGCGTACAGGAAGCGTTTCCACTTGATATCGGCCTTGTTGCGCGCATACAGCGGGTACAGGTAGTACTGCAGCAGGTGGTTTACCTCATGACGGCCTGCCAGCCCCATATCCTGCCACAGGTGGCGACTGCCCAGGCTGGCGACGGCTACGGCATGGGCCAGCCAGCGGCTGTGCTGCGGGTTTTCTGCTGCCGAGCGGTTGGCCAGCAGCATGGTCAGCAGAGCCTTGTTGAGGGGTGGTCGCTGTGACAGCAGCTGCTGGTATTGCACGTCGGCCAGGGCCTCCATGCAGCCCAGCTCCGGTGCGCAGGCAGACAGCACATCCAGCAGCTCTTGCTGCGGCAGTCCCAGCGTCCAGGCATACAGGGGAAGCTCGCCATCCTGCGCATTGCGCAGTACACCCAGCACGGCACGGGTTAGCAGGCGGAAGGCTTGCTGCTGTTGGAAATCATCCATGGGAAGTCTCCGTCAGGCCCGCAGGTGGCTGGCCAAGCCGCCCATCCTGCAGGTAAAGGGTTTGCTGACCGAAGGCGCGTACATCTTCGGCATCGTGGGTGATCAGCAGCATGGGAATGGACAGTCGCTGCAGCAACTCGGCAAGCTCGCCGCGCAATTGCTGGCGCAAGGCCGGGTCCAGTGCCGAGAACGGCTCGTCCAGCAGCAGCGCACGCGGCTCGGCCACCAGTGCGCGCGCCAGTGCGGTACGCTGGCGCTGGCCGCCGGATAGCGTGGCGGGCAACTGGTCGGCCAGCATGTCCAGCCCAAAGGCCGTCAGCCAGTAATCCACTGCCGCCAGTTGACGTCGCCGCCCGGGGTTGAGCCAGCCGCGTTGCAGGCCAAAACCAATGTTCTGGCGCACGCTCAGGTGTGGAAACAGCGCGTAATCCTGAAACAGATAGCCCAGCTGTCTTTGCTGCGGACACAGGCAAATCCCTTGGCTACTGTCAAACAGGCTGCGGCCATCCAGCCGGATATGCCCGGCAGCGGGATGGTGCAGACCGGCAATTGCCTTGAGCAGCATGCTCTTGCCGGCACCGGACGGGCCATACACCACCAGTTGCTGGCAGTTGCTTTGCAGGGAAATATCCAGAGAAAAACTGCGCTGGCCGCTGGACAAGGTATGGCGGATGGCCAGATCGAAGCGTGGTGTATTCATCTTAGCGCTCCGCCAGTCGGCCAGGGGCCAGTTTGCCCGCCAGCAGCAACACCAGTATGCAGACTGCCGAGGTCACCAGAACCAGCCGGTTGGCGCTGTCGTCCTGCCCGGCCTGTACCGCCTCGTAGATGGCGACGGACAGGGTTTGCGTCTTGCCAGGAATGCTGCCAGCCACCATCAGCGTGGCACCAAACTCGCCCAGCGCACGGGCAAAGGCCAGCAGCAGGCCGGCCAGGATGCCGCGCCAGGCCAGGGGCAGGGTGATGCGAAAAAAAATGCCGATTTCAGAAACGCCCAGCACGCGCCCGGCCTGTTCCAGCTGACCATCCACCGCTTCGAATGCAGCGCGGGCCGGTTTGTATACCAAGGGAAAAGCCACCAGGGCAGCGGCAATCACCGCACCTTGCCAGGTAAAGATCAGGTTGATGCCAAATTGCGCTTGCAGCCAGCCGCCCACCGGGCCGCGCCGACCCAGCAGGGTGAGCAGGTAATAGCCCAGCACGGTGGGCGGCATCACCATGGGCAGGGTGAGCACGGTATCCAGCAGATTGCGCCCTGGAAAGCGTCCGCGTGCCAGTACAAAGCCCACACCTACGCCTAACAGCAGGTTGAGCAGGGTGGCAAAACCAGCCACCCGTAGCGATAGGCCCAGGGCAGTCCAGGCCGGGTCATTCATCCAGTCGGGCATGTTCAGGGCTTGTGGAATCCGTATTTGGCCAGAATGGACTGGGCCGCCGGTGTCAGCAGGTAGCTGACAAAGCGCTGGGCCTCGGCGGCATTGGCAGCGGTGGCCGTGCGGGCAACCGGGTAGCTGATGCTTTCATCCAGCGGCACGGTAAACGCCACTTTCACCTTGCCAGGCATGATGGCGGCATCGGTCTGGTAGACAAAGCCAGCCTCCACTTCGCCACGGGCGACATAATCCAGCGACTGGCGTACGTTCTGGGTGTTAATGGCCTTGGCTTCCACCACCGGCCACAGCCGGGCGGTTTCCAGTGCATGCTTGGCATAGCGGCCCACCGGCACGCTGGCCGGAATGCCCAGGGCCACATGCTTGATGCCGACCTGTTGCAGGTCGGACAACTGCTGCAGTTTCAGTTTGCTATCAGCGGGAACGATAAGCACCAGGGCATTGCGGGCAAAGTCCTTGCGGTCGGCGTTGTTAACCAGCTTCTGCTTGACGGCGCTGTCCATGGTTTCCTGATCGGCCGAGGCAAACACATCAACCGGCGCGCCCTTGGCCATTTGCTGCAGCAAGGCACCCGAAGCGGCAAAGTTGAAGTTGACCTTGCTGCCGGGGTTGTTCGCCTCAAAGCCTTGGGCGATGTCCTTGAAAGCGTTGGTAAGGCTGGCGGCGGCGGAAACGGTAATTTCCCCTGCCAGCGTGTTGCCTGCCAGCACCATGCTGCACAGGGAAAGGGTAATCAGCCTTGCTTTCATGGATGAGCTCCAGTCTTGGGAATCAGGCCGTAATATACCCTGATATATAACGTACTGAAATAATCCTTATGGGGAATGGGCAATCGGCTGAAGTCAATAGGCACCCCGTGTCGCTGCCGCCTGAATGGCAAGCCAAAGGGTGGCAATCTTGATCAGCACGCGGCAAGTACCCACTCCCACCGCCCGCTGCTGGGCAAGCAGCTGCTGCGCCTTGGCGTGGCTGGTGCGCAGCAGCGTGGTGGCGGTAAAGCCGGTTGGGCAGATGAGCAGCCTGTTGATACCAGCGCGGAGCGGCAACAAAATGCTGCTGGCAAAAATTCCTTGTGCGACGCAGCAAGGCGGGCTAGGATCATGTCAGCCCCACATGGGCAACGTCGCTCGGACGGATCCGGGCGCTTACGTGAAAGGTTCACATGGCTTCCTCTGCAGGCAAGCGCCGCTTTGCGCGCATCGATCGTCTCCCTCCTTACGTTTTCAATATCACCGCCGAACTGAAACTGGCCGCCAGACAGCGCGGCGAGGACATCATCGACCTGAGCATGGGTAACCCCGATGGTGCCACCCCGCCGCATATCGTGGCCAAGCTCAACGAAGTGTCGCAGCGGCCCGATACCCACGGTTATTCCGCGTCCAAGGGCATTCCGCGCCTGCGCCGCGCGATTTCCCGCTGGTATAAGGATCGCTACCAGGTGGATATCGACCCGAATAGCGAGGCGATTGTCACCATCGGCTCCAAGGAGGGCCTGGCCCACCTGATGCTGGCCACGCTGGATGGCGGCGATACCGTGCTGGTGCCAGACCCGAGTTATCCCATTCACATTTACGGCGCGGTGATTGCCGGGGCGCAAATCCGTTCGGTGCCGCTGGTGCCGGGCATCGATTTTTTCGCCGAGCTGGAAAAGGCCATCCGTGGCAGCTATCCCAAACCCAAAATGATGGTGTTGGGTTTTCCGTCGAATCCCACTGCGCAGTGCGTGGAGCTGGATTTCTTCGAAAAAGTGATTGCGCTGGCCAAGAAGCACGACATCTTCGTGGTGCATGACCTGGCTTATGCCGACATTGTGTTTGATGGCTGGAAAGCACCGTCCATCATGCAGGTGCCGGGTGCCAAGGATATTGCCGTCGAGTTTTTCACCCTCAGCAAAAGCTACAATATGGCGGGCTGGCGCATCGGTTTCATGGTGGGCAACCCGGACCTGGTGGCCGCGCTGGCACGCATGAAGAGCTACCACGATTACGGCACCTTCACCCCGCTGCAAGTGGCTGCCATTGCTGCACTGGAAGGCGATCAGCAATGCGTGCGCGACATCGCCGCCAAATACCAGCAGCGCCGCGACGTGCTGGTAAAGGGGCTGAATGAAATCGGCTGGGAAGTAGAATGCCCCAAGGCTTCCATGTATATCTGGGCGCGCATCCCGGAACAGTGGCGCGAACTGGGTTCGCTGGAGTTTGCCCGTCTGATGCTGGAAAAGGCCAAGGTGTGCGTCTCGCCGGGCATCGGTTTTGGTGACCAGGGCGATGAATACGTGCGCTTTGCGTTGATCGAGAACGAAGCGCGTATCCGCCAGGCCTTGCGTGGCATCAAGCTGATGTTCAAGGAACAGTAAACAGGTATTGCCTGTGTTTGAATGCAAAACGGCCACGCGGCAAGGCGTGGCCGTTTTTTGTGCCTGGTTACACCTGAAAGCGGGCAACCAGCTTTTCCATGTCCACGGCAATGCGTTCCACCGCATCGGCAGACTCTGCGGTGTTGTGCGCGGTAGCGCTGGCTTCTTCGGCATGTTGCACGATGGTTTCGATTTTCTGGGCGACTTCGGTTGCCGCAGATGCCTGCTCGCGCAGTGCGGTATTCAGTTCATCCACGATGCCGGCAACATGCTGCGCACTGTCGCGCAGGGTGGCGACAGTGTCCCCGGCGGCATTGGCATTGCTTACGCTGGAGGTCACCAGCGCCACCCCCTGATCAACGCCATTGACCACTTCTATGGTGGATTGCTGGATGGAAGCCACCATCTTGACGATTTCATTGGTGGACTGGGCGGTGCGCTCCGACAGCTTGCGCACTTCGTCGGCAACCACAGCAAAGCCACGCCCCTGCTCGCCAGCCCGTGCGGCCTCGATGGCGGCATTGAGCGCCAGTAGATTGGTTTGGTCGGCAATGTCCTTGATGACAGCCACAATGGTGGAAATTTGCGCCGATTCGGTTTGCAGGCGGGCAATGCGTTCGGCAGCGGCCCCAACCACTTGCGAGATGTCATTGATCTGCCCGGCCAGCGAGCGCAGCGAACTGAGGCCATTGGCCGCTTGCTGGTCGGACGATGCGCTCAGGCTGGCTGCCTCTGCCGTGCCATCAGCAACATGGTTGATGGATACCGTCAGTTGCTCGGCATTGGCCGCAATGGCCGATGCCGCTTCGCTCTGCATGCTGGCCGACTGCTCCATCTGCTGCACCGAACGGTTGAGCTGGCGCGAGGATTCCAGCAGGACTTCCGCATTGCGGCGTGAATCCTGCATGGCTTCACGCAGGGCGGATTGCATATTGCCCATGGCGACAATCAGCTTGCCCACCTCATCCTGGCTGGACGGCGGCAGCGAACCGCGCAAATCACCGCTGGCAATGCGGCGGGCAGCTTCTACCGTGTTATCCAGCCGGCTGGCAATGCGCCGCGCCACAATCAGCGACAGCGCCAGCGACAGGATAACCCCGGCAATCAATGCCACGGTGCCGCCAGCCACGCCAGCCTGCACGCTATGATCTGCCCGTTCGGCAGCCTTGCTTGCGCCATCGGCATTGAGCTTGATCAGCGAGTCGGTGAGGTCGCGCAGGGCATTGGCTTTTTTCACCCATTCACCCTTGCGCAATACCTGGGCTTCATCTTCCTTGCCGGCCTTCATGAGATTGACAGCCATTCCCACTGTGTCACGGTAGGCTGCGGCGGCAGCCAATGCCTGCTGGTAGGCGGCCTTTTCTTCGTCAGAGCTTAGCTGTGATTCATAGTGCTTGAATGCGCCCTGTAGTTGCCTGTCCAGATCAGACATCGAATTTTCAATCTTGCTGCGTTCGGCAGGCGTGTTGGGCAGCATGTATTCCAGGCTGCGCACCCGGTAACGCAGGCGCAGCTGGCTGATTTCACCGACAGATTGCACCGAGGGGAGCCAGTTTTGGGCAATTTCACGGGTTTCGCTGCCCACAGACTTGATTTGCCAGATACAGAACAGGATGGCGGCTATCAGCACGCCTCCGCTAAGCAGGAAGTTGATAAGGAATTTTTTGGTAAGGCTGATGTTGTCGAAAAAATGCATGGCTGCGGCTCCGCCGATTAATTGTTATATCCGTCTACTGCTCTAAATACTAGTAAAGGATATTTTCCTGCTATCAGCCATGCAAATATTGCAGTGGAATGCCAAGAAGGGGATGGGCTAGTGCTGGCCGGGTTCCGCCACTGTCATGCTGAATACCACCCGTGCCGAGGTGCGGTTGGCATAATGGTGCGGCTCGGCCGTGCTGGCCACCGCCGCGCTGCCAGCGGGAATCTGCAGCTCCTGCTGGCCCACCTTGAGTGTCAGTTCGCCTTCTTCCACATGAAACAGCTCCACCGTACCCGCACCGTGGCCGGGTGATGCAAACAGCTCGCCCGGCTGCATTTCCCAGCGCCACAGCTCCACCATGTCCGGGCCGCTGCTCCCGGCCAGCAGTCGTGCGCTGCCGCCTGCCGGGCCGTGCCACAGCACGGGAATGTCATCTGGCCTGATCAGATGGACGGCTGGGGTTTTGGCGACATTGACAATATCAGCCACCGATACCCCCAGCGTGGCCGCCAGCTTGCACAGGATGGCGATGCTGGGGTTGGCGCTGCCTTTTTCAATTTCCACCAGCATGCCCTTGCTGACGCCGGAGCGACGGGAAACTTCGTCCAGTGACAGTTTTTTGTCCTTGCGGTGTTGCTTCAGCTGTGTTGCCACCGCAGCACTGACTTGCTGCACGTCGGCACCATTGTCGGTCATTATATTGACTTTATTGGTCATTGGTCACTATCATGGGATAAAACAGTCAATATAGGATTCTGCAATGTTCCTCGTTCAGCCGTCAATTCATCCTGCCATTGCCACACTTGCACCAGGTTTCAGAGCGCTGAGTCTCAGCGTGGAGGCTGCTGCCATTACACGACCCGAAGTTGCATCCGCCATGTTGGAAGATGCCTGCCGCCAGGTGCAGGCCGGGGAGCCGTACTGGGCCGAGGACCATCTGGCAGCCTGGGCGGACGTGTTCCGCGCTTTTGGCGCCAAGCCACAACGCACTCCCTGCTCGGCAGAAGCCTTGCGCAAGCGTGTGCTGCGGGATGGCAGCATGGATGCCATCGATCCGCTGGTGGATTTATACAATGCCATCAGCCTGCGCTATGCCGTGCCGGTTGGCGGGGAAAATTTTGCCGCCTATGTCGGAGCGCCAAGGCTGATCTTGGCCGATGGCAGTGAGGCCTTCGATACCCTGAAGCAGGGCGTTGCAGTGAATGAGCCGCCGGAAACGGGTGAGGTGGTGTGGTGTGATGATATTGGTGTCACTTGCCGGCGCTGGAATTGGCGCCAGGGGGTGCGTACCCGGCTGGATGCCAGCGCCAGCCGCATGTGGTTCATTCTGGAGAGCTTGCCGGCCATGCCGCTGTCAGCACTGCAGGAAGCCGGTCTTGCCATGCAAGATGGTTTGCTGCAGATGATGCCGGGTGCGCTGGTGGACTTGCGCCTGCTGGAGTGTCCGGTGCCAGGCGAAGCTGCATGATGTTGCTCCGTGTCCCTTGCTGCGGGCGCGCTGTCGCTGGCCTTGTTCAGTCAGGGGTGTGGGCAGTGAGGGCGGCATGATGTCACGTTGAAGGTGGTTTGGAAGTGAAAGGGGCGCTAGCCCCTTTTTTTCTCATTGTGCATGGTAATGTTTAAAATGATGTTGAGTAGTGTTGTAAATCTAGATGTCATCAGGTAAAGTAATGGTGCTTTATTTTACTGGGCACTTGTTCTGATAAATTTAAAATAAATCGTTATTTTTAAACAAAAAAATGATGTTTATTTTTATTTAGAAAAATAAACATTGTGCGAATAAAATAGCGAAAAATTCATGCCGAACTCCGGCTGCGATGCCTTGCTGTTACAAGGTGGTTTGCTGGAGGGCGGTAGAGAAAAAATGATAATCGGCATGCAGAAAAACAGGCTTAAAAAGACTGTATGCAACCGGGCAGGCAGTTTGTGCACATCAGTAAAAATAAACGTGCACAACTTGGGCAGACAAAGAATCATGCAAACGGGGTAGTGATGTGATCAAGGTGTTGACTGTGTTCGGGACACGGCCGGAGGCCGTGAAAATGGTGCCGGTAATTCAGGCGTTGGCGCGTTTCCCCAATATTGAATCGCGGGTATGCGTAACCGGCCAGCACCGGGAAATGCTGGATCAGGTTCTGGATTTCTTTGAGGTGGAACCGGATTTTGATCTGCAACTGATGCAGCAGGGACAAAGCCTGGCATCGCTGACCGCACGGTTGATCGAGGGGATCGACAAGGTGCTGGAGCAGGAAAAGCCGGACGTGATACTGGTGCATGGCGATACCGCCACCACGCTGGGAGCAAGTCTGGCGGCATTCTACCGCAAGGTTCCCATCGGCCATGTTGAGGCTGGCCTGCGTACCGGCGATCTTTACTCGCCGTGGCCGGAAGAAATGAACCGCCGGGTAACGGACACGCTGACCAGCTGGTACTTTGCACCGACTGAAGAGTCCAGCCGCAATCTGCAAGCCGAAAAAATCGATCCTTCCCGCATCTTCATTACCGGTAACAGCGTGGTGGATACCCTGTTGCTGGCCGTGGACAAGCTGGAGAAAAACGCCAGCCTGCGCGCCGACATGGAGCAAGCCTTCTCCGTTATCCGTCCGGGTGCGCGCATGATTCTGGTGACCGGCCATCGGCGCGAAAATTTTGGCGATAAATTTGCCAGCTTCTGCAATGGCCTGCTGAAACTGGCCCAGCGCTACCCCGATGTGGATATCGTCTATCCGGTGCATCTGAATCCCAATGTCCGCAAGCCGGTATTTGAACTGCTGTCCCGCGTTTCCAACATTCATCTGATCGAACCGCAGGAATACCTGCCTTTTGTCTATCTGATGAACCGTTGCCACCTGATCATCACCGACTCGGGAGGTATCCAGGAGGAAGCCCCGGCGCTGGGCAAGCCAGTACTGGTGACGCGTGATACCACCGAGCGGCCGGAAGCACTGGCTGCTGGCGTGGCGCGACTGGTGGGTACCGAGGCGGAAAACATTGTGCGTTGCGCCAGCGAACTGCTGGACGATGCCATGGTGTACGCCAGTATGTCGCAGGCGCACAGTCCGTATGGTGATGGTTCGGCTGGCCTGCGCATTGCCAGCATTCTGGCGTCGCTACCGCAATTGCAGCGTGAGATGGCGACGGAGGCATCCCTTGTTGCTGCGGTTTGATGGTTGTCGTGCAGTCAAAGCCGGGTTGCTGAGTGTGCTGTTGATGCTGGGGGGGGCTGGCCATGTGCTGGCGGCCAAGTCGGCAGCCAATCAGTCGCAGGCGGCACTGGCGGCACTGCCAATTGATGACAAGGCTGATTTGCCGCCGCAGGCCAGTGTTGCTGCGGGGCAGGCACGTCGAGGCCCGTCCGTGCACCTCAAAGGGGCGGCCAGCGAGGCGGCCCTGCGCCAGACGCAGGCAGTCATCCGCCAGCAGATTGAGGAGTCGCGCAGCAGCACCAACCAACTGGATGATCCGCCGCACCGTTCGCAACAGTCAGCACCCGCGCTGTGGTTCCTGCGTGTGCTGGCCATCATCCTGTACGTGATTGTGGCCTTCATCATGGTGTATGCCGTGCGTCACATGGCGTTTACCCTGAACCGATTGTTTGGCAAGCAGCGCCATCCCTATCTGGATATTGAGACTGCCGAGTGGCCGCGCGTCACCGTATTCATTGCCGCTCACAACGAAGAAGCCGTGATTGCCGATGCGATGGAGGCCTTGCTGGAGTCCGACTATCCGGACGGACGCATGGTCATCATGCCGGTCAACGACCGATCCAGTGACGGTACGCGGGAAATCATCGACCAGATTGCCGCCCGACGGCCCGATATCATCCGGCCTTTCCATCGCAGCGAAGGCAAACCAGGCAAGGCGGCAGCGCTGAAAGATGCCACGGCCATGATCGATACCGATATCTTCATCGTATTCGATGCCGATTATGTACCGGGGCGAGGCTTGCTCAAGCAGCTGGTGGCACCGTTCTTCGACCCGGAAGTAGGGGCGGTGATGGGGCGCGTGGTGCCCTTGAATGCGGGTGCCAACATGCTTACCCGCATGCTGGATATGGAGCGGGCAGGGGGCTATCAGGTGGATCAGCAAGCCCGGATGAACATGAAACTGGTGCCGCAATATGGTGGCACCGTGGGTGGCATCCGCGTAGCTGCGCTGGAAAGCGTGGGTGGCTGGCATGATGACGTGCTGGCCGAGGATACCGACCTGACCTACCGGCTGCTGATCGGCGGCTGGCTGACAGCGTATACCAACCGTTCCGAGTGCTATGAAGAAGTGCCGGAAAGCTGGCCGGTGCGTATCCGCCAGCTGATGCGCTGGACGCGCGGCCACAATCAGGCGCTGGCGCGCCATGTGGGCAGGCTGCTACGTACCAAGGGCGTGCCGTTTCGCGAAAAATCAGATGGCCTGCTATTGCTGGGTACCTATGCCATGTCACCGTTTTTGCTGGTGGGCTGGCTGATTACCCTGATCCTGTTCTACTTCGACAGCGTGCTGCCGTCTCCGGGTTTCTTTCTGATCCTGGGCTTGGTGTGTTACAGCGCCATGGGTAATTTTGCTGCCTTCTTTGAAATCGGCACCGCCTGCTATCTGGATGGCAGTGGTAACCGGCTGCGCATTCTGCCGTTTTCCATCTTTGGTTTCATTGTCAGCCTGGTGACCATCTCGCATGCCACCATTCTGCAGTTCATTATCGAACCCTTCCGCAAGACGCAAAACCTGCACTGGGACAAGACCAAGCGTTACCGGGGGCAGGCTAAATGATGCTGTTGATATTCGTGATTGGCGTGTTGTCGCTGATGCTGCTGCCATTGTTGCCTGCCTTGCTGGAGATGGTGCGCAAAACCGACGTTACCTCGCTGGGTATCAATCGGCTGCATACCGGCTCTTCCAATGTTTTTGCCGAGAATTATCGCAAGTACTTGGAAAGCCATGGTTTGCTGAATCAATTACAGGATTACTGGAATTCACGCCTGTCAGCGTGGAGCCCGCTGCTGGAAAAAAATATAGAGGAAGAAGTTCTGGCCACTGCCGGGCTGGCTATCCCGGCTGATTTCAGCTGCCTGAAAGAGGTTTACTGCGCGGGTGATGTGGAAACCAGAAGGGGCGTGATTCTGCGCAGCATCCTGGCGGAAGGTGATCTGGTGCTGGGTGAGCAGAACTCCGTGGTGCGCTGGGCCAGTGCCCGCAATATGCTGATTGGCCGTAATGCCACCCTGTTCGGTCGCATGGTGGCTCAGCAGGAAATGTGCTTTACCGGCCCGGCCAGCTTTCAGCGCATTCAGGCCGCAACCATTCGCATGGGCAAGCCGTGGCGGCAGATGTCGGCCATGGGGCCGTACCGTGTCTTTGACATCCTGCAACTGGAGCACACGGTGTTTTTCAATGACGACATCCAGCGTGTAGTGGTGGAGGGAAATCTTTCCCTGCCAGATCACAGCATGGTCAGCGGCCACCTGGTGGTGCATGGCACGCTCAAGATTGGCCACGGCTGCTACATCCAGGGCAGTGTCAAAGCCAGTGGCAACGTGCATGCAGGCAATGGGGTGACCGTGGAAGGCGCGATGGTGTCCGATATGTCGGTTTCCTGCCTGAGCGACTGCGTGTTGCTGGGGCCCGTGGTGGCGGAGCGCTTTGTCTATATCGGCAGCCGCTGCGTGCTGGGCAGTGTCGATCGTCCGATTAGTGTGTCTTCCAGCTCTATTCGTCTCAAATTGCCCATGCTGATGCATGGCACGGTGTGGGCGCGCTCGCGTGGAGCCATTCGGCATGAGCGTGCCAGCGGGGCGTAAATGGCATTGGCTGACTGGCCTGTTGCTGGCGCTGTGGGCGGGCTGCGGCATGGCGCGTGAGGCCATCGACCTGCATGGCTACCAGTCGGCAGATGGGGCAATCCGCTTGCAGGCGGATGGCGATCTGGTTGATCCGTACTTTGCCATGAAGGCCTTGCTGGTGGCGGATGGGCTGGGCTTGCCGGTCAAGCCGGCTGCCGAGGCCTGGATTGCCTGGCTGCTGCCACGGCGGGAAGCGGCTGGCAGCTTTCCACGCTTTGTTGCACAGCCTGGTGGTGGCTGGAAGCGCATGGCCAATGCCGATGCGGACGACTCCACGCTGGCTTTGTGGATGTCGCTGCTGTACCGCGTATATGGCGACAGTGCCAGCATGTCGCCAGAACTGCAGCAATCGCTGCTGCAGGCGCGGGCCGATTTGCTGCGGCTGCGTGTTCGGCCCAGCGGTATTTACCACTATGCGCGTGGTGCGGATGTGGGCTATCTGATGGACAACGCCGAGGTATACGAAGCGCTGCGCGACGATTGCCAGCATGGCGGCAAGAGCTGCGGGTTGGCCCGTCAGCTGGAGCTTGCGGTTGGCAAAGTGTTCTGGGATGCGCGGCGGCGGGTGTGGCGTACAGCTTCGCACGGCGAGCCAGCAGCGGCATTCTATCCGCGTACTGCGGCGCAGTTGTTTCCGCAGATGGCCGGTATGCCGGTGCCGCGTGGACAGCGCAGCTACGACGACTGGCTGGCGGGTGAGGGGCTGCCTTGGCTGTTGCAGGATGCCGAGGTGCTGGATTTTGCCTGGGGCCTGCTGACCGTGGCAGCCATTAAAAACAAGCGGGATGACGTGGCGCAGCAATGGATGACGCGCGCTGCACCATCGCGTAATGGACAGCGCTGGAATGTGCTGGAAGAAGCCGTTTTTCAGGGGCTGGAGCAACGCTTCGGTCCGCTTGCAAAATAAGGGGTAGGCAGTTTGACGAAAGTACAGCAGTGGCCCAAGTGGGTCTGGCTGGTGGTGATTGTGGTGCTGGCCTTGCTGGTCAGCCTGGGTTGGCATTGGCAGCGTAGCCGCAATATGCCGCCCCCCGCCGTGGGCATGGTGTTATTGCTGCCGGATAATGCGCCGTCGCAAAAGTATGTACTGGCCTGGCAGGATGCAGCCACCGAAAGCGGCGTTTTGATGTCGCAGATGCGTGCCAGCGACTTTGTCGATCTGGATGCCGCCCAGCGATCGCAGATTCGTGGCGTGGTGCTGCCGGACGGTATTCATCGTTATATCAGCCCGGCGCTGGGTAGCGTGCTGGAAGAGTATGTGCGCCAGGGCGGTGCCCTGTGGCTCAATTACGATGCCGCCACCGAAAATGCCGAAGGCCGTTTTCTGGAACGGGCCGAGCTGACCCGCCTGGTCGGTGTGGAATACCTGCTGTTTCAGGAGCGGGGCAAGGGCATGATCCACAACGATGCCCTGCTGGTGCCACCATCCACGCTGCAGGATCTGGCCATTGCTCCCGGTCGGTTTCAGCCCTACACCGCCAGCGGCAGCGGTTGGCTGCAGGCCACGACGTACGGCTATGACAATGCGGCATTCAGCTACTTTGAAACCCGTGGCCGCTTTCCCGGCAAGCTGCTGGCAGAAGGGCGCGACGGTTCGGTGCTGGCCGGTTTGCGCGACTATGGCAAAGGCAAGGTGCTGTTTGTCAATTTGCCCGTGACGTATCTGGCCGTGCGTACGGATGGCCTGTGGTTGCATTCCTTTCTTGCCTTCTTCAATCGTCAGGTGCTGCATCTGCCCCGGCTCTCTGCTGTGCCGGACGGTATTGGCGGCCTGGTGATGAACTGGCACGTGGATGCGGCCAATGCGCTGCCTTATATCGACATGCTGGAGAAAATTGGCTTCCTGAAGCAGGGTCCGTACTCCATTCACTTTACAACCGGCCCGGACACCAATCGCCCCGGCGATCATCTGGGTATGGATCTGGCCAACAATCCCAAGGCGCAGGCGCTGGTCAGCCGTCTCAAGGGCATGGGCAACGAGATTGGCGCGCATGGCGGCTGGGCGCACAACTACTTTGCCTTCAATGTGAACGAACACAATGCGGCGGAGTGGACGCCCTATCTGGAGCATAACAAGCAGGATCTGGAAAACGTCATTCACCAGCCGCTGACCGAATACTCGGCACCAAACGGCAATCAGCCCTCCTGGGTGACTGACTGGCTGCGCAAGCATGGCGTGATTGCCTACTACCAGGTGGCCAACCTGTCGATGGGGCCTACGCGTTCTTATGTCGATCCGGCCAATATGCACGACCGCCCATGGTCTTTCCCGGTATCGGCCGATGGCAGCGTGGCTTCCTTTGAAGAAGGCGTGCGCAACGATTACAGTCAGCCGCGCATGCAGGCCTGGCTGCAGGCCATGACCCGTTTTGTGGTGGACCAGGGCGAGGCGCGCCTGGTGTATTTCCATCCGCCGGGTGTGTATTTCTATCAGAATGCTGCCGCCAGCTGGCTGGCACAG
Source organism: Aquitalea sp. FG25 (assembly GCF_057809375.1). Classification (NCBI taxonomy): domain Bacteria; kingdom Pseudomonadati; phylum Pseudomonadota; class Betaproteobacteria; order Neisseriales; family Chromobacteriaceae; genus Aquitalea; species Aquitalea sp. FG25. Next base: position 301,696 of record NZ_JBMDJV010000001.1, read on the forward strand.
ACCGCCAGCCTGCATGCCAGTGGCACATTTCGCTGGTATACCATGACCGGCCTGGCGCGTTTCCTGTCGCAGCGGGAGCTGACCAGTTGGCAGATTCTCCCGCTGGGCGCAGCCAGTGGCGGCCATTTCCGTATCCAGGCGCACAACCCGCAGTCGCTGGCCGGGCAAAGCTGGCTGCTGCCCAAAAATAGCGTGACAGGGCGGCCCTTGCTGACTGCCGGCGATGCGCGCCTGGAAGAAACACCGCAGGGATGGCGTGTGACCGCGCGTTCCGGCAAGGATTTGCAAATCGATTACTTACCGCCAACAGGCAATTCTCAGTGAGGGGAAGAATGAAATTCAAACAAAAACACTATGCACTGATGCTTGCCAGCGTACTGTGCAGCGCTGCCGCTGCAGCAGAAGATGCAGCCCCGGCAGCCGCCCCGGTTGCCAACGAGGCCGCTGCCGAAGTGGCGGCACCCGAAGTGGCCGGGCCTTATGCCATGAGCCGCAGTATTGAAGTAGGCGGTGGCGGTCATCATGTCAGCGGTGGCAACGGCGATTGGAACAGCGCTTTTGTTTCCGGTGTGTGGCAAACCGATACTGCCAATGTATTTGACTGGATTGTGCAGAACGATCACCGCTTCGGTGAATCCGGTACCGCATTCAATGGCGGCTGGAATCACGACATCAACCAGGACTGGTATGGCCGTCTGGAGTTTGGCAAGAGTAGTGCGGGTACGTTCTGGGCAGACAAGCACTACGGCGCAGCCATCAACCGCAAATGGCTGCCTGAGCGCAATCTGGTGTCCACGTTCGGCTTTGCCTACAACGACAATCGCCAAGGTTACAGCGACCGGGTCTACACCCTGGGCTTTGTCTATTACTTTGACGGCCCGTGGGTTGTGGAGGGCGGCATTCACCGCAACCTGAGTAATCCGGGCAGCGTGACTTCCACCCAGGGCTACGGTGCAGTGACCTATGGCCGCGACCGCTGGCGTCAGATCGTCCTGTCGGTTAACTCCGGCAGTGAAGGTTATATGCCGATTGGTAACAGCACTACCCAGCAGGTGTTTGACAGCCAGTATTACAGCCTGGGCTGGAAGGAGTGGGTTGGCCCGCACTGGGGCGTGCATGCCACGGTGGATTACTACCATGGCACCTACTATCAGCGCTCCGGTGGTTCCATGGCGGTATTTTGGGATCTGCCATGAGCCTGAAGCCACGTCTGGCCTTGCTCAATGCGATGCGCACCACCGGCTATGGCGGTGGTGTCATCCAGAGTCACCGCGCCATGCGTACCGAGCGCTTCACCCGGGTGCGCTGGGTGGAGATCATCGGCCTGCCGTTACTGTTTGATCTGATCTTGCTGCAGTTTTTGCCGCAGGTGATGCAGTTCTGGCAATGGTTGACGGCGTGGAGCATCGGTGTAAGCAATGTGCCGGCGGATTTATCCAGTCAGGTGATTGCCGGCTGGCCATTGCATCCGCTGATTGCCTTGCCTTGGCTGGAGCTTTCCGCCACCGTGCCAAGCTACTGGCAGTGGTGGCTCAACTGCCTGGCCTGCGTGCTGCTGTTTGTGCTGTCCTTTCTGGTCAATAAGGAAAACACGCCGCTGCGCTATGTGCTGCGGCTGATTGTCATCGTGCATGGCAGCGCCTGCCTGTACTTTGCTTTTTTCCCGGCCTGGTTTGCGCACTCCTTGCCGGAGTATCACCATACCTGCCTGGAAACGGTGCTGATTCTTACCTTTCTGGTGCCGTGGATACACAGCATCACCTTCAACATCCTCAATAAGCCCATTGTCGAGAAAATTCTGCTGACCGCCATTTCCATGGCCTATCTGCTGCTGGAAGCGCCGCTGCATTATTTTCTGGCTGCCGTAGTCATGCACTACGGTTCGCTGATGTTCATGCCCATGCTGTTCATCCTGTTCAGCCTGATGCTGAATGTGATGATGCTGATTGCCTTCTACGCCTGGGCCATGAGCTGGGAATTCGGTAGTTCGCACCAATCATCCTGAGTGATGGCAGGTTGGGATTGGACGGGTCGCTTGCGCAGGCAGGCGGCCCGTTTTGCATGGTCAGGCGCTTTATTGCTGGCGGGCTGGCTATTTGCCCGCTTGCTTGGCGCGTGCGGTGGCAGGTGCTTTTGCAAGCTAAGTGCCTGACGCAGCAGGCACTGCCTGCCAGCACTGGTGAACTGGCTATTGCAGCGGGCGGGCCTGCTGCGACAAGGCATGCGCTGGCGGGGTGGACGTGGTAGAATCGAGCTTATTTTTGATTTCTGAAAAGATAGCCATTTACCCATGACAGATCAGCTTTTCGCCAAGGAAACGATCCCAATCAGCCTCGAAGAGGAAATGCGCCGTTCCTACCTGGATTACGCCATGAGCGTGATTGTGGGCCGGGCGCTTCCCGATGTGCGTGATGGCCTCAAACCGGTACATCGTCGCGTGCTGTTTGCCATGCACGAGCTTTCCAACGACTGGAACCGCGCATACAAGAAATCCGCGCGTATCGTGGGCGATGTCATCGGTAAATACCACCCGCACGGCGACTCGGCGGTGTACGACACCATCGTGCGCATGGCGCAGGACTTCAGCCTGCGTTACCCGCTGGTGGACGGTCAGGGCAACTTCGGTTCGGTGGATGGCGACAGCGCCGCCGCCATGCGTTATACCGAAATCCGCATGGCGCGCATTGCGCATGAACTGCTGGCGGATATCGACAAGGAAACCGTGGATTTCGGGCCCAACTACGATGGCTCCGAGCACGAACCGCTGATCCTGCCGGCCAAAATCCCCAACCTGCTGATCAATGGCTCCTCCGGCATTGCCGTGGGCATGGCCACCAACATTCCGCCGCATAACCTGACGGAAGTGGTGGACGCCTGTCTGGCACTGCTGGCCAATCCGGAACTGACCATCGACGAGCTGATCGACATCATTCCGGCACCAGACTTCCCGACGGCAGGCATCATCTACGGCACTGCCGGTGTGAAAGAGGGCTACCGTACCGGTCGCGGCCGCGTCATCATGCGCGCCCGCACCCACTTTGAAGACATCGGCAAGGGTGACCGCCAGGCCATCATCGTCGACGAGATTCCGTACCAGGTAAACAAATCGCGCCTGCTGGAGCGTATTGCCGAGCTGGTGCGCGACAAGCAGATCGAAGGCATTTCCGACCTGCGCGACGAGTCGGACAAGTCCGGCATGCGCGTGGTAATCGAGCTCAAGCGCGGCGAAATGCCGGAAGTGGTGCTCAACCACTTGTTCAAGCTCACCCAGCTGCAAGACAGCTTCGGTATCAATATGGTGGCACTGGTCGATGGCCAGCCGCGCCTGTTGAACCTGAAGCAGATCATCGACGAATTCCTGCGTCACCGTCGCGAAGTCGTCACCCGCCGCACCATCTACGAACTGCGCAAGGCGCGCGAGCGCGGCCATATCCTGGAAGGCCTGGCCGTGGCGCTGTCCAATGTGGACGACATCATTGCGCTGATCAAAGCCTCGGAAACCCCGCCAGCCGCCAAGATTGCGCTGATGGCACGCCCATGGCGCTCCGAGCTGGTGGAAGAAATGCTGTCACGCGTGGACCAGAGCAAGGCCCGCCCGGACGGCTTGGACGTCGAGTTTGGTCTGCATGCTGATGGCTACCGCCTGTCCGACGCGCAAGCCCAGGCCATCCTGGAAATGCGCCTGCAACGCCTGACCGGCCTGGAACAAGACAAGATCGTCGGCGAATACCGCGACATCATGGCCATCATCCTGGATTTGATCGACATTCTGGAACGCCCGGAACGCATCAACCAGATCATCGGCGACGAACTGCTGGCCATCAAGACCCAGTTTGGCGACGAGCGTCGTTCCGAGATTGAACCGTTCGGTGGTGACATCAACATCGAGGACCTGATCACCCCGCAAGACATGGTGGTGACCATCTCCCATACCGGCTACATCAAGACCCAGCCGATTGATGACTACCGCTCGCAGCGCCGTGGCGGTCGTGGCAAGCAAGCTGCCGCCACCAAGGATGACGATTTCATCGACACCCTGTTTGTAGCCAATACCCACGACTACGTGCTGTGCTTCTCCAGCAAGGGTCGTTGCTACTGGATCAAGGTCTACAACCTGCCGCAAGGCGGTCGCAACAGCCGTGGCAAGCCAATGGTAAACGTGCTGCCGCTGGCCGATGGCGAAAAGATCAATGCGCTGCTGCCGATCAAGGCCTTTACCGACGGTGAGATTGAGGACGAGATCGAGGACGACGAAGCCGCCGCCCTCAAGGCCAAGGGCCCGTTCATCTTTATGTGTACCGCCAATGGCACCGTGAAGAAAACCCCGCTGGAAGCCTTCTCCCGTCCGCGTACCGCCGGCATTATCGCCGTGCGCCTGGATGAAGGCGACAACCTGATCGGCGTGGCACTGACCTCCGGCAACGACCAGATCATGCTGTTCTCCGATGCAGGCAAGGCCGTGCGTTTCAGCGAAGCCAATGTCCGCGCCATGGGGCGTACCGCCGGTGGCGTACGCGGCATGATGCTGGGCGAAGGTCAGCAGGTAATTTCGCTGCTGGTCACCAATTCGGAAGAGCAGCAAGTGCTGACCGCCAGCGATGGCGGCTATGGCAAACGCACCCGCACCGGCGAGTTCCGTCATACCAGCCGTGGCACCCAGGGCGTGATTGCCATGGATCTGACCGACAAGACCGGCCTCAAGCTGGTGGCTGCCAGCCTGGTGGAAGACAGCGACGACGTAATGCTGATCACCACCGGCGGCGTACTGATCCGTACCAAGGTATCCGAAGTGCGCGAAACCGGCCGTTCGGCTCAGGGCGTGCGCCTGATCAACCTGGACGAAGGCGAGAAGCTGATTGGCCTGGAAAAAGTAGCCGAAGGCGAGTCCGACGAGGAAGTCGAAGTTGTCGATGGCGAAGTGATCAGCGGTGAAGATATCGCCGCACCAGCTGCCGATTCTGCCAGTGCAGGGGATGCCGAGGCATGACGCCTAGTGCTGCCAATCCGCAGGTACTGGAGACGATGAGTGCGCTCTTCGTCTCCTTGCCGCACTGCGCTACCCTCGGTTTCCAGTATCTGGGCACCGAGGGCCGGTGTCCGGTGCTCAAGGTGGAGTGGCGGGAAGATCTGGTCGGCAACCCTGCCAGCGGTACCATCCACGGCGGGGTGATTACCTCGCTGGTGGATACCACCAGCGCCGTATCGGTAACGGCCTGCCTGCCGGATTTTGAAACCATCGCCACGCTGGACCTGCGCATCGACTACCTCAAGGCCGCCACGCCAGGTAAAGCCATCCACTGCCGCGCGGAGTGTTACCGCCTGGCCAGTCAGATCGCCTTTACCCGTGCGGTGTGCTATCACGACGACCCCGCCGACCCCATCGCCCACGGCGTAGCCACCTTCATGCGCGAATCCAGCCGTGCCTCCATGCTGCAGGAGGCAAAGCCATGAGTGATTTTATGGAGAAGCTGGCTGCGCTGCGCGATGCCAAAGACTTCGCTGCCCTGATCGACGCCATTCCCTATGCCCGTCTGATGGGCGTGGAAATGGGGGAAGACGAAGCAGGCGAGTTGCTGTTCCAGCTACCGTTTGCCGAAAGAAATGTCGGCAATACAGCGTTGCCGGCACTGCACGGCGGGCTGATTGGCGGTTTTCTGGAAAATGCCGCGCTGCTGCACCTGATCTGGCATCGTGAATCGCTGGAAGCACCCAAGATTGTCGATTTTTCGCTGGATTACCTGCGCTCTGGGCGGTCGCAAACGCTGTTTGCCCGCTGTGAAATCACCAAGCAAGGCAAGCGCGTGGCGCATGTATTGATCGAGGCCTGGCAAGAGGACCGCCGCAAGCCGGTGGCCGTGGCACGGGCCCACTTCCTGCTGACGCAGTGACACACACACAGGCGTGGCCTGCCCGGTCATGCCGCAAGTTTGAAGCAATGACTGAGGACAGACATGGCCAAGGTGTATAACTTTTCCGCCGGACCGGCAGTTTTGCCCCACGACGTTCTGGCACAAGCCCAAAGTGAAATGCTGGACTGGCATGGTTCCGGTATGTGCGTGATGGAAATGAGCCATCGCGGCAAGGAATTCATGGAAATCATCCATGATGCCGAACAGGACCTGCGCGAGCTGATGCACGTGCCTGCCGGTTACAAAGTGCTGTTCCTGCAGGGCGGTGCCTCCATGCAGTTTTCCATGGTGCCGCTCAACTTGCTGGGTGGTAAACAATCGGTCGATATCGTTAATACCGGCCACTGGTCCAAGCTGGCCATCAAGGAAGCGCGCCGCTACTGTAATGTCAATGTGGTGGCCAGTAGCGAAGACCGCAACTTTGCCTATATCCCGGCAGAAAATACCTGGCAGCGCGACCCTGACGCCGCCTATCTGCATTACACCTCTAATGAAACCATCGGCGGCCTGCAGTTTCCCTTTGTGCCGTCCGACCAAGGCGTGCCGCTGGTTTGTGACATGTCGTCCGACTTTCTGTCGCGCGAGGTTGACGTCAGCAAGTTCGGTCTGATTTATGCCGGTGCGCAAAAAAATATCGGCCCATCCGGCTTGGTGGTGATGTTGGTGCGTGAAGACCTGCTGGGCCGTGCCCGTGCCGACCTGCCCACCATGCTCAACTATCAGGTGCATGCCGACGCCGACTCCATGTACAACACACCGGCCACCTATCCCATCTATATCGCCGGTCTGGTGTTCAAGTGGCTGAAGCAGCAAGGTGGGGTAAAGGGTATGGAAAGCCGCAACGCAGAAAAGGCCGGCCTGCTGTATCACACCATTCAAGCCAGCGAAGGCTTCTACACCACCCACATTGACGAACCTTTCCGCTCCCGCATGAACGTGGTATTCCGCCTGAAGGATGAGGCGCTGGAAGAAAGCTTCCTGATGGAAGCACGCAAGAATGGTCTGATTCAGCTCAAGGGCCACCGTGTAGTGGGCGGCATGCGTGCCTCCATTTACAACGCCATGCCCATTGAGGGCGTGAAAGCGCTGGCCAGCTTCATGCAGGACTTTGCCCGCCAGAACGGCTAACGCTAACGAGGCAGGGCAGATTGTTCTGCTGTCGCTACACTGTGTGCAAAAACCCGTGTTCAACACGGGTTTTTTATTGGCTGCAGTGGTTTTATGATGGTTGACCATAACAATATCGGAAATCATTCCATGGACCGCTCCATACAACGCTTGCTGCTTGCGGGCGGCCTCATCGTTTCGCTAGCCATGGGCATTCGCCATGGTTTCGGCTTTTTCATGCCGCCGATGACAGCAGCCTTTGGCTGGACGCGTGAGAGCTTTGCCTTTGCGCTGGGTATGCAAAACCTGATCTGGGGTCTGGCCCAGCCATTTGCCGGCGCACTGGCCGACCGCCACGGCCCGGGCAAGGTGCTGCTGGGGGGCGGCTTGCTCTATGCACTGGGCTTGCTGCTGATGACGGTATCGGCCAGTCCGGCCATGTTCTCCCTGTCTGCCGGGGTGCTGCTGGGGCTGGCATTATCCGGCACTACATACAGTGTGATTTTTGGCGTACTGGGCCGCACCGTACCCGCTGCCTATCGTTCGCGCGCCATGGGGCTGACGGCAGCGGCTGGCTCGTTCGGTCAATTTGCCATGGTGCCGATCGAGCGTTCCTTGATTGACGGCATGGGCTGGCTGCCTGCCTTGCTGGTGCTGGGGGCTTGTGCCTTGTTGATGCTGCCATTGGGTCGGTCGCTTACCCGTCAGGCTGCATCACTGCCGCAGACGGCGCAGCCGCACACCCATCCGCACTTGCTGCAGGGGATGCTGCATACATTCAGCCGGGCATGGACCGAAAAGGGCTTCCGTCTGTTGATGGCTGGCTATTTTGTTTGCGGTTTTCAGGTGGTGTTCATTGGCGTCCACCTGCCGGCCTATCTGCGCGACCATGGCATGGGGGGCAATATCGCCAGTCTGGCGCTGGCCTTGATCGGCCTGTTCAATATTTTTGGCACCTTCATCTTTGGTGAAGCAGGCAGCCGTTATGCCAAGCCACCGCTGCTGGCCGGCATCTACCTTGTGCGCAGCATTGCCATCGGCCTGTTCTTGCTATTGCCCTTGTCCGTACCTTCAGTCCTGGTGTTTGCTGCCGTGATGGGATTTTTGTGGCTCTCCACCGTGCCGCTGACCAATGGTGTTATCGCCAGCCAGTTTGGCGTGCAGCACTTGGGCATGCTGTCCGGTGCGGTGTTTTTCTCGCACCAGCTGGGTAGCTTTCTTGGTGTGTGGCTGGGGGGCAAGCTGTACGACCTGAATGGCAATTACAATATCGTGTGGGGCATCGCCATTGTGCTGGGGGTGCTGGCCGCGCTGGCTAATCTGCCGATTCGCGAGCAGGCATCCACCGCCTTTGCCGACAAGGCCGCTGCATGAAAACCGCTTTGTTTGCCGTGCTGGGCCTGCTGCTGGTGATACTGCTGTTGATGTACCAGCAACCGCGCTTTGTCATGGCATTTTCCGACTTGATAACAGCCTGTTTTTGAAGCGTCAGGAGCTTGCATGCTGAGTACCGAACTGTTTGCCCGTTTGAATGCCATCTGGGAAGAGGGCGAGCATCACGATGCCGTCACTACCGAACGCGCCATGAAAAACCTGTTCATCACGCCGGATACCGGGCGTTTTCTGTATCAGCTGCTGCGCCATGCCAATCCGCAGCAGGTGCTGGAGATCGGCACCTCCAACGGTTACTCCACCTTGTGGCTGGCCCTGGCCTTGCGTGATCGCCCGGGCCGTATCAGCAGCCTGGATATTCTGCCGGCCAAACAGCAGCAGGCGGCGCACCATTTGCAGGATTTTGCCTTGCAGCACAAGGTGGACCTGCACTGTCTGGATGCTGGCACTTATTTGCAGACCGCCGAAGCTGGCAGCGTGGATCTGGTGTTTCTGGATGCAGATCGCAGCCGTTATGTGGATTATTGGCCTGATCTGTGCAGGATTCTGCGCTCAGGCGGCCTGGTTGTGGTGGATAATGTCTTGTCGCATGCAAGCGAATGTGCGGATTTCATTCGACTGGTGCTTGCGACGGAAGGCTATCTCGCGGAAACTTACCAGATTGGAAAAGGCCAGTTTGTCATAGTGAAAGATTGATTACGTGTCAGAAGAACTGCTGAAGCAACACCGCGATGCCATCGACTCTATCGATGCCCAGATTCTCCATCTGCTCAATAGCCGTGCCAGCCATGCTCGCGAGATCGGTGAAATCAAGGGCGGTGGCATCATCTACCGCCCGGAGCGTGAAGCCCAGGTGCTGCGCCGTATCCAGCAGCTCAATCCGGGCCCCTTGCCGAATGAAAGCGTAGCCCGCCTGTTCCGGGAGGTGATGTCCGAATGCCTGGCGCTGGAAAAGCCCTTGTCCATCGCTTATCTGGGACCGGAAGGCACCTTCACCCAGTTGGCTGCAATCAAGCATTTTGGCCATGCGGCCCGCACGGTGGCCTGCGCCTCGGTGGATGAGGCTTTCCGCCTGGTGGAATCCCGCGCGCTGGATTATGTGGTGGCCCCTGTGGAAAACAGCACCGAAGGCGCTGTTGGCCGCACATTGGACCTGATGGTAAGTAGCCCCTTGCGCATTTGCGGTGAAGTGGTGCTGCGCATCCATCACCACCTGCTGCGCAAGGAAGACGGTATGGCCGGGATTACCCGGGTGTATGCCCATGCCCAGGCGCTGGCGCAATGTCACGAATGGTTGAACAAGAATCTGCCGGAAAATGTCGAGCGCATGTCGGTAGCCAGCAATGCCGAAGCCGCACGTCTGGCCGGAGAGGACCCGCAGGCCGCAGCCATTGCCGGTCAGGCCGCTGCCGAACGCTACGGGCTGGTCAAACTGGCGGAGAATATTGAAGACGAACCTAATAACACCACGCGCTTTCTGGTGTTGGGCAATCAGCAAGTTGGTGCAACCGGCCAGGACAAGACTTCCATCGTGGTGGCTGCGCCTAATCGTCCGGGTGCAGTCCACCAATTGCTGGCGCCAGTGGCCGATAATGGTGTTTCCATGACCAAGTTCGAATCGCGCCCCTCGCGCGCTGGTTTGTGGGACTACGTGTTCTTCATCGACATGGAAGGCCATCACGACGACGCCAATGTTGCCACTGCGCTGGCCGGGCTGGCGGAGCGGACTTCTTTTGTCAAAGTACTGGGTTCTTACCCGCAAGCAGTTTTGTAAGTTTATTGTTATGCAATACGCAGCCGGGCTGGAGTACTCCGCCCGGCTGCGGCTTTTTGGGAGAGTGTAAACATGAAGTCGGTTTGTCTGTTTTGTGGTTCCAACAAAGGGGCGCGTCCCGAATACGTGGCGGCAGCTGCCGCATTTGGCCGCACGCTGGCCGAAGAGGGCATCACCTTGGTATACGGTGCCGGCAAGGTGGGGTTGATGGGCGTGGCTGCCGATGCCGCACTGGCGGCGGGTGGTAAGGTGATCGGTGTGATTCCGGAGTTTCTCAAGGCCAAGGAAGTAGCACACATGGGCCTCAGCGAGCTATATGTCACGGAAACCATGCACCAGCGCAAGGCCATGATGGCCGAGATGGCCGATGGCTTTGTCGCCTTGCCCGGCGGCTTTGGCACTTTTGATGAACTGTTTGAAATCCTGACCTGGGCGCAGCTGTCGGTCCACGACAAGCCGGTTGGCCTGCTGGATGTGGCCGCTTACTTCCAGCCCTTGCTGGCACTCAGCCGCCATGCCGTGGCGGAAGGTTTTGTGCCGGCCAGCAATATGGAACTGTTTTCCCACTCCCCGGATGTAGCGCAATTATTGGACGCCATGCGTGCCTATCAACCACGCCAGACGCTGAAATGGCTTGATCTGGCCAAGACCTGACCCCATCTGGCAAGTTATCGCCCCGGGGAAACCGATATGACCGATGAGCGCTGCGCAGGCAGCAAAACATGGCGCTGGCGCATGCGCCGCCTGCTGACCGGGCCGCTGGTGCTGCTGGCGGCCCTGTTGATTGCATTCGAGGAATTTGCCTGGGAGGAGCTGTCTGCCTGGCTGGCACGGCTTGGGCGCTTGCCGGTGCTGCGCCAGATTGAGGCTGTCATTGCCCGGGCATCGCCATCGGTGGCGCTCAGTCTGTTCCTGCTGCCGGTGCTGGGTCTGTTGCCGGTCAAGCTGGCTGCGGTGCTGCTGATCAGTCGAGGTCATGCGGTATCCGGCCTGCTGGTGATTCTGCTGGCCAAGCTGCTGGGAACAGCAGTGGCTGCACGTCTGTTTGCGCTGACGCGGAACCAACTGATGCGTGTGGGCTGGTTTGCCCGCGCGTACCAGCTGTTTATGCGCTTAAAGGCTTATGTGTATGGACGCCTTGCTGCCTCGCGCGCCTGGCAGGCAGCACAACGCCTGCTGGCCTTGTTGCGCATCCGCTTGCGGCGGTCGTCGGTATGGTCGCGCCTGGGGCGGCGCATGTCTCGGCAGTGGCAGCATTTGCGCAAATAGCCGACATCGTTCGCTGTCGGCTTCTGATAAAATCGGTGTCGGCCTGGCAATCTGACTGTCATGCCAGCATGACCGCCCCAATCCATTTCGCAGGAATACAGCATGATTATCGTGATGACCCGTTACGCACAGGATGAGCAGATTCAGGCCGTTGTCGACAAGATTCGCGCCGCAGGCCTGAGCGAGCATGTCTCTCGCGGTACTGAGCGAACCATCATCGGGGCGGTGGGGGATGAGCGGGTGTTCAGCCCGGATGCTTTTGCCCTGATGCCGGGTGTGGAGCGGGCCATGCGGGTGGTAAAGGAATACCGCATCGTATCGCGGGAAGTGCACCCGGCGGATAGCGTGGTACAGGTACGAGGCCTGGCTATTGGCGGGTCTGTCATTCATGTCATCGCGGGTCCGGCTGCGGTTGAAACGCCGGAGCAGATGGCGCAATCGGCGCAGATGGTGCGCCAGCATGGTGGCAAATTGCTGCGTGGCGGTGCTTTCAAGCCGCGCACCAGCCCCTATGCATTCCAGGGGGTTGGGGTGGAGGGGCTGGATATCTTGCAGCAGGAGGCGCGCCGTCAGGGCTTGCCCATGGTGAGCGAATTGCTGGATGTGCGGCTGCTGGATACGTTTCTGGAGTATGACGTAGATGTCATCGAAATTGGTGCCCGCAATATGCAGAATGTCGGCCTGCTCAAAGAAGTGGGCCGTATCAACAAGCCCGTCATTCTCAAGCGCGGCCCGTCTTCCACACTGGCTGAGTGGCTGATGGCCGCCGAGTACATTGCCGCAGGTGGCAACCACAACATCATTTTCTGCGAGCGTGGCATCCGCAGCTTCGAGTCGGCCTACCGCAATATGCTGGATCTCTCTGCCATCGCTGTGATGAAGCGTGAAACGCATTTGCCGGTTATCGTCGACCCCAGTCATGCCGCTGGCAAGGCATGGATGGTGCCGTCACTGGCCAAGGCGGCGCTTGCGGCTGGAGCAGATGGTTTGATGCTGGACATTCACCCGGATCCGGCCAACGCCTGGTGCGATGGCGAGCAGGCGCTCAGTCCGGCGGAGTTCGGTTTGCTGATGCAGCAGCTATCCGCACTGGCCGCTTCGCTGGGGCGCGGCCTGGCTTGAATATTATCGGGTAAACAATAAAAAAACCGGCGAGTGCCGGTTTTTTTATTGCCATCTTGGCTCAGGTCCAGCCCAGCAGGATAGGGGCTAGTCTGCTTCCCAGCAGATTGCAGAGTAATGGCGACAGTAGTGTGCTGGCCAGTAATACGCCCCATGAGAGCCTGCCTTGCTTGTTGTGCAGCAGAACAAGCAGAAACACATGATAGAGCATGTAGCTGATCACCACGATCATCGGCGGCAACATGATATAGGCAGCCATCGGGCGCCAATCCAGAAACGGAGAGGTAAGCAGACAACCCAGGCCAAGTGTGAGCTGCGAGGCAAGCAGCGCAGTGATGCGGGGTGATTCTCCGGGAAAGTGCAATCCGCTGCGGCTGGCGCTGGCGGTGGCTGGCAGCCAGATGGCGGCTGCAATGGCCAGCCATGCATAGCTGTAGACCAAGGGAAGCCAGATGGGGCGCAGCACTTGGTAGGGCTCGGCAAGACGGATCATTGTCGCCAGCAGGAAATAGCCGGCAACAAAAGCTGCAATGGCTACCGGGCTGCGTGCTGCAATTTGTCGCCACAGTATGTGCAGCAGATAGGCAGTCAGCAGCAGGATGAGAGCCCAGCCCCCAATTGTTGCCGTCATGCCTGTCCCAGTACGCGCAGCAATGCTGCAGAAATGATCTCGCCCATTTGCGCCAGATAGTGCGTGTGCATGTCGAAAGTAAAGCGCTGTGCGTCATCGCTGGCCAGCACCAGCAGGCCGAATGCAGTGCCACTGGCATCGGTCAGCGGTATCTGGCTGAAGGACTGTAGTACTGGAGTGGCTGGGAACCAGCCCAGCACCTCATCATTGACATAGGGACCGCAGTAGGGGGCTGACAGATTGCGTGTCAGCGCCTGGACCTCATGGCGGGCATTGTAGAGTGGAGAGGACTCCGCCGCCGGATGCCACAGGCGTAATGCAATGCGATCCAGGGCGAAGTCCTGATGAAAGCAACTGGCCAGCCCGTCGGCCACCTGTTGCAGGTTCAGGCAGCGCTGCAATGTCAGCGACAGGCGGTGGGCGCTATGGATGATCTGGTCATTGGCCTCACCGTGGCGGATGAGTTGATGCAAGCGGGCTTCCAGTTGCCGGTTGCGGTCTTTCAGTTCCAGCATCTGCCGGTCTGCCAGCGAAACCACTACCCGGTCCTGTGGAACCTGGCTGCGCAGGCCGAAGCGGTCGGCATGGTGCTGAAGAAAATCCGGATGGCTATCCAGAAAGGCCAGAACCTCTTCGCTTTGCATCAACATTCTCCTTGTGCGGCGCTTGCGCGCCTTGGCAATTCAGACTTCGATTTCGCCCTGGAATACCGTCATGGCCGGGCCGGTCATGCGTACCGGGTGGCCTTCGCCATGCCATTCGATCTGCAGGTCGCCACCACGGGTATGCACCAATACCTTGCCATCCAGCAGGCCTCGGCGGATTCCGGCTACCACTGCCGCGCAGGCTCCCGTGCCACAGGCCAGGGTTTCGCCGGCCCCGCGCTCGAAAACACGCAGACGGATTTCTTGGCGGGAAACAATCTGCATGAAGCCGGCATTAACCTTTTCCGGAAAGCGGTGATGGGCTTCTATCAGTGCGCCCAGCTCCTTAACCGGCGCGGTATCGACACTATCGACCACCTGTACCGCGTGCGGGTTCCCCATGGATACCACGCTGATGTCGCAGCTGTAGCCGCCGGTATCCAGCGGGTAAGTAATAGCCTCACCTTCGGCGACAAAGGGAATGTCCACCGGGCGGAAGCGCGGCACGCCCATATCGACGATGGACTGGTTCTGGCCCAGGTATTCCGGAATGATGACGCCCTTGGCGGTTTCAACCCGGATAGCCTTCTTGTTGGTCAGTTTCTGGTCGCAGACAAACTTGGCAAAACAGCGCGCGCCGTTGCCGCACTGTTCCACTTCGCTGCCGTCATTATTGAAAATACGGTAGCGGAAGTCGTTGTTTTCTTGCTGGGGGGATTCCACCAACAGCATCTGGTCAAAACCAATGCCGAAGTGGCGGTTGCCGAGCTGGCGGATTCTGTCGGTATCGAGGGAGACGGTTTGTCTGACACCGTCAATTACCATGAAGTCATTGCCCAGGCCATGCATCTTGCTGAATTTGAGTCGCATCGGAATAGGTCCGGTCTCAGGGTTGGCCAAATGCCTTCCATCATAACTGATATGCCATGCCTGTCCAGCGTTGGAGCCATTCGATTGACACCTTACTAACCAGTAAGTAAAGTTTCCTGATGAAACCTGCCACCGAAGCCAAGAGCGATACAAGCAAGCGCATCCTGGATATCGCCGAGGAGCTGCTGCTCACGCGCGGCTACAATGCTTTCAGCTATCAGCACATCAGTTCGGCACTGGGGGTCCGTAATGCAGCGATTCATTACCACTACCCCAAAAAGACTGATCTGGGCGTGGCGCTGATCCAGCGCTACCGCCGCCGTTTCCAGCGTTTTATCGAGGCGCAGCTTGCCTTGACGCCAGCTCAGCAACTGGAGCGCTATTACACCCTGACGGATGCCTATTTTGAGCACGACCAGCAAATCTGCCCCAGTGGCATCCTGACTACCGAATACCAGACGCTACCAAACGAAATGCAGCTGGAAGCCAATGCCTTTGTCGAGGAAATGCGTGACTGGGCGGTCAGCATTGCGGAGCGCGGACGGGCCGATGGCAGCATGCGCTATGCCGGCACGGCCGAGGCGATGGGTTTGTTGATGCTGGCTGCCTTGCAGGGTGGCTTGCAATTGGCGCGAACAGATCGGGCGGTTATCGAGGTACTGAAAATTCAGATCCGGGCCTTGCTGGGCCTGGATGGTTCACTTCCATGACATAAAACAGAGGGCTAACACGCATGGATTATCAAAAAAACAGTATGAGCCGCATTGCCGATAAGGTGGGCAAATTGCCTGTCGGCATGCGCAGCAGGGTATTGTCCCTGCTGTTTGGTCGGCTGGTGCCTTTTTTGTCGACTTCGGGCATTCGTTTTGAACAGGTAGGCCATACCCGGCTGACTGTTTCAATACGCAATCAGCGCAAGGTGCAAAACCATATCAAGGGCGTGCACGCAGCTGCGATGGCGCTACTGGCGGAAACGGCTAGCGGTTTTGTCATAGGCATGAATGTGCCGGATGACAAGCTGATGCTGCTCAAGTCGATGAAAGTAAACTATGTCAAGCGTGCGCAGGGTGACATGCGGGCGGTGGCCACGCTGACGGACGAGCAGATCCGGACCATGTACACCACGGACAAGGGGGATGTACTGGTTGATGTCACCGTGACAGACGCGTCGGGCGAATCGCCGGTTGTCTGTGAAATGGTGTGGGCATGGGTGCCCAAAAAGCGCCCCCAATAAAGGAGCCCAGTCATGCAATGGCAAACTTTTGACGTTGAGTTGCAGGGGCAAGTGGCCTTGGTACGCTTTAATCGGGCAGACAAGGCCAATGCTTTGAATCAAACCATGTGGCAGGAGCTGCAGTCGGTGATGGAGTGGGCCGATGCCGAGCCCACGGTGCGCGCGGTGGTACTGGCCGGGCAGGGCAGGCATTTCTGTTCCGGCATCGACCTGTCGATGCTACTGGGCATTCAGGGTGCTATTGCCGACGAGTGCGAGGGACGACAGCGCGAGAAGCTGCGTCGGCTGATCTTGCAGTTGCAGGACAATGTGTCCAGTCTGGAGCGCTGCCGCAAGCCGGTGGTGGCCGCCATTCATGGTGCTTGTTTGGGCGGCGGGCTGGATATTGCGCTGGCAGCGGACTTCCGTTTTGCTGCTGCCGATACGGTGTTTGGCGTGTGCGAGGTGGATATCGGCATGGTGGCCGACGTGGGTACGCTGCAGCGTTTGCCTGGCGTGGTCGGGCAGGGCATGGCAAGAGAGATGGCGCTGACCGGGCGTGATGTTGCTGCCGACGAGGCCTTGCGTATCGGACTGGTCAACCGGGTGCTGCCTGATGCGGACGCCGTGCTGGCGGCTGCGTTGGCGTCTGCAGCCTTGATTGCCAGCAAATCCCCGCTGGCGGTGCGCGGCAGCAAGGAAATGCTGAATTATGCACGTGATCACAGCGTGGCTGATAGTTTGAATCATGTGGCTACCTGGAATGCAGCCATGCTGCTGTCGGAAGACATCCAGAAAGCTGGCATGGCTGCGATGACGCGCCAGCAAGTGATTTTTCGTGACTGAGTCGTGTCCTTGATGACGCAAAAACGGCAGCTTGTGGCTGCCGTTTTTGTTTGGGCTGCGCTGCGCTTATTGGGCTGCGCTGCGCTTATTGGGCTGCGCTGGCTGCCGCTGCAGCAGGCTTGGCCACCGATTCCCACTTGCCATTTTTCAGCTGGTATAGCGAAACGGTACCGTTGACGATATTGCCCTTGGGGTCAAAAGCGATGTCGCCAGTGACGCCTTGCAGCTTGGTCTTGGCAATTTCCGGCAGGTACTTGGCCGGATCGGCAGAGTCAGCGCGCTTCATGGCTTCGATCAGCACGTGGGTTGCATCGTAGGTGTACGGTGCGTAGGCCTGGATCTCGGCATTAAAGCGCTTCTTGAACTTGTCATTGAAGGCGGCAAAGCCGGGCATGCTTTCCTTGGGTGCGCCAGCGCTGGAGGCGTAGCTACCTTCGGCATCCTTGCCGCCCAGTTTGGCAAATTCAGCGGTATTCACGCCGTCGGCGCCCATGTAGTCAGCAGTGATGCCCAGCTTGCGCATCTGCTTCACCATCGGACCGGCTTGCGCGTCCATGCCGCCGTAGAATACCAGGTCAGGCTTTTCACCCTTAATGGAGGTGAGGATGGACATGAAGTCGGTGGCGCTGTTGGTGGTGAATTCGCGCTTGATCACCTTGCCGCCGGCAGCTTCTACCGACTTGGCAAAGTCATCCGCAAGGCCCTGACCATAAGTGGTGCGGTCATCAATGATGGCAATGCGGCTGCGTTTCAGGTCGCTCACGGCAAATTTGGCCAGCGCTTGTCCCTGCTGCTGGTCATTGGCGATGATGCGGAAGGTGTTCTTGAAGCCTTGCTCGGTAAACTTGGGGCTGGTAACCGAACCAGCAATCATCGGAATGCCTGCATCCGAATAGATTTTGGAGGCCGGGATGGCTGCGCCGGAGGTCAGGTGACCGATTACGCCGGCAACCTTGTTGTCGACAAAGCGCTGTGCCACCTGGGTGGCGGTTTTCGGGTCAGCCTGATCGTCTTCGGAAACCACTTCGAACTTGACCGGCTTGCCGTCGAGTTTCAGGTTTTCAGCGGTGGCTTCTTCGGCAGCCAGCTTGACGCCATTGTCGGCATCGCGGCCCCAGTGCGCAAACGGGCCAGTCAGCGGATTGGCAGAGCCAATCTTCACGACCACGGCATCGGTAGCACCAGCGGCGGCAGAGGCGTTTTGTTGCGGGGCGGCAGCATCTTGCTTGTTACAAGCAGTCAGCGCCAGTACGGCGGCGGCGATAAGGGTAATACGTGGGAGATACATGGAAATGCCCTGGTCTAATTAGAATTTGATAAGGGTCATTCGCCACGAAAGCTTTTGGCATTTCATGTCAGCAAACCTCGGGGGTGGTGAGGTCTGTTGATGGCATTGAATGGATACAATCGACGCCACTGACCCGGTTATTTTTGTTGTTCTGCAGCATTTCGTCAACCTTTGTGGCTGATCCAGATCAGATTGCTGTCACTGCATGAGTACATTCATCGGATACCAAATGAAAAAAGCGCAGCCTGAGCTGCGCTTTTGCAAGACATGAAGCAGTAATTACTGGGCTGCGCTGGCGGCTGCCGGAGCACTGCCACCGACGGTGGATACCACTTCCCACTTGCCGTTCTTGACTTGGTACACGGTAACGGCACCGTTCTTGATGTCGCCCTTGTCGTCAAAGGCAATCTTGCCGGTAACGCCGGTGTAGTCGGTCTTGCCAACTTCAGGCAGGTATACCTTCGGATCGGTAGACTTGGCACGCTTCATGGCGTCAACCAGTACACGTACGGCATCGTATTCATACGGTGCGTAGATTTGTACTTCGGTGTTGAACTTGGCCTTGAACTTGTCGTTGAAGGCAGCAAAACCCGGCATCTTGTCGCGCGGTACGCCGCAGCTGGAGGAGTACTGACCTTCAGAAGCGGTACCAGCCAGCTTGATGAATTCCGGAGTTTGCCAGCCGTCACCACCCATCAGCTTGGCTTTGATGCCCAGACGGTCCATCTGCTTGGCCAGCGGGCCTGCCTGTGCATCCATACCGCCGTAGAAGATGACGTCCGGCTTGGTGGCCTTGATGGAGGTCAGAATGGCGTTGAAGTCGGTAGCAGTGTTGGTGGTGAATTCACGCTTCACAACATCCAGGCCTTTGGCCTTGACGGCTTTCTCAAACTCGTCAGCCAGACCCTGACCGTAAGCGGTACGGTCGTCAATGATGGCGACCTTCTTGGCTTTCAGGCCATCAGCGGCAAACTGGCCCAGCGCAGTACCTTGCTGAACGTCGTTGGCAATTACGCGGAAGGTGGTCTTGAAGCCTTGCTTGGTGTAGTCCGGGTTGGTTGCGGACGGAGAGATCTGCGGCAGGCCTGCGTCAGAGTAGATCTTGGAGGCCGGGATGGTGGTACCAGAGTTCAGGTGACCGACAACGCCGACAACGCCTGCATCAACCAAACGCTGAGCAACCTGGGTGCCGATTTTCGGGTCGCCCTGGTCATCTTCGGATACCAGTTCGAATTTGACTTTCTTGCCACCGATCTCAACGCCTTCAGCGTTCAGGTCTTCGATGGCCAGCTTGGCGCCAAATTCATTGTCTTTGCCCAGATGCGAAATCGGGCCGGACATGGGGGATACTTGACCGATCTTGACGGTGACATCACCACCGGCAGCAGAAGCGGCAGGAGCAGAGGCGGCACCAGCAGCCGGTTGCTCTTGTTTGCCGCAGGCAGCCAGGGTCATGGCAGCAGCAGCGATGAGGCTCAGACGAGCATACTTATTCATATTTTATTTCCCCTGATCTTATCTATGTAGACTTGGCGATCTCTGCGGGCAGTCTGATTAAAATTCAGCCTTTACCCATTACTGATTCAGTCCATTCTTTTGGAATGGCCACCAGCTGCGCTGATTATGGGGAGCAGTTTGCGCGGGTGTCAACGGGGTTTATTCGTTGCCTTGCAATTTATTTTCTGTGTTGTCAGCGCGCGGCCCCAAGGGCTTGTGCACGTTGCTGGCGCAGTGTGGCATCTTGTTCTATAACTTCCTGCCAGCCTTGAAGATTTTTCTCCACAATGCCTGCCAGCGCAGCAATCCAGTGCGGGTTGTCATTCAGGCAGGATATGTATCGAAATTCACCACCGCCGGCATGCTGGAAGCTATGTTTTCCTTCCATGGCTATTTCTTCCAGGGTTTCCAGGCAATCCCCAACAAAACCAGGGCAAATCACATCCAGTGATTTGCAGCCTTGCTTGCCTAATTGTTCAAGCGTGGCGCTGGTATAGGGTTGCAGCCATTCAGCCCGGCCAAAGCGACTTTGGAAGCTGATGACATATTGTTCTTTGGATAGCCCCAGACGCTCGGCCAACAGGCGACCGGTTTTCAGACATTCGCAGTGGTAGGGGTCACCCTTGTCCAGAGTGAAGCGCGGCACCCCGTGAAAGCTCATCAGCAATTTTTCGCCACGGCCATGTTGTTGCCAATGCGCTTGTACGCGTTGCGCCAAGGCATCGATATAAGCAGGGTCGTCGTGAAAGTGTCTGATTGTGCGCAACGCGGGCATATTGCGCAGCTTCATCAGTACACGGAATACATCGTCCAGGGCGGTGGCGCTGGATGAGCCAGCATATTGCGGATACAGCGGTAGTACCAGCAGCTTGTCCACGCCCTGAGCACGCATGTTCTGGATAACGCTTTCGATGGATGGCTGGCCGTAGCGCATGGCATAGTCCACCACCAGATTGCGCAGGCCGCGCTCACCCAGCAGTCCTTTGAGCAGGACGGCCTGTTTGCGGGTATTCACCAGCAGTGGCGAACCGTCCTTGCTCCAAATGCTGGCGTATTTCTCAGCCGATTGTTTTGGCCGGGTATTGAGAATGATGCCGTTGAGAATCAGCCACCAGATGGCCTTGGGGATTTCGATGACACGGGTGTCTGACAGGAATTGCTTGAGATAGGGGCGCACGGCACGGGCTGTCGGTGCGTCAGGGGTGCCCAGATTGATCAGTAAAATGCCGGTTTTGGCCTGGCTGTCATGAGAGAAGGGTGGTTCTGGAAGGTATCCGGACATGAGGTTCTCGCTACCTGTTCAGGTGGAGGCTGCCGACTCTGCGGTCAGCAGCCATGATGTGATTTTTGATGATGTACCGGGCTGGCCGTTTTACTCGTCCCGGGCGGGGATGAGTACGGTTCGGTTGCCATTGGTTTCCATGGCGGAAACCAAGCCTGCGGTTTCCATCTGCTCGATCAGCCGTGCGGCGCGGTTGTAACCGATGCGCAAGTGCCGCTGTACGGAGGAGATGGATGCCTTGCGGGTTTTCACCACAATGGCGACGGCTTCGTCATACAGCGGGTCGGCTTCGCTGCCGGCATCGGCCTCGCCTGCGGCTGCAGTGCTGCTGTCGTCAGCTTCAGCCTGGCCGGTGAGAATGCCTTCGATGTAGTCGGGTTCACCACTGGCCTTGAGGAACTCCACCACATGATGGACTTCATCGTCGGCGACAAAGGCGCCATGTACCCGATTGGGGTAGCCGGAGCCTGGCGGAAGATAAAGCATGTCACCTTGCCCCAGCAAGGCCTCAGCGCCCATTTGGTCGAGAATGGTGCGGCTGTCGATCTTGCTGGAAACCTGGAATGCAATCCGCGTTGGGATGTTGGCCTTGATCAGGCCGGTAATCACATCCACCGACGGGCGCTGCGTGGCCAGAATCAGGTGAATGCCGGCGGCGCGGGCTTTCTGCGCTAGCCGGGCAATCAGCTCTTCAATTTTTTTGCCAGCCACCATCATCAGGTCGGCCAATTCGTCGATTACCACCACAATCAAGGGCAGGGTGTCCAGCGGCTCTGGTGTTTCCGGGGTCAGGCTGAATGGATTGGGAATTTTTTCGCCAGCCTTTTCGCCGTCCTTGATCTTCTGGTTGTAACCAGCCAGATTGCGCACGCCCAGCTTGGACATCAGTTTATAGCGGCGTTCCATCTCGCCCACGCACCAGTTGAGCGCATTGGCAGCCTGCTTCATGTCGGTGACCACCGGGGCCAGCAGATGCGGAATGCCTTCGTATACCGACAGTTCCAGCATCTTGGGGTCTACCATGATCAGACGGACTTCCCGTGCCGTGGATTTATACAGCAAGGACAGGATCATGGCATTGATGGCCACTGATTTGCCAGAGCCCGTGGTGCCCGCCACCAGCACGTGCGGCATTTTCCCCAGATCCACCGTAACGGGCTGACCGGCAATATCCTTGCCCACGGCAATGGCTAATCGCGAGCTCATGTTCTGATAGCCATCCGAGCCGATGATTTCCGACAGACGCACAATCTGGCGTTTCGGATTGGGCAATTCCAAGCCCATATAGGTTTTGCCGGGGATGGTTTCCACCACGCGCACCGATACCAGTGACAACGCGCGCGCCAGATCCTTCATCAGGTTGACGATTTGCGCGCCTTTGACGCCGACGGCGGGTTCGATTTCGTAGCGGGTAATCACCGGGCCTGGGTAGGCGGCAATCACTTTCACATCAACTCCGAAGTCAGCCAGTTTGCGTTCGATCAGGCGCGAGGTGTATTCCACTGTTTCAGCAGACACCGGTTCGTGCTGGTCCTTGGGAGTTTCCAGCAGGCTCAGGCCAGGCAGTTCGCCACTGGCGGGGTCGGCAAACAGCGATTGCTGTACCGGTTTTTGTGCCTTGGGAGACAAGGGAACCTCGCTGAGCGTGGCTTCTATGCGTACCGGCGTCTTGTCTTCTTGCTTTTTCTTTTCCGTACTGACCTTGGCCTCGCGCTGCTGGGCGGTTTCACGGCCGATTTCCCTGTCCTTGCGCGCTTGCCAGCTATGCCACAGTTTCAGCACACCATCTTCCAGCGTGCCGCCAATTTTTTCCATGATGTCCAGCCAAGACAGGCCGGTAAACAGCGAAAACCCGATTGCCCCGGTAACCGATAGCAGCAAATAGGCACCCGATTGCCCCAGGCCATGGCCCAGCGCCTTGCCCAGCCAGTGCCCCAGCATGCCGCCCGGTGCCAGCGGCAGGTTCAACTGCTTGCCGGAAAGTACGATACCTTCCACGCTGGAGCTGGACAGCAGCAGCAGGAAGAAGCCACCCATGGCCGCCAGCGTCATCGGATTGAGTCGGAAACCCAGCGTTTCCATGCGGCGGTAGCCCCAGGCGATGGCAACCAGGCAAAACACCACCAACCACCAGGCGGACAGGCCGAAAATATAGAGCAGCATGTCCGACAGCCAGGCACCAAAAGCACCACCGTAATTGCGCACGGTGGGGTCGGAAGAGCTGTGGGACCAGGAGGGGTCTTGTGCAGAGTAGCTGGCCAGTACCAGCACCAGGTAGACCGCAGCCACCGCCATCAGCAGCCACCATGCCTCGCGCAGCAGGCTGGCAAGCTTGGGTGGCAATGGCGTTTGACTGTTTTTGACAACGGCCTTTCTTTTGAAAAGTCGCATTTTTCTCGTTATGGGCTATGACAGTGGGTGATTATAGCCTGACAAGGCGGCTTGGCGTGTTGGCAGTTGTCTGTAGCACTTTGCTGCCCAGCGTCAGGCCGGGTATAGGGCTCCCAGGACTCTGCGTCCGGATGCACCGGTAACTTCTGGCAGGTTGGCAGGTAGTCGATGGCAAAAGCGCCAGGCCAGCCAGGCAAAGGCGGCGGCTTCAACCTGATTGACCGGCAGGCCAAGCTCTGCCGTGCTGCGGATGGCAATACCTGGCATTTGTTGTTGTAGTGCCTGCATCAGCGCCAGATTCATCGCACCACCACCACACACATAGACGCTGGCGGTGCCTGGGCAGTGGCGCTGGATATCAAGGGCAATGCTGTGGGCGGTAAGTTGCAACAGGGTGTGCTGTACATCACGTGGCGCTATCGCAGGCTGCGCCGCCAACTGCTGCTGAAGCCACGTCATGCTGAACAGATCACGTCCCGTGCTCTTGGGGGGCTGCTGCTGGAAGTAGTCATCCGCCAGCATTTGCTGCAGTAGTGCTGGATGCAGCTGGCCACCCGCTGCCCAGTCACCATTGGCATCATAGGCAGCCCCGGTATGGTGCTGACACCAGGCATCCAACAACATATTGCCCGGCCCGCAATCAAAACCACTTACCGGCAAGTCCTTGGCCAAGCGGGTAAGGTTGCTGATGCCGCCGATATTCAGGATGACGCGGTTTTCGCCGTCGCTGGCGAAGATATCCTGATGAAACGCAGGAACCAGGGGCGCACCGTGCCCGCCCGCAGCCACGTCACGACTGCGGAAGTCGGCAACAACGTCGATGCCACAAAGTTCGGCCAGCAGCGCATGGTTGCCAATCTGCAAGGTGTAACCGGCATGCGGGGCATGTCTGATCGTTTGGCCGTGGCAACCGATGGCCTTGATGGCGGATGTCGGCAAGGCGCTGCGGGCCAGTAACTGGGCAACCACCTCGGCGTAACGCCGGGCCAGCGCATTGCCCAGTTGTGCTGCGCGGTCCAACTCGTTGTTGTCTACCGTTTGCAGTGCCAGCACTTGCTGCCGGATGCTGGAAGGAAAGGGTAGAAAACTGTCTGCTTCAACATGTGGTCGACCCTGCTCATCCATCGCCAGCAAGACGGCATCCACGCCATCCAGGCTGGTTCCCGACATCAATCCGATATAGCGTTCCGTCATTTTTGTACGTCTTTTCATGAATCCGGTTGGGCAATTTTTGTCAGCAAACCACACGGCAGCGCCAGTTTCGGCGGCAGCAAAGCATGCTCAGCTTTGTATTATGGCGTATGCAATGATCTTGCCATAGTCATCTTGCATTGATGGTGAGGCTACTGGCGAGGGCAATTTTGCGGTAAGGGCGGCAGTTTGCGATAATTCATCCCGCGATGCATGCCAGCGGCGGCATCGGAAGATACAGGGTTGGTGGAAACTGACAGTAAACCGGCCAGCTTGGGCCGAGGGGCATTGTCATAAGTTCCGCCAGCCGAACTTTTCAATCAAGGTGCTGATATAACCGTCGGCTCCTTGCCTGTTTGACTTTCACTCAATGAAGCTGACCTTGCTGTTGCCCGGCCTAAGCTGGCTGGATGCCCACGACGGGGCTGAAGTTTGTCGCGGCCTGGCCTTGCCTGCCCTTTCCATATTGCTGGGGCGTGGCCACATGCTGCGCCAGACTCCGACACTAACGGCCATGTGCCAGCAAGCGCTTGGCTTGCACGGCAGTGGTGTCGCAGCGGCCTATGCAGTGGCCGCTGGTCTGCCTGCAGGCCATTGGCTATTGGCCGATCCGGTTCATGTCCGTATCGATCGTGACCGTGCCTTGCTGGCAGACGTAGGCGTTATGCGCATTGCGCAGGATGAGGCCGATGCCCTGACCGCCAGCCTCAATCAGCACTTTGCTGAAGATGGTCTGCGGTTTCATGCCCTGCAGCCAGGCCGCTGGCTGTTGCAACTTTCCGCTGCGGCCGGCGCGGTGTTTACCCCACTGGCAGATGCGGTAGGAGAAAATGTCAACGAGCACCTGCCCGCCGGTGCACATGGTTTGCACTGGAATAAGCTGCTGAATGAAATGCAGATGCTGCTATATATCCACGCAGTAAATGATGCGCGCGAGCTGCGTGGCGAACTTTCAGTCAACAGCGTGTGGCTGTGGGGCGAGGGCGAGCCTGCGCTTGCACCGGCCAATGTACCGCGCCCTGATCTGCTGCTTGCCGATGACGAACTGCTCAGACAGCAGGCCGCCGCCGTTGGCGTGTCCGCAGATACCGCCCCCTATGATTGTGCCGGCCTGCTGGAGCAGATTGGCGCGCATGCCGCTGCCAACCATGTCCTGCTGGTGCAGGACAGCTTGCTGGCTGCAGCCCAGTATCGTGATGCCTGGGGATGGCGCGAGCAATTGCAGCGTATGGAAAACGACTGGTTTGCGCCATTATTGCAGGCGTTGAAACAGGGGCAGCTCAGCAGCCTGCGCCTGGTGAGTCATGGCCCAGCCGGTATGGATGTCAGCATCAGCCGCAAGGATTTGTGGAAATTCTGGCAGCGGCCACAGTCGCCAGCTGCCCTGTACTGAAAGTGATTATGTCGCGCATTGTTACCCGCAGCGTTCCCGCCGATTGCCATTCCACGCTGCTGGCACAGGGCATGAGTCCGCTGATGGCCCGCCTGTATGCCGCCCGTGGCATTACCGGCTGTGATGAGCTGGACTACGGCCTCAAGGCCTTGCTGCCATACCACGATATGAAAAATATCGCGGCCATGGCCCACCGGCTGGCGGATGCCATTGCTGCCGGTCAGCGCATGCTGGTGGTAGCGGATTACGATGCCGACGGAGCCACCGCCTGCACAGTAGCGGTGAAGGGGCTGTCCATGCTGGGCGGAAAGGTAGACTTCATCGTCCCCAACCGTTTCGAGTACGGCTATGGCCTGACCCCGGAAATTGTCGATCTGGCGGCGCACAGCAAGCCGGACATCATCGTCACGGTGGATAACGGTATTGCCAGCGTGGCTGGCGTGGAGCGTGCCCGCGCGCTGGGCATCGAGGTATTGATTACCGACCACCACTTGCCTGGTGATGTATTGCCGCAGGCGCTGATCGTCAACCCGAACCAGCCGGGCTGCAGTTTCCCATCAAAGAATCTGGCCGGTGTCGGGGTCATGTTTTATGTATTGTTGGCCTTGCGTGCGGAGCAGCGTCAGCGCGGCATCTATGTGGGCAAGACCGAACCCAATCTGGGCGAGTTGCTGGACTACGTAGCACTTGGCACGGTAGCCGATGTGGTTCGGCTGGATCAGAACAACCGCATTCTGGTGGAAAACGGCCTGCGCCGGATGCGGGCAGGCCGCATGGCACCGGGTATTGCAGCGTTATTCCGCATTGCTGGGCGGGCACATTACAAAGCCAATGCTTTTGATCTGGGTTTTACCCTGGGGCCACGGCTGAACGCAGCCGGGCGGCTGGATGATATGAGCCTGGGCATTGCCTGCCTGCTATCTGGTGATGAGGGCCAGGCCATGGCGCTGGCGCAGGAGCTGGATCGGCTGAACCGGGAGCGGCGCGTTATCGAGCACGGCATGCAAGATGAGGCGCTGGCGGTACTTTCCAGCATCGATCCGGCGGATTGCTACACCCTGGCCTTGTTTCGGGATGACTGGCATCAGGGCGTAGTCGGTATTGTTGCTTCCAGATTGAAGGAACGCTTTCACCGGCCTTCCATCGTATTTGCCCCGGGCGATGAGGGTGAGATCAAAGGCTCTGGCCGCTCGATTCCCGGATTTCATCTGCGGGATGCGCTGGATCTGGTGTTCAAGCGCCACCCCGGCCTGATACTGAAGTTTGGCGGCCACGCCATGGCCGCAGGGCTAACTATATCCGCAGCCCGCTTTGCTGAATTCCAACAGGCATTCGAGCAGGTAGGGCGCGAGCTGCTGGATGAAAACCAGCTGACGCGCACCATCGAAACCGATGGCGGGCTGGATGCCAGGGATCTGCATTTGCCATTTGCCGAAGAACTGGCGGCCGAGGTGTGGGGACAGGGCTTTCCGGTACCGTACTTCCATGACCGTTTCGCGGTGATGAGTCAGCGAGTGGTGGGAGACAAGCATCTGAAGCTGCGCATTGCCAAGCAAGGCCAGGAGTTTGACGCCATGCTGTTCAATCAGGTGGATTGGTTGCCCGACAATATCAATGCGGTCTACCAGTTGGTTGCCAATGAGTGGCAGGGCCGTAAGGAGCTGCAGATCTATCTGCAGCACTGGTCGGCCGTGGAGTGACGCAACGGGCGTGTTGTACAGTGACAGGTGGATAACTGGCTGATTTTATACCTGAAAATGACTGGCCGGCCGAAGAGGGCAGGCTCAGCCAGCCTGCCATCGACGCGTGCATCCTCTCCCGAATGAGTGGTGGGAGAGGATGTTTGCCAGCCGATTCTTGTCACAAGCCAGCACAAGGGCACGCCCCATGCTGGCTTGTGCTGTCATATCAGTCCTTGCGCCAGCATGGCATCAGCCACTTTGACAAAACCTGCAATATTGGCCCCGCGCACATAGCTGATACGCCCGTCCTCCATGCGCCCGTAGCTTACGCAGGCGTGATGGATGCCCTGCATGATGGCATGCAGCCGGGCATCCACTTCGCCATGGCTCCAGCTCAGTCGCGCTGCGTTCTGGCTCATTTCCAGGCCCGATGTCGCCACGCCGCCTGCATTGCTGGCCTTGCCGGGCGCATACAGGATGCCAGCGTGTTCAAACAGTTGAACCGCCTGCAGCGTGGAAGGCATGTTGGCACCTTCCGCCACGCAGCACAGCCCGTTGGCAATCAGCTGGCGCGCATCGTTTTCGTCCAGCTCATTCTGGGTGGCGCAGGGCAGGGCAACCTCCACCGGCACTTGCCATGGCCGCATGCCGCGCAAAAAGGGCAGACCAAGCCGCGCAGCGTAATCGCTGATGCGGCCGTAATGGCGATTCTTTACATCCATCAACTCCGCCAGCTTGGCCGGGGTAAAGCCTTGTTCATCGAGTACCGTGCCGCTGGAATCTGATGCGGTCAGTACTTTGGCACCCAGCTCCATGGCCTTGGCAATGGCGTATTGCGCCACATTGCCAGAGCCTGACACGCTAACACGCATGCCTTCCAGCGACATCCCACGGGTTTTCAGCATTTCCTGAGCAAAATAGACGGTGCCAAACCCGGTTGCTTCCGGACGCATCAGTGATCCGCCAAAGCTCAAGCCCTTGCCGGTAAAGACACAGTCTGCCCGATTGCCCAGTTTCTTCACCATGCCGGCCATATAGCCCACTTCACGAGCGCCAACGCCGATATCGCCCGCAGGGATATCGGTATCGGAACCAATATGGCGCTGCAACTCGCATGCAAATGCCTGACAGAAGCGCATGACCTCGCCGGGACTCTTGCCCTTGGGATCAAAATCGGCACCGCCCTTGGCACCACCCATTGGCAAGGTGGTGAGTGCGTTTTTCAGCGTCTGTTCAAAGGCAAGAAACTTCAGCACCGACAGATTGACTGATGGGTGAAAACGGATGCCGCCCTTGTAAGGGCCAATGGCCATGCTGTGCTGAATCCGGTAGCCGCGATTCACCTGGACTCGCCCGTGATCGTCTGTCCAGCAGATGCGAAACATGATGATGCGTTCTGGCTCCACCAGCCTTTCCAGCAAGGCTTGCCCGGTATAGTGGGGGTGCTGTTGCAAAAAAGGGGTGAGGCTGTCGAATACTTCGGTAACTGCCTGCAGATACTCAGCTTGGCCGGGGTTACGCTGCTGAACTTGATCAAGCAAGAGTGACATGTCGAACATGGCGGTATCTTTGTGCGTGGTCGATGGAGGCATGAGTGTAGCCAGCAACAGCAGGCATGCAGTCGCCAGACTGGGCGGGATGAAAAAAATCGGAATTTACCAATGGGGATGATGAAATTTCACCGCATGTTTTACTCATTGGGGATACGAAGAGGTAATAAGTCCTTATGAATATGTACAATTTCAAAAATCTCGACTATCCTCGGAAAATTGCTTACCCCGGGTGCAGATAATCATGATTGAACTGGCCGTAGCCATCCTGCTCAGCGGTGCCGCATGCTATTTGCTGGCGCACTACCGGGCACAGCGGCAGTACATGCAACATACCCAGCAAAGCGTGCAGCAAGAAGCCGGATTGCAGGCGCGGCTGGATGCGTTGCAGGAGAAGCTGCTAGCGCTGCACCAGCGTGAACATCAGCAGCAACAGGAAATTTCCAGCCTGCGCCAGCAGTTGGCCGAGTCACAGCAGCAAACTGCTGCACACTGGGCCAGCCGTCAGGAGCAGTCGCGCCAACTGGAACAGTTGCGTGTCGACATGCAGCAACAGGTTCAGCAATTGCAGCAGCAGGCTGCAGAACTGATGCGATTAAGCGGGCGCGAGCAAGAACTGCAAACCCTGTTGCAGATGGAGCGGCAGCAGTCGGCGGAAAAACTGACTCTGCTCAGCGAGGCACGGGAAGCCCTGGGAAACCAGTTCAAGGCACTGGCCAGCGATATTCTGGAAGAAAAATCCAAAAAATTTACCGAGCAGAACCAGCAAAATATCGGTGCCATGCTGGGGCCGCTGCATGAGCGGATTCAAGGCTTCGGCAAGCTGGTGCAAGACACCTACGACAAGGACTCAAAAGAACGACTGACGCTGGAGCAGGAATTACGCCGACTGCAGGAAATGAATACCCGGCTGAATCAGGATGCCGTTGCTCTGACGCAGGCCTTGACCGGTGCCAGCAGCAAAACCCAGGGCGGCTGGGGTGAAATGGTGTTGGAAAAGGTACTGGAAACCTCCGGCCTGACGCGAGATAGGGAATACCGGGTACAGGTGTCCGATGTATTGGAAACCGAAGACGGTATCAAACGCTATCAGCCTGATGTGGTGATTGATCTACCCGAAGGCAAACAACTGGTGGTTGACTCCAAAGTCAGCCTGAATGCCTATGTGCGGCATGTGGGTGCCATTGATGACGTTGCGCGCGAGCAGGCGCTCAAGGCGCATGTGGCGGCCATCCGTCAGCACATCCGCAGCCTGTCTGAAAAGCGCTACCAGGACCTGTATCGTCTCAATACCGTGGATTTCGTATTCATGTTCATCCCGGTTGAGCCTGCTTATCTGCTTGCCGTGCAGCATGATATGAGCCTGTTCAACGAGGCTTTCGAACGTCGCATCATGATAGTTGGCCCTTCCACCTTGCTGGCCACCTTACGCACGGTAGCCAGCATCTGGCGCTACGAATACCAGAATCAAAATGCACAGGAAATTGCCCGCCAGAGTGGTGCCATGTACGACAAGCTGGCGGGCTTCGTCGGCAATATGGAAAAGCTGGGCAAGCAGTTGGACAGCACGCGCGATGTTTTTGGTGATGCCATGCGCCAGCTCTCCAGCGGACGCGGTAATTTATTGTCCAGTGCCGAACGCTTACGCAAGATGGGTATCAAACACGGCAAGCAACTGCCGGCACATTTGCTGACTGACGAAGCAGAAGAGGGTGGTGATGTCTGAAGCGTGACCGGGGGGTGAAGTATTTCTGCCAAATGGTTAAGATAGCGCCGGTAAAACATGAAGCATGGCCGCAGCCTTGCGGCCTGCATAGCAAACAGGAGTATCAGTATGGTGTTCTTCAAGATTCCGATGCGCAATTCCAGCGAATGGGAAAAAATGTACGACTTCATCGTGGTGGAAATGAAATCTGCCGACGAGCTGGATGATGTGCTGTCTGCCACGCTGTACGACGTATTTGGTGAGTTTGACGACGAGCAGCCAGAACACTGGCAGCCGCAACAGCTGACGCTGGAACAGGCACTGGCTTCCGGCTGGCCGATTTTCAGCTATGCCATGTACCAGCGTGAAAAAGACATCGCCTGATCGATCTGCTTGATATGTAAAAAAGCCCTGATGGTTCAGGGCTTTTTTTATGCTGACAGATCAAGGGCAGGGGTTTGGAATACGTGCGTGAATGGCTTCCAGCTGATGGAGGATGGTTTCATCCAGCTGGACATGAATACTGTCCAGATTTTCCTGTAGCTGGGCCAGGGTGGTTGCGCCAATGATGTTGCTGGTCACGAAAGGGCGGCTATTGACAAAGGCCAGCGCCAGTTGCGCCGGACTTAAGCCATGATTGCGCGCCAGATCAACATAGGCCCGGGTGGCGGTTTCAGCTGCTTCGCTGCTGTAGCGGCTAAAGCGTTCAAACAAGGTCAGGCGAGCGGCAGCAGGGCGCTGACCATCCAGGTATTTACCGCTCAATACGCCAAACGCCAGTGGCGAATAGGCCAGCAAGCCTACATTTTCACGGCGACTGAATTCGGACAGACCAACCTCATACAGACGGTTCAGCAGGCTGTATGGGTTCTGGATGCTGACAACCCTTGGCAAACCCAGGTTCTCGGATGCTTTGAGAAACTGTGCCACACCCCACGGCGTTTCATTGGACAGACCAATAGCGCGGATTTTACCTGCCGTGATGAAATCTTTAAGAATGGACAGCGTTTCCTCGATGGGCGTACTGCCTACCGGATCATCCTGCCAGGGGAAACCCAGTGTGCCAAACGTGTTGGCCGTGCGATCCGGCCAGTGGAGCTGGTAAAGATCAAGATAATCCGTCTGTAAGCGTTGCAGGCTGTCATTCAATGCCTGTGTCAGATTCTTGCGGTCAAAATGTGGTTTCCCATCACGAAAATGGCTGGGGCGCTTCGGGTCGGTGGCCGGGCCAACAATCTTGCTGGCAAGAACAATACGGTCGCGCTGGCCCGTTTTCTTCAACCAGCTGCCAATATAGGACTCAGTCAGCCCCTGGGTTTCCGGACGAGGCGGCACCGGATACATCTCGGCAGCATCCAGTAAATTCACGCCATGCTCAAGAGCAAGGTCAATCTGGCTATGGGCTTCCGCCTCGGTATTCTGTTCCCCCCAGGTCATGGTGCCCAGGGCAATCACGCTCACCGACACATCAGTGTCGCCCAGCTTGCGATATTGCATGATTCTTGTCTTTCAATGCGGTGGATGGGGTAGTACATGGTACTGATACGAACGATAACTGAGAAGCCATATCTCGCCATAAGTAAAGCATGGGTAGTGCTTACTGTGGTTCGCATAATATATATTATGTCAAATATAGGAAGGAGAAATGGGAAACTGGCGTAACGCCAGTCCCCGATTGAACGCCTGACGATGGAACGAGATTTCTACCGTGATAACCTCGATAGACAAGCCCGATTCGGACTGATGGTTAACAACATTTTCCGAGATAAATCATGAAGAAAATTACTGCAGTAATCCTTATCGTTTCAGCTACGTCCAGTCATGCCGCAGTACTTAAGTGCATAGTAAACAGAACTAGCTTCTTAACTACAACACCTTACGAGCTAAGCGAGATCTGCTAAATGCCAGGCTAAGAAATGGCGACAAAGAGCAAGGATTGCTACACAGATCAAGCGATGCGCACGACGATTTAATGCGTGCCGGCTGCAGCTCATACTAGTACTGATCAGCTCGGCAGCGTGCGGCTTTTCCTTGTCGCCCAAGCGGTGACACCAGGATTACCGTGAACGATCTGCCGACAAGCGCTCCATGGCGGCGGACACGGCCTGACGGTAGGAAAGCCCTGGATTCTTGCGCTGTACAAACTGTACCAGCCGCGTAGCGCGAGCGGAGTCGCCCATGCATGCTCTGACGAGGCCGCTGAAGCCTGGCGAAACTGATGATTTGGCGAATAAGCGGGCTGCTGCAAATTTTCCGGCTGGCCGCGTTGTCCTTGCTTGTCCTTGCTTGCGCCGTGTTGTCACCAGATAAAGCAGAAACCACACTGCGATGATGAGGAGAAAAAATAGCCAAGCTGAATGCATGTTCTGGTCTGACCTTGATGGATTGAGATGGCTGGCGTCTACCCTCTTCGCTAGCCTTGTTTGTCGTTTCAATTAAATGATCATGTGGGATGGGTAAGGTTCCTGAAATACGGCAGGCGGTGGATTTTTGGCGTTATAATTCATCATTATCCACATAATGTTGACATTTATTTAAATGATTATTGATGAATATGCTGCTTCTTGCGGCGTTCCGGCTACGCTTTGTGGAGTCTGGCTGTGAGTTTCCCTACCCTGACGTTTTTCCCTGAAGATGCGGATGTTGCCGCTTTAGACTTGCAACGGAATCCAGCGGCCAACGGCTGGAATCGTCAGCATGGTCATTGTCTGATTGATGCAGATTCAGATGTCGAAGCTGTGCGGACTTGGTTAAAAGAGTATCGTGACCGCCCTCGTACGCTAGATTCCTATCGCAAGGAGGCCGAGCGTTTCCTGTTATGGTCAGCAATGAAGCGTGGCAAAAACCTGTCGGATATCAACCGGGATGATGTGCTGGAATATGGCTTGTTTCTGCGCAACCCGGACATAGGCTGGTGCGGGCCAACCAGGCCGCGCCAGCATCCAGAGTGGAAGCCTTTTGCCAAATGGTCTGCCGGAAAACATGGTCTGGCCGAATCCTCCTGCGCCCAGGCGCACGTTATTTTGTCTAATCTGTTCAATTATCTGGTTGAGGCTGGTTATCTAAGTCGCAATCCTTTTGCACTCAAGCGCGGACGTTCTGCGACCGCTCGTGCTATCCATGACGAGCGCCTGCTGGAAAAAGACACAATCGACTATCTGTTCTGGTGGCTGGAATCCTTGCCGGCAGAAACGGTGCGCGAAAAGCAGCATGCCGAGCGGGCCTTGTGGATTGTTTCGCTGTATTACTATACGGCAGCGCGCTTGCGTGAGATTCCGGCAGCGCGCATGGCTGACATCAAGCTGATTCGTGGTAACTGGTGGTTTCGGGTAATGGGCAAGGGGGAGAAAGAAGGTCTGGTGCCGGTGCCGCAAGCGTTGCTGGAGGCTGTTCAGCGCTATCGCCGTTTTCTGGGGCTGTCTCCCCTGCCCTCTCCTGGCGAAACCACGCCCTTGGTATGCAGTGTTTACGGCAAGCTCAGTCCGATCAGTGCGGCATCCTTGCATAAAATCATCAAGGCCACCATGAAGGCGGCGGCGGATGATGCCCGCAATGATATGCGCCTGCAGATTGCGGCCAATCTTGAATATGCTACGACACACTGGCTGCGCCACAGCGCCGCTTCGCATCAGCTGGAAGCCGGCCTGCCCTTGCTGACGGTTAGTCAGAACCTGCGCCATGCCCAGATTGAAACCACGCGTCGCTATCTGCACACCGAAGATGACGACCGGCATCAGGCCACGGTCAACTGGCGTGGGCCGCGCCAAAACCTTGATGATGCCCAGTGAGGTTGCAGCAAAAGAAAAAGGCCCTGACGGGCCTGGGTGGTGCAAGCGGCTGGGTCAGACGCTTGCAACGTCGCTTTGCACTTCGCTCTCGCTAAGGATTTCCTGCGCCCAGACAACGGCTTCCATATAGACGCTGTTGACCTGATCAAGATCCACCGTCATGGCTTCAGCCAGCCGGGTGATGGTGTCGTTATCGTCCTGCTCGCAGGCCTGGGCCAGTTGCAGTGGCATGGCGAACAGGCCTTTGTTATACAGCAGCGCATCGGAAATCATGAAGGGCAAATCAAGCGGTTCCAGCGCTTCGGCCAGCGGCATGCTCAGCAAGTCCCCCAGCAGAGAAAACATACCGGTAAGAAACAAATGCTCGGCTTCCAGCTTGTTGCCCCGGATAGTGCCCAGTTCTTCCATGAAGTGCGCCCGCATCAGTGACTTTTCCAGCAGTGTCAGCGTAGCTCCACTTTCGCTTTCCGAGGTAAACAGCAATAGCGACAGCCATTTGAACAAGGCACTGCGCCCCAGCAACATCAAGCCATCCTCGATGGTCTGAATTTTGCGTGACAAGCCGTTGACCGGAGAGTTGACGAAGCGCAGCAACTTGAACAGCAGCAGCGAGTCCAGTTTGAACTGCGCCTCTATCTCCGTCGTGGGTGCATTGGCGCGCAACAGACGCATGATTTCCAGCACCCGGCCCTGATTGGCCCCTTCTTTTTGGCTGACCCTGTTGTGTGCAACGGAAAGATAGGAACCATGAAACAGGGCAAAGCGGTCACTGTCCTGCCCTCGGCTGCATAGGGCTAGCTCTTCGGCGGTATTGATATTGCGGGCTAGCCAGCGGATATGGGGATAACGCTGAGGTAATTGTTCCAGCAGGGGGAATAAGGCCCGGGTATTGGCTGCGGCAAAGTCCAGCACCAGATAATCCATGCGCTGATACAGTGCAAGCGCGGTGGGGCTGCTGCCATAACGTGCCGGCTCTACGGCAAAACGCAAACCCGTGCCACGCAAGGCATCCAGCTGCGGCAGCAAATCCTCAGTCAGTTGTTCGCCTTCCAGTAGATCCAGCTGATAAATGGTGCTGTCGGCGGGTAATTTCTGCGCCAGCAAATCATCTAGCGACGCCAGGGAAACATGAATGAATGCCCGGCGAAACGTCAGCAGGCGAAAGATATTCATGTTTTTCAGTGTGCTGAACAGCAGGCGGTCGAAGGTGCGGCGATTGGCAGCGTTTCGATTGCCGCTGACGCTATCCTTGACGGTGAATTCGTAAGCGACAATACGTTGCGATTTATCCTGGATAGGCTGGTGGGAAACAAAACCCAAGGTCTGCGGCAGATTCAGTGGTGCGTTGTGGGAGCGGTGGTGATCAACTACCGTGGGCGCCACCGGTGCGTCCACGACAGCTGCTGCCT
This sequence comes from Aquitalea sp. FG25, assembly GCF_057809375.1. Lineage (NCBI taxonomy): Bacteria > Pseudomonadati > Pseudomonadota > Betaproteobacteria > Neisseriales > Chromobacteriaceae > Aquitalea > Aquitalea sp. FG25. The sequence continues at coordinate 337,649 of NZ_JBMDJV010000001.1, forward strand.
GCTCACCCCGGCTGAGCAGTCCGCCAAGTAATTTTTTTAACATGCTTCACTCTCTGACTTGCTGACGTGTACTGGTTGCAAACTGGCCCTAAAGACAGCTACGCCCTGATCATGACAGTGTAGTCAGTAATGCAGCTGGCGGACAATCGCATCGGCAGCCCGCAAGCGATTATTTACAGCGGACAGACTGTATTGTTGATACGGCTCAAACTGTAGGCAGCCAGCACTGCTCAACAAAAACCCCCGCAAAGAAAGGTGTGAGCAGACGTTCGGCATCGTTTTCCAGATTGACCACCTGCGGGCTGAGCAACCAGCTGTCAACCAGGCCGCAAATCATCGAGTGCAGGCAGCCCGAGGCACAGTGCAGATCCAGACCGGGGCGCACCTGCCCCATTTCGGCAGCTTGTTCGAGAATGGCCTGCAGGTTTCCCAGCTTTTCCATCAGCCAGGTGCGGTCCATCAGATGGGAGTTCTGCATTTCGCCCACATACTCGCAGCGCAGGTTGATGATGCCGACAACCCGGGCAATGCGCGGGGTGGTGGTCACCAGTTGCAGTACGCCGCAACTGTGTTGCCACAGGCGTTGTGCCGGGCTGAGGCCTGGGCTGTGCCCTTCTTCCAGCAGCAGTTTCATCATTTCTTCGAATGGCGGAAAAGCGCGGTCACACATGGCATTGAACAGGTCGGCCTTATTGTCGAAATGCCAGTAAATGGCACCTCGGGTGAGCCCTGCATGCTCGGCGATACCAGCCAGCGTAGTTTTACTGACGCCCTGCTCCCAAAACAAATGTTCTGCGGCGTCCAGCAACAGGTGTCGCGTCTTGTCTGCTTCTTCTTTAGTTTTGCGTGCCATCGTGTCATCAATCCGAAAAGATGGCCGGGTACATTGCCCGGCCATTCAGGTAGGCCGGCATTATTGCACGCGCGGTGCAACCTTGCCGGCCTCTAGCGGTTTAACTGCCTTGCTTGCGCTCTTCCAGCGGCTGCCAACCACCACCAAGCACCTTGTACAGGGTTACCAGATTGGATGCCTGCGACAGCTGGGTGCTGATGAGATTTTGCTGGGCCGAGTACAAAGTACGTTGCGCCACCAGCAGGGTCAGATAGCTGTCGACGCCTACCTTGAAGCGCGCTTCGGAAAGCTGCAGGCTGCGCTGACTGGAATTGACCAGCGCCTGCTGCGCCCGCAGTTGCGTGCCAACGGTGCCACGCACGGCCAAGGCATCCGAAACTTCGCGGAAGGCAGTCTGGACGGCCTTTTCGTACTTGGCCACCGTGATGTCGCGTGCCACCTTGGCCGAATCAAGATTGGCACTCAGGCTGCCGGCATTGAAGATGGGCAGGTTGATGGATGGGCTGAACGACCAGGTGCCGCTACCGGCCTTGAACAGCTCGGACAGATTGCTGGAGCTGGCTCCTGCACTGGCGGTCAGGCTGATGCTGGGGAAAAACTTGGCCCGCGCGGCACCGATATTGGCATTGGCTGCTTTCAGGTCGTGCTCGGCAGCCTGTACGTCCGGGCGGCGTTGCAGCAAGGTTGAAGGCAGACCGGCTGGCAGATCCGCCAGCTTGCCCTGTGTCGATAGTTCACTGCCTTTCAGTATGTCATCCGGCACCGTGGTGCCAACCAGCAGGGTGAGCGCATTTTCATCCTGCGCCACCTGACTGAGGTAACCGGCCTGATCGGACAGCGCGGATTGCACGGTGGTTTCTGCGTCACTCAGGTCAAGCTCGGTGGCAGCACCCACTTCCAGCTTGCGCCGGGTGAGTTCCAGGGAAGCCTGCTGCGACTTGACGGTTTCGTCCGACACCTTCAGGTGCTGGCGGTCTGCCAGTAGCGTCAGGTAGGCATTGGCCACTTCGGCCACCAGAGAAATCTGCGTGCTGCGGCGGGTTTCTTCCAGCGAGAAGTAATTTTCCAGTGCCTGTTGTTTCAGGCTGGACAAGCGGCCAAACACATCCAGCTCATAAGCGCTAAAACCGATGCCTGCGCTGTAGCTGTGGCTGATGTAAGCGCTGCCGGTGGTGCTGGAATTAGCCGATACGCGCTGATTGGTACCGCTGCCGCTGGCGCTGACGGATGGAAACAGGTCAGCCTTGGTGATCTGGTACTGCGCACGCGCAGTTTCGATATTCAGGGCAGCCACGCGCAGATCACGGTTGTTTTCCAGCGTCAGCCGAATCAGCTTTTGCATGGCCGGGTCGGTAAAAAATTGCTGCCAGGCCAGTTGATCTGCCGTGGAGCTGCCAGCTTTGTCTGCCGGCACCCCCTGATAGGCTGGCCCGGTTGGCCACTGCGCAGCCACCGGAGAAGCCGGCTGTTGGTACACCGGAATCAGCGAGCAGCCAGCCAGTGCACTGGCCAGTACGCTCAGACTAAAAATCTTGATGAGTCGGGACATTACAGACCTTCCTTGCTGATGCCATGCATGTCGTCCGCCAGTTTTTTCGGCGGGAAACGACGGCGCACAACCACGAAGAATACCGGAACCAGGAAAATCGCCAGTACGGTGGCGGAGATCATGCCGCCCATCACGCCGGTACCAATGGCGTTCTGGCTGCCCGAGCCGGCGCCGTGGCTGATCACCAGCGGCAGAATGCCCAGGATGAAGGCCAGCGAGGTCATCAGGATGGGGCGCAGACGCATGCGCACCGCTTCCATGGTGGCCGCAATCAGTTCCTTGCCATGTTCTTGCTGCTCCTTGGCAAATTCCACGATCAGGATGGCATTTTTGGCTGCCAGACCAATCGTGGTCAGCAAGCCCACCTGGAAGTACACGTCATTGGTCAGGCCACGCATGCTGGCTGCCAGCAAGGCACCAATCACACCCAGCGGCACCACCATCATTACCGAGAACGGAATCGACCAGCTTTCATACAGCGCAGCCAGGCAGAGGAACACGATCAGCAGCGAGATGGCATACAACGCCGGTGCCTGCGAACCGGACAGACGTTCTTCGTAGGACAGACCGGTCCATTCATAGCCAATGCCTGCCGGCAATTGCTTGATCAGGTTTTCCATTTCAACCATGGCGGTACCGGTGCTGACTCCGGGCGCGGGCGTGCCAAGAATTTCCACCGACGATTGGCCGTTGTAACGCTCCAGACGCGGCGAACCAAAGCCCCAATGCGAGCTGGCGAAGGCAGAGAACGGCACCATGGTGCCCGTGGCATTACGGACATACCAGTTGGCCAGGTCTTCCGGCGACATGCGGAATGGCGCATCGCCTTGCAGGTACACCTTCTTGATCCGGCCACGGTCAATGAAGTCATTGACATAGCTGGAGCCGATGGCCGTACTCAGCGTGGTATTGATGTCGGAAACCGATACCCCCAGCGCATTGGCCTTTTCATGATCCACATCCAGCAGATACTGCGGATTGTCACTCAGGCCATTGGGACGCACACCCACCAGCTTGGGGTTCTTGCCTGCCATGCCCAGCAGCTGGTTACGTGCAGCCATCAGCTTGTCATGCCCCAGGCCGGCACGGTCCTGCAGCTGCAGGTCGAAGCCGGAGGCATTACCCAGCTCCATGACGGCTGGCGGTGCAAAGGCAAAGATCATCGCATCGCGAATCTGGCTGAAGGCACCCATGGCACGACCGGCTACCGCCTTCACGGTCAGGTCAGGACGATTGCGCTCATCCCAGGGCTTGAGCTGGACAAAACCCAGACCCATGTTCTGGCCGCTACCGGCAAAGCCGAAGCCCGATACGGTAAACAGTGAGCTGACTGCCGGGTCGTTCAGGAAGTGCTTTTGCACTTGCAGCAATGCCGCATCAGTCCGTTCCTGCGTGGCCCCCGGCGGCAATTGCACCTGGGTAAACAGGATGCCCTGGTCTTCTTCCGGCAGGAAGGAGGTGGGCAGGCGCATGAACAGTACCGCCATGGCAATGATGATGCCGGTGTAGATCACCATGTAGCGGAAGGTCTTGTTCAACATGCGCGACACGATGCTCTGGTAGCGCTCGTTGTTGCGGTCGAAGGTGCGGTTGAACCAGCCAAACACGCCACTGTATTCGTGACCGACGTCATGGCCTTTTTCAACAGGCTTGAGCAAGGTGGCGCACAAAGCCGGTGTCAGCACCAGCGCCACCAGCACCGACAGCGCCATGGAGGACACCACGGTAATGGAGAACTGGCGGTAAATGACGCCAGTGGAGCCACCAAAGAAGGCCATCGGCACAAATACCGCTGCCAGTACCAGCGCAATGCCGATCAGCGCGCCGGTAATCTGGCCCATGGATTTACGGGTGGCTTCGCGTGGTGGCAAGCCCTCCTCGCTCATCACCCGCTCCACGTTTTCCACCACCACGATGGCATCATCCACCAACAGACCGATGGCCAGCACCAGGCCAAACATCGTCAGCGTATTGATGGAGAAACCGGTGGCTGCCATCACACCAAAGGTACCCAGCAGCACAACCGGAACGGCAATGGTGGGAATCAGCGTGGCACGGAAGTTCTGCAGGAAGACATACATCACCACGAATACCAGACCGATGGCTTCCACCAGCGTCTTCACCACTTCTTCGATGGAAATCTTCACGAAGGGGGTGGTGTCGTACGGGTAAACCGCCTTTACGCCCTTGGGGAAATAGGCGGACAGTTCGGTCACTTTGTTGCGTACGGCCTGGGCGGTATCCAGTGCATTGGCACCACTGGCCAGCTTGATGGCCACACCGGTAGCCGGCTTGCCATTGAACAAGGCCTTGGTGCGGTAGGTTTCCGCGCCCAGTTCGATGCGGGCAACGTCTTTCAGCAATACGCGTGAGCCGTCGGTATTCACCTTCAGCAGGATCTTGCCAAACTGCTCGGCACTGGACAGGCGGGTTTGCGCCACGATGGTAGCGTTCAACTGCTGACCCGGCTTGGACGGCAGGCCGCCCAATTGACCGGCAGATACCTGGGCATTCTGCGCAGTAATGGCGGCAGATACGTCGGAAACGGTCAACTGGTAGCTGTTGAGCTTGTTCGGGTCCAGCCATACGCGCATGGCGTATTGCGAACCGAACAGCGTCACTTCACCCACGCCATTTACCCGGCTAAGCGAATCCTGCAGGTTGCTGGATACATAGTCACCCAGGTCGGTGCCGGTCATGCTGCCGTCTTCGGACACAAAACCCACCACCATCAGGAAGTTACGTGCCGATTTGGTGACGGTGATGCCCTGCTGCTGCACCACGGTAGGCAAGGTGGCCATGGCAGATTGCAACTTATTCTGCACTTGGACTTGCGCGGTATCCGGATTGGTGCCGGCGTCGAAGGTCATGGTAATGGTGACCGCACCAGTGTCATCACTGGTGGAGTTCATGTAACGCAGGTGGTCGATACCCTGCATTTTTTGCTCGATCACCTGGGTGACACTGTCTTCAACGGTTTTGGCCGATGCGCCCGGATAAGTGGCGTTGATGGCGATCTGCGGCGGGGCAATGGCCGGATACTGGGATATCGGCAGGCTGCGGATCGACAGTAAGCCTGCCAGCATGATCACGATGGCGATCACCCAGGCAAAGATTGGCCGGTCGATAAAAAATTTGGACATGAATCTTTTCCTGATTTACTTGGCAGCAGAGGCGTTGGTCTTCAGTGCTTCGGGTTTGACGGTGGCCCCGTCCTGCACCTTCATCAAACCTTCCACCACGATGCGCTCACCGCTTTGCAGGCCGCCATCCACCAGCCACTTATCGCCGATGGTTTGACTGGTCTTGATGATGCGGGCATGGACCTTGTTGTCCTGCCCCACCACCATCACAACCGGCTCACCTTTCTGGTTGCGGCTGACCGCAGGCTGGGGAACCAGCAGTGCGTTATGGCGCACACCCTGCTCCAGACGGGCACGTACGAACATGCCTGGCAGCAGCTCGCTATTGGGGTTGTCGAATACGGCACGCAGGGTAACCATGCCGGTGGTGGCATCCACGGTGATGTCGGAGAACTGCAGTTCGCCAGTCTTGGCGTATTCGCTGCCATCTTCCAGAATCAGTTTCACCTTGGCCTTGCCTTGCTGGTTCTGCAGGGCGCCCTTGGCAAAATCGCGGCGCAGATGAAGCAAGTCAGTACTGGACTGCGTCATGTCCACATAGGCCGTCGACAATTGCTGCACGGTAGCCAGCGCAGTGGTCTGGCTGGCGGTTACCAGCGCACCAGCGGTGACGCTGGATTTACCAATGCGGCCGCTCACCGGTGCGGTGATCCGGGTGTAGGCCAGATTGATACGGGCAGTTTCCACTGCCGCCTTGGCGGTCGCCAGATCAGCGCGCGCCTGCAGCAGCGATGCACGGGCGTCGTCATTATCCTGGCTACTGATGGCCTTGATCTCCGCCAGCTGCGCATAACGCTTGGCTTTCAGCTCGGCGGAGGTCAGCGTGGCTTCTGCCTTGGCCTGGCTTGCCTGGGCCGACTGATAGGCGGCCTGGTAGCTATCGGGGTTGATCTGGTACAGCACCTGACCGGCCTTGACATCACTGCCTTCGGTAAACAGGCGCTTCTGGATGATGCCGCCTACTTGCGGGCGGATTTCGGCCATCGTGAAGGCGGAAATGCGGGCCGGCAGCTCGCGGCTGATCACCGTGTCTTGTGGTTGCAGGGTCAAGACGCCAACACTGGCGGGGCCAGCGGCCGGCATGGCGGCATTTTGCGACTGGCCGCAACTGCTCAGCGCGGCAGTCAGGAGCAAAGCGGCAACAGCCTTGAGTGCGGGTGAAGCTTGCTTGATGTGCATAAACATTCCAGAACTTGATTTTATGGGAACTGCGCTGAGCCAGTGCAAGGCTGCTCATCGGGCAGTATGGCTATTTTAAATACATACGCGCTTGTATGCTTAACTTTTTATCGGTAAAGACTGGTAAAGCATAGTCAACATCGAAACTGTGTTACGAAAAGTACTGGAACGATGTGTAAGAATTAATCGAATGATGAACTTATCTATTAATAAATATTAACAATAATGACATTTCCACCACACTACGTAAGTTTACTTAGTATTTTTCGTGGAAATTACGTCTCAGCACTAGCCAAGAAAAATCCAGACGATAAGATGAAATTGTCAGACGGCAGTGAGTCGGCCAGCACAGACAGGCCACCACAATCCGGCTGCACAAGCGCACAAGCGTTGAGGAGCGCGCGCCATAGCAAGAACAGCATCGGGGAAGGTGCTTATAGACGGGAGCAAGCAGGGGGCAGTGTCGGACCAAGCGCGCCAGGCTTTGGGTGGGACCTAGCCTGGAATGCGTGAGGCCGGAAATACAATAACAAGCAAGAAACAGATGTTAACGGGGAGTACTCACAAGGCCGCTGCAGCGGCCTTGTTCTTTTATGGCAACGCCAGGCTGGCTGGCTACTTCAGGTAAACATCCTCAAAGGCAAACGATCCATTTGGATTCATGACAAAGCCCTGCACCTCCTTGCGCATCGGAATATAAATCCGCGAATGTGCAATGGTGATCCACGGCCGTTCGCGCTTGAAGATTTCCTGGGCCTGCATGTAGTAAGCGGCCCGCTGCTTGCGATCGCTGGTCTGACGGGCTTTTAGCAGTAGCTGGTCAAAGCCGAGGTTGCAGAAGCGCTGCCCCTGCTTGCTGACTGCGCAAGACAGGGAGGTAGACAGAAAGTCATCCGGATCCCCTGAGTCACTGGTGACGCCGCTCATGTAAACATCGTGCTCACCCTGCCCCGCCCGGCGCAGATACTCGCCCCACTCATAGCTTTGTATGGTGGCCTTGACGCCAATTTTTGCCCAGTCCTGCTGAATCATCTGCGCCATCAACTTGCCATTGGGGTTGGTTGGCCGTTGCACAGGCAATGCCCACAAGACAATGTCGAAGCCTTTGGGGTAGCCCGCTTTTGCCAGCAACTGCCGTGCCCGTGCGGGATTGTATTCATTGCGGTTGCGACCATTCCAGCCCCAAACCGTAGGCGGAAAGGGGTTGATGGCCTGGATGGCCCCGCCCTTGGGAAACATCGCCTTGAACAAGGTATCGCGATCGATGGCAATGTCCAGTGCAGTGCGGACATCCCGATTTGCCAGCTGCGGGCGTTTCAGATTGAACGCCAGGTAGGAAATGTTCATGGCACCGGTGCTGCTTACTTTTAGCGCGGGATCAGCCTGCAATCCGTCCAGATCCGCTTCGCGCACGGCAGCTGCCAGCTGGCATTCATTGCCTTTGAGCTTCTGGATGCGCACCTGCGGATCCGTCACGATGGCAAAGATCAGGCTGCGCGTTTGCTGTGGACGCCCCCAGTACGATGGGTTGGCGACAAAGCGCACAGCCGAATCCTTGGCATAACTCTTGAACTGATAAGGCCCGGTTCCGACCGGGAACTGATTGATGTCGGATGGCCGGTGCTGCTGCAGAAGTTGGTTGGCATACTCAGCCGACTGCATGCCGGCAAAGCCCATGGCCAGGAAGGTCAGGAAAGTGGCATTGCGTTCTTTCAGGTGGATTCTGACCGTGTAGGGATCCAGCTTTTCAATCCCTTGCACCGACTGGGCCAGGCCGGAATTGGCCGGCCCTAGCAACTGGGTCTTGAATGCCCGGTTGAATGGGGTGTCAGGATCAATCCAGCGCTTGACGGTGAACATCACATCATCGGCATTGAACTGCCGGCTCGGCTTGAAATAGTCAGTACTCTGGAAACTGACACCCTTGCGTAAATGAAAGGTGTAACTCAGCCCGTCGGGGGATGACTCCCACTTGCTGGCCAGGGACGGCACAATATCCGTGCCGCCACGCTTGAAGGCCACCAGGCCCTGGAATATCTGGCGTGTGACGTTGTAGGTGCTGGCACTGTCCCACAATGCAGGATCAAAGCCCTCTGGTGCCGTTTCGGCACAGAAAACCAAGGGTCGTGCGGCAAGGCAGGATAGCGACACGCTGGCCAGCATGGCCGCAAGCAAAAGACGGGTTGGTTTCATTTTTATTCTCCGGGCGACATTGCACGAACAAGGCCGACAGTACAACAAGGGTGGCAGAGCATGATCATAGGGCAAGTTGCACTATCCAGCTTGCCGTGGCCGTATTTGTCTGATAAAAAGCAATGATATCGTCGGCGCGGCCTGCTTTGATCCTGTAGTGGCGTCGGTCATTTCCTGAATTTACCCGGCTGATCTTGAGTTTGCCGCAGGCGCCTGCAAGGCAAATCCTTTACTTCCCGGCAAGATTATCTTCTTCGCAGACAAAAAAAATCCCGGCGGGAACCGGGATTAAACGTTTAGCGGGGATAGATGCGAGGCGGGAAACCTCGCATTTGTATTTATATCTATCAAATAATTCCTAGTCAACATAATATTTGCTTATATATAGCAAGTGCCCACAAAAAAAAGGCAGCCATTGGCTGCCTTTTGTCACTCCGCTGAAAGATCAGGAAGCTTGCTTGTTCATCTTGCGACGTTCGTTCTCTTGCAGGTAACGCTTGCGGATACGAATGGACTTGGGCGTGATTTCCACCAGCTCGTCATCGTCGATGAATTCCACGGCGGATTCCAGCGTCATCTTCATCGGGGTAGTCAGGCGTACGGCTTCGTCAGTACCGGAAGCGCGCACGTTGGTCAGCTGCTTGCCCTTGACCGGGTTAACCACCAGGTCGTTGTCGCGGCTGTGAATGCCGATGATCATGCCTTCATACAGCTTGTCGCCCGGGGAAACGAACATGCGGCCGCGATCTTCCAGCTTCCACAGTGCGTAGGCAACGGCTTCACCGTTTTCTTGCGAAACCAGCACGCCATTGTGGCGACCCGGCATATCCGGCTTAACCGGGCCGTAGTCGTCAAATACGTGGCTCATCAGGCCGGTACCACGGGTCATGGTCATGAAGTCGGACTGGAAGCCGATCAGGCCACGTGCCGGAATATGGTATTCCAGGCGGGTACGACCCAGGCCATCGGATTCCATATTGGTCAGTTCGCCACGGCGACGACCGATTTCTTCCATGATGCCGCCCTGGTGATCATCTTCCAGGTCGATGGACAGGTTTTCGTACGGCTCGCATTTTTCGCCGTTGATTTCCTTGTACACCACGCGCGGCTTGGCTACGGCCATTTCGAAGCCTTCACGACGCATGCTTTCCAGCAGGATGGTCAGGTGCAGTTCGCCACGACCGGATACGCGGAACACGTCGGAGTCTTCGGTTTCTTCAACACGCAGCGCCACGTTGGTCAGCAGTTCCTTGGTCAGGCGGTCACGAATCTGACGGCTGGTAACGAACTTGCCTTCGGTGCCGGCCAGCGGCGAGGAGTTCACCATGAAGTCCATGGTCAGGGTCGGTTCATCCACTGCCACCATCGGCAGGCCAACCGGTTGTTCCTTGTCACAGATGGTGACGCCGATACCGATATCGTCCAGGCCGGAAATGATGATGATGTCGCCGGCTTCGGCTTCTTCAACCGGTACGCGTTCCAGGCCCTGGTAACCCAGCACCTGGTTGATACGGCCAGAGGCTACTTGCACTTCGTGGTTCATCACCACAACTTGCTGACCCGGCTTGATGCGGCCATTCAGTACACGGCCAACACCCAGACGGCCGGTGTAGGTGGAGTAGTCCAGTGCGGAAACTTGCAGTTGCAGCGGCGCTTCCGGATCGCCCGGCGGGGTCGGAACGTGCTTGAGCACGGTCTCGAACAGCGGACGCATATTGTCGGATTCCTGATCCAGTTCCAGCTTGGCAAAGCCATTCAGGCCGGAAGCGTAGATGATGGGGAAGTCCAGCTGCTCGTCGGTGGCGCCCAGTTTGTCGAACAGATCGAAAGTTTGGTCTACCACCCAGTCCGGACGTGCGCCCGGACGGTCTACCTTGTTGATCACCACGATCGGACGCAGGCCCAGAGCCAGGGCTTTCTTGGTTACGAAACGGGTTTGCGGCATCGGGCCTTCAACGGCATCCACCAGCAGCAGTACGCCGTCTACCATGCCCAGTACACGTTCCACTTCACCGCCGAAGTCGGCGTGTCCCGGGGTGTCCACGATGTTGATATGCACGCCTTCGTATTCGATGGCGGTGTTCTTGGCCAGAATGGTAATGCCACGCTCTTTTTCAAGATCGTTGCTGTCCATTACGCGTTCATCTACCTGCTGGTTCTCGCGGAAGGTGCCGGACTGGCGCAGCAACTGGTCAACGAGGGTGGTTTTGCCATGGTCCACGTGGGCAATAATGGCAATATTACGAATCTGTCGTGTCATGTTTCGGAATTCGGTCGGTTGAAGCGGAAAAATCGTACGATTCTATCACGTAGCACGGGCTTAACCCAAAGCATTATCGCGACAAGGCATGATGATTTGGTTACACTGCGCGCCGAAATCCACGCAAACACTGATTCTCGAGGAGTCGACCATGTATGACTGGGACGCCCTGTGGCATGAACATGAAGGCTATCGCACCGGCTTTGCCGTGCATCATAACGACGCCAATCTGCTGGCTGACGAACTGTCGGCCAAGCTGATGAAGCCAGCGCAGCACCCCACCGACGTGGCCGTCTACGAGACTGCAGACAAGTTCATCCTGGCGGGTCACGATGATGGCTTGCAGTTGCTGGAAGTGTTCAAGCACGGCATGTTCGACATTACCCTGCGTCTGGTGACTGAGGATGAGGGTTTGCAAGAGCCCGCCCTGCCCTATGTAGAAATCCATGTCGACAACCTGGCCACCGAAGAGCAATCGGTGTGGCGCGGCGCAGTGAGCCGTGACGAGGAAGGCCGCATCTGGGTGGGTAATCGCACCCTGGACGAGCAGGTGATGCCCGCCATGCCGTTTGATGAATTGTCCTTCACCGATAACGCCCGCTTCCGCGACGAGCTGCATCGGATATGGGAAGAAGATTTGCCCAGCCTGCGCCCGCTGATTGATGCCTGGTTTGATCACACATCGCATACTGGCGAGGTGGAGGCTCATCATTACGGTGACGAAGCCCGGGTGCAGCAGATGTGCGACCGTTACGCCGAAATCGTGCGCCGCGAACAGGCTGTGCTATCACGCCAGTTTTCCGATGCCGAATTGCAGCTGATTGCCCATGTGCTGCAAAACGTGCGCTTTGAGGAGGCCGCCTCCTGCCGTGGTGTATGGCTGGCGGTAGAGGCCTGCATGATTGACGAAGAGCTGGATCAACACTTCAAGCTGGATGGAGAGGCTTTGCTGCACAAGATGAAGGCTCTGTCCTACGCGCAGGAAGTTGCCTTGATCGAGGCCTTGTCTCCACTGCAAAGCAAGCCTGCCGCCGAATAAGCAGACGAGTAGATGAGCGCTGCAGCCCGCCCCATCACCGGCGGGCTTTTTCATGGCCCGGCCATCTGGGTGAAAATCGGCCGGACAAAAAAAGGGGACGATAGCCGCATCGTCCCGAATCCCATCCATACCAGTCAGAGGTGCAACACCTCCCACCCGCACACATTAGGGCGGGCAGATTACGCCGTCATGACAGGAATGAAAGTCAGCACCACCTTGCCCAGGTTGGCATTGGACTCCATATAAGCATGCGCATCCGCCGCCTGTTGCCACGGGAAGCAACTATCTACCGTGGTTTTCAATGATCCATCCAGAATGGCCGGCAGAATGCAATCGGCCAGCGCTTGCGCCAGCGGGGCTTTGGCGCTTAGCGGCTGGGAACGCAAGGTGGAGCCGATAATCGACAGGCGCTTCATCAGCACCAACCCCAGATTGAGTTCGGCCTTGCCGCCGCCCATGATGCCGATATTCACCAGCCGGCCATCCTGCTTCAGGCTGGCAATATTCTCCGCCAGATAAGACGCGCCAACCGGGTCCAGAATCATATCCACCCCGCCCCAGTCCTTGATCATGCGGGCAAAGGCAGGGGTTTCCTTGTAATTGAACACTTGCTCTGCCCCCATCTCGCGGCAGAATTGCAACTTGTCCGCGCTACCGGCACTGGCAAACGGATGCGCCCCCAATAGCCTTGCCAGTTGAATGGCGCAGCCCCCCACGCCACTGGCGCCAGCGTGAATCAGCACATTGTCACCCGCCTTTACCTTGCCGACCTGCACCAGATTCAACCACGCCGTCATCCAGGCTTCCGGCAGACTGGCGGCTTCCACCCACGACAGACTGTCTGGCTTGGCAATGGCCAGGGCCTCGTCCAGGAGCGCGAATTCAGCATAAGCGCCACCAGCCACCAGGCCAAACACAGCATCACCCTGCTGGAATCGGCTATTTGCATCAGCCTCCATCACGACGCCAGCCACTTCCAGGCCCAGTACGGTGCTGGCACCGGGTGGTGGCGGATAATGACCATCACGCTGAATGATATCCGCCCGATTGATGCCCGCTGCCATCACCTGCACCAGCAACTGACCGGCCTGCCGCTGTGGCATGGCCGCCTCTCCAACATAAAGCGTATCGGCACCACCTGGTGCATCTTGCAAGATTGCCTGCATGATATTGCTTGCCTTTCCTTGTGCCGCCTGCTTGGCGACGGAATTTGCACTGCATGAAACTGAGCCAGATCAAGCAATGCAGTCGAGTATTGTTTACAATGGCGCGCCATGACTGATAACTGCTTCCACTGCGGCCTGCCCGTTCCTGAAACCGTCGACTTTCCGGTGCGTTACCGTGACAAGACCGAGGCCACCTGCTGCGCAGGCTGTCAGGCAGTAGCCCAAACCATCATCGATTCCGGCTTGTCCGAGTATTACGCCCACCGCACCCAGGGGGCGCGACAGGCCGAGGCGCTGCCGGCTGATATTTTGCAGCAGATCAGGCTGTATGACTCGGAAGAGTTGCAAAAAAGCTTTGTCCATCAGCGCGACGAAAACAGCCGCGAGGCTGCACTGATTCTGGAAGGCATCACTTGCGCGGCCTGTGTCTGGCTTAACGAGCAGCATATCCGCCAACTGCCGGGCGTGCTGTCGGTGGATATCAACTATACCAGCCACCGGGCACGGGTTTGCTGGGATAGCAGCCGCATCCGGCTGTCGCAGATTCTGGAAGCCATCGCCGCCATTGGCTATCGCGCCCACCCTTACGATGCCGAACGGCAGGAAGCGCTGGCGCAAAAGCAGCGCAAGCAGGCCATCAGCCGTTTGTGGGCGGCCGGGCTGTCGATGATGCAGGTGATGATGTATGCGGTGCCGGTGTATCTGGCACCGGATGGGGATATCGACCCGGACTTCCTGTGGCTGCTGCATTGGGCCAGCCTGATTCTCACCCTGCCGGTGATGCTGTATTCCGCCGTCCCCTTTTACCAGAACACCTGGCGCGACCTGAAAACCGGTCGCGTCGGCATGGACACCCCGGTCACCATCGGCATTTTCACGGCGTTCTTTGCCAGTTTATGGGCGCTGATCAACAAGATTCCGCACGGCGTCTATTTTGACTCGGTATCGATGTTTGTCTTTCTGCTGCTGGGTGGCCGCTATCTGGAAGGCATTGCCCGGCGCAAGGCTGGCGAGGCCACCGAGAGCCTGGTCAAGCTGATTCCGGCGTTTGCCCACCGCGCCGCCAACTGGCCAGACAGCCGCACCACTGAAGAAACTACCGTCGCCATGCTCAATCCGGGCGATGTGATTTTGGTAAAGCCTGGCGAAACCATTCCTGGCGACGGCGTGGTGTTGGACGGCAATAGTGCTGCCAATGAAGCGCTGATCAGCGGCGAAAGCCGGCCCATCAGCAAAGCGGCTGGTGACAGCGTGATTGCCGGCAGCGTCAATACCAGCAGCCCACTCTATATACAGATCAGCCAGACCGGCCAGCAAACCCGGCTGGCCGGTATTGTCCGCCTGCTGGACAAGGCACTGGCGGAAAAGCCGCGCCTTGCCGTGGCTGCCGATCGCTTTGCCAGCTGGTTTGTTGCCTTGCTGCTATTGGCGGCTGCGGGCAGCTATCTGGCATGGCACTTCATCGAACCGGCCCGTGCGCTGTGGATTATGGTGGCGGTGCTGGTGGTGTCCTGCCCCTGCGCGCTGTCATTGGCCACCCCGGCGGCCCTGACTGCCGCCACCGGCCATCTGGCTGCACTGGGCTTGCTCACCACCCGAGGCCATGCCCTGGAAACCCTGGCCCGGGTGGGTGATGTTGTATTCGACAAAACCGGCACCCTGACGCACGGCGACATGCGTCTGCGTGAACAGCTGCAGCTGGGTTCGCAGTCTGCCGCGCAGTCTCTGGCCATTGCTGCGGCACTGGAGCAGGCATCGGAACATCCGCTGGCACAAGCCATTCGCCTGGCAGCAGCCGAACTGCCCGTCCTGGCAAGCACCCGGCTGGTCAGCATTGCCGGCCAGGGGGTGGAGGGCGAGATTGATGGCGAGATATGGCGACTGGGCTCGCCGGAATTCATCAATCAATGGCTCACCGTTGCAATGACGCTACCTGCCGACTGGCATGCAGACTGCACATTGGTGGTGCTGGCTAATCGACAAGCAGCCCAGGCAGCCTTTGCCATTGGCGATACGGTACGGGCGGATGCTGCGGACATGGTCAAGCAGCTGCAGCTGCGCGGCATTCATGTGCATTTGCTTAGCGGTGATGGTGCCGGTGCGGTGCAAAGCCTGGCCGACAGCCTGGGGATTGCCGATTGGCATGCCCGCGCCACGCCAGAGGACAAGCTGGATTTTGTCGGCCAACTACAACAGCATGGCAAACGGGTGCTGATGGTGGGCGACGGTATCAATGATGCTCCGGTACTGGCGCGTGCCGACGTGTCTCTGGCCATGGGTGGCGGTACCGATGTGGCGCGGGCCAGCGGCGATATGGTGCTGATGGGCGATCAACTGGCGCTGATTCCGCAGGCGCTGGCGCTTTCCAAAAAGGCACTGGGCATAATCAGGCAGAACTTGTGGTGGGCCACCGGGTATAATCTGCTGGCCCTGCCACTGGCCATGAGCGGTCATCTGACCCCCTGGCTGGCCAGTCTTGGCATGGCTGCCAGTTCGCTCATCGTGGTGAGCAATGCCCTGCGACTCGTCAAACGGAAATCCTGATGGAAAGTCTTTACCTGCTTATTCCGCTCAGCATTGTGCTGGCCTTCGTCATCGCGGTGGTGTTCTGGTGGGCCACCCGTTCTGGCCAGTTCGATGATATGGAAGGCCCGGCACACCGCATTCTGATGGACGACGATCGTCCGGCAGAAGACAAACCGACCAAAGCCAGCGAAGAGCGCTAAGCCCGCTTGGTGCGGGGATGGATCCGGGCTGACAGGCTTGGGCGAATAGGCTAGCATGCCCTACCCCACACTCAGTGCTGACCCACCGTGAAAACAGACTTCAGTTTCTTTGGCTCTCGCCGCTTTCTGCCCTTGTTTGGCACGCAGTTTCTTGGCGCCTTCAATGACAATCTGCTGAAAACAGCCATCGTGGTGCTGATCAGCTATCACGGACTTACCCTGAATGGCATGTCGCCGGAGCTGCTGGTCAACATGGCGGCCGGCGTGTTCATCCTGCCGTTTTTCCTGTTTTCCGCCACTGCCGGCAAGCTGTCCGAGCGCTACGACAAGGCCGTCATCGCCCGAGGCGTGAAGCTGGCCGAGATTGCCATCATGCTGTTGGCGGGTGCCGGTTTTGCCTTGCATGCTGCCGGCTTGCTGATGGCTGCACTGTTTCTGATGGGTTGCCACTCAGCCTTTTTTGGCCCGCTCAAGTACGCGGTGCTGCCGCAATACCTGAAGGAACATGAGCTGGTGGGCGGCAACGGGATGATTGAAATGGGAACCTTTCTGGCCATCCTGATTGGCCAGATCATCGGCAGCCTGATGACACAGGGCGGCCCTTGGCTGATTGTTACGCTATTGCTGGTCACGGCTGTTGGCGGCTGGCTATCCAGCCGCAGCATGCCGCCGGCCCCACCCGGCGCACCACACCTCAAGCTGTCCTTTAACTTTGTTGGCGACTCGATACGGCTGGTTGGCGAGGCCTGGCGCATTCGCGATGTGCGCAGCGCCATTCTGGGGATTTCCTGGTTTTGGCTGATGGGCGCGGTATATACCACGCAGCTGCCCACCTTTACCCGTCTGCATCTGGGTGGGGATGCACAGGTGTATACCGTGATGCTGGCCTTGTTTTCCATCGGCATCGGTTTGGGGTCTGTCATTTGCGCCAAGCTGTCTCATGGCCGCCTGCAACTGGGGCTGGTACTGCTGGGCAGCGGCGGCATGACGCTCTTCGGTGGCGATCTGGCCTTGGGCGCAATGCAGCACTATCAGGGCGCGCTGATGTCGCTGGGCGAGTTTGTTGCGCAGGCCGCCAGTTGGCGTCACATGCTGGATGTTGCCCTGCTGGGTTTCTTTGGCGGCTTCTTTACCGTGCCGCTGTATACCTGGCTGCAGGTTTCCAGCCCGGACAGCTTCCGTTCGCAAGCCATTGCCGCCAACAACATCATCAATGGCTTTTACATGGTGGCGGCAGCACTGGCCAGCGTAGTGGTGCTCAAGCAGTTTGGCAGCATTGCCTATCTATTGCTGGGTACTGCCCTGCTGAATATTCTGGCCACGGTGCACCTGCTATGGCAGGCACCCGTCATCTGGCAGCAGCGCAGCAGTTGGCTGAAGGCTGCATTGACGGATAAGGCATAAAAAAAGACCGACGCCACCTAAGTGGCATCGGCCCCAAGAGCATTCGGCGGCGTCAAGGCCCGAAACCGCCGAAAGCGGGAGGGTCGCCAGCAAGGGACCGCTTGCGCAGAACCATGCTAACGGTGGAGGCAAATCCGGGGCCGGATCTGCTTCCGTGGGCACTGAGTGTCAGTCAGTGCTGCCATTCTGGCGGCAGCTGCCTCATTCGTCCAATTGATTGATATTTTGTGCTTGATATAAATTACCTATCGACATGCACAATCCTCCGCTCCCTATTCTTGGCATTCACCACGTAGCCATCATCGCCGCTGACTACACCCGCTCGCGCGATTTCTACCATCGCATTCTCGGTCTGCCGATTGTGAGTGAAACGTGGCGCGCAGAGCGGGCATCATGGAAGCTGAATCTGGCACTGCCGGATGGCTGCCAGTTGGAACTGTTCAGCTTTCCAGCCCCGCCGTCACGACCAAGCAGGCCGGAAGCATGCGGTTTGCGCCATCTGGCACTGGCGAGTGATTGTCTTGCGTCTTTGCGCGCGGCGTTGTTGAGTGAGAAGGTAAGCTGCGAGGAAATCAGGCTGGATGAAGTGACTGGCAAGCGCTTTTTCTTCTGCCAGGATCCGGATCAGTTGCCGATCGAGTTTTACGAGTCAATGCGCTGAATTGGCCGCCTGCTGCTGCAGAAAGGCAAGAAACGCCTGACGGGGCATGGGGCGAGCCAGTAGGTAGCCTTGCACATAATCGCAGCCGGCCTCGCGCAGCAAACCCAGTTGTGCGTCCGTCTCCACGCCTTCGGCAATCACCCGCATGCCCAGCTTGTGCGCCATGGCAATGATGGCTTCGGCAATGGCCCGATCGGTGTTGTCTGTGGCCAGGCCCTGGACGAAGCTGCGGTCTATCTTCAGGTAGTCGATATTGAATTTTTTCAGATAGGACATGGCCGAGTAGCCTGTGCCGAAGTCATCGATGCTGACTTCCACCCCCGCCTGATGAAAACCCAACAGAGTGTTCACTACCAGCGGTCGCTCGTCCAGCAGCATGCCCTCGGTGATTTCCACGGCCAGACAGGATGCTGGCAACTTGCGCTCCTGCAGCTCATGCGGCCAGTGGCGACAGTCACCGCTGATAAACTGCCGGGGAGAGATATTGACGCTGGCCTGCCCGTCCGGCCATTGCTCCAGCATGTCCAGCGTCTGCTGGAACACCAGGTTGCCGATATCGCCAATCATGCCGATTTCTTCGGCCACGGCAATAAACTCACCCGGCATGATGATGCCGAGTTCCGGGTGCTGCCAGCGCAGCAGGGCTTCGGCCTTGACCACACGTCCACTGGCCACCTCGACAATGGGCTGAAACCAGGCTTCGAGCTGATTGCCGGCCAGTGCCTGGCGCAAGCGGTTACCCACACGCTGCCTGCGCAGGGCTTCCTCTTGCAGTGAGGGCGTAAAGTAACTGAAGCAGTTGCGCCCGCCTGCCTTGGCGGCATACATGGCCTGATCGGCAAAGCTGACCAGGGTTTCCAGCTGGGTACTGTCGTCAGGACACAAGGCAATGCCGATGCTGGCCGATACATAAACCTGATTGCTGCCCAGCAGGAATGGCAGCCCCAGCAGGCGGATGATCTTGCTGGCGATCAGTCCTGCGGACTGCGCATCGCTGATTTCAGGCAGGATGACGACGAATTCGTCGCCGCCCTGGCGTGACACCGTATCGCCACTGCGCACTACGGCGTTGATGCGTTCGGCAGCCTGGATCAGCAACTGGTCGCCCACATGATGACCCAGTGTGTCGTTCACTTCCTTGAAGCGGTCCAGATCGATAAACAACAGTGCCAGGATGCTGCTTTTGCGCCGGGAACGCTCCAGTTCCTCGGCCAACCGGTCGCGTAGCAGGCGCAGATTGGGCAGCCCGGTCAGCGCATCGTAATTGGCTTCCCGCCAGATGGCCTGCTCCATGCGCTTGCGCTCGCTGATATCCAGAATCAAGCCCACCAGTCCGCCCAGGCTGCCATCGGCCTTGTCAAAGGTGGCTTTGTAGAACATGACATCGCGTCGCACGCCATCGGCATACTGCACCTGAGCCTCGTACACCTGGGTGCCGCGCGCATCAAACAGTTTCTGATCGGCAGCGTGGTAGCGCTCCGCCAAGTCCGGTGGCGACATATCGAACACGGACATGCCCACCAGCTGCTCGCGCTGCTTGCCGATGAACTGCTCGAAGGCGATATTGCAGCCGATATAGCGGCCTGCCTCGTCCTTGTAAAAAACCGGATTGGGAATGGTATCGATCAGCCGGGAAATGAACTGGAGCTGATCCTTGACCGCGCGTTCGGCAGCATTGCGCTCGGAAATATCCAGCAACATGCCAATGATGGCGGCCCTGCCGCCAAAGCTGGTGCTCACGCCAAACACCTCAGCATCCAGCTGTGTACCATCCTTGCGGATGCCACGGAAGGCATAGTGACTGCTTTGACTGACGCCTGACAACCTGCGGTCAATTTCTGCGCGCACCACAACGCGATCGTCCGGTGCCGTCAGTTGCTGCGGCCCCATGCCACCGCACAGTTCCTGCTGGGTATAGCCGAAGAGATTTGCCAGCCTTGAGTTGACGAAAACAAATTGGTCATCCTGAATTACGTACACGCCGATCAGGGCATTGCTGCACAGCCCGCGTAGTAGTGGTGCAGCTTCATGCAGCAATCCATCCAGGATAGTGTCGGTATCATTCATAGTGTCGGCAGGGGTTCCGGCGCTGCAGTCAGGTGCTGCACTTCATTATTTATAGTGCGCAGGATACATCAGCCGACAATATTGTGCTGTGCGCAGCAGCGCTGCCACGGCTATCTGCCACCTCGTCCAATGGCGGCAAGGCAAGCGGGCTTTTTCCCGCCCATGCAAGCAATAAGGCCCGGACAAGCCGGGCCTTGGATGACGCAGCACGGACTGGCTTGCCGTGCGGCTGTCTTTACACCTTGAAGCGACTGATGCTGGCGCGCAGTGCATCGGCCAGGCCGGCCAGCGTGGTGGCAGACGTGGCGGCTGCCCTGGCTTTGCCATGATTGCCATCAGCTTGCTGGGCGATTTTCTCTACATTCAGTGCGATGTCCCGGCTGGCGGAATCCTGTTCGCTCAGGGCTTCGGAAATTCCACTGACCGCACGACCAACCTGGCCGGCACCGTCGCGGATGGCCTGCAAGCTGTTGGCGGCATCACTGGCACTGCTTACGCCGCTATCCACCTGCAGCACGCCGTTTTCCATGTGTTCAACGGCCAGGCGGGCACCTTGCTGGATCTTGCTGACGGTATCGGTAATCTGCAGCGTGGACTGGGTGGTTCGCTCAGCCAGCTTGCGCACTTCGTCCGCCACCACAGCAAAACCACGCCCGGCCTCACCGGCACGCGCCGCCTCGATGGCCGCATTCAAGGCCAAGAGGTTGGTTTGGTCGGCAATGTCACGAATCACGGTAACCACTTCGGCAATCTGCTCCGACAGCCCATCCAGCTGGCGTACGGTTTGCCCTGCCTGCCGGACGGCCACGGCAATCTGCCCCATGGCATCCGTGGCCTGCCCGACAACCTGCGCACCGTTTTCCGCGCGATGGCTGGCATCCGCTGCCATCTGCCTGGCCAGTTCGGCATGGCGGGCAACCTGATTAATGCTACTGCTCATCTCCTCCACGCAGGCAGCCATGGCGCTGGCTGCGGCATTCTGATCGCCCGATGCGGCAGAAACATCTTCCGATATGTTCACCAGCGACTTCGCCTGAGTGGACAGGGAAACCAGGCTGCGCTCCACATCGCCTATCATGCTGCGCAGACGGCTACTCATCTCATCTGCCGCCTGCAGCAGCTTCCCTACTTCGTCCTGGCTCCGGGCCGCAAAATGTACCGTCAAGTCACCACTGGCAACACAGCGGATCGCCTCAACCGCTTGCGCCAGTGGGCGGGCAACCCAGGTGCGACTGGCCCAGAATGTGGTGCCAAACAACAGTGCGATAATGATCAACGTGCCAACAGCCAAGCGCATGCGCATTTCCATCAGTTGGGCAGCAAACTCATCCTCATAACTGCTGGCAGCGACAATCCAGCCCCAGCGTTCAAACGTATCAAACACTGCAATCTTGGGGCGTACGGCCTCGTTGCTGTCCGGCTTTGCCCAGTGGTAATGCAGCAGTCCGCGTTTTTGCTCAACCATTACCCGGTTGATGGCGATACCATCCCTATCCTTGAAATCCAGCAGATTCTTGCCCTGCGAGTGCGGGTGAATCATCATGCGGCCCGGCTCGCTGCGGGCATCAAAGGCATAGACATAGCCGGATTCGCCAAACCGCACCGCCATGATTTTTTGGCGGAGTGCCGCCAGGCTGGCAGTGAACTCCTCGCCCACAAACAGGGCAGCTACCACTTGACCGGATTCATTGCTCAACGGGGTGTACAAGGTCATGAAATCTCGGCCAAACAACTGGGCCGGCCCCGTATAGGCACGGCCAGCATTCAGGCTGGCATAGGCCGGAGAGTCATGGCGCAGCGGCGAACCCACCGCGCGGCTGCCATCTTCCTTTTTGACTGAGGTGGCAATGCGCACCCATTCACTACCATCCTTGATGAAGATGGTCGCCAGCGAGCCGGTACTGCGGGTAAAACGATCAACCTCCACCTGGCTATTGTTGATAATCCGATCGCCAATGCGCAGCAGGGGCAAGGATTTGCCACCCGTGTCGCCACGTTCCGGCAAAACGGACACGGCACCGGGCAAGCCTGCTCGCAGGGCCGCTTCCCCCAGCACGGCAGAGCGCTCCAGCTGAGCCGCATAGGCATCCATCATGTCGATGACCTGCCGGTTGGCTTGCTGCATTTCCTGCTGCATCTGAATCTGCATGCGCTCGCCCTGCCAATGCGTAAGCCAAGTGGCAGCAATGCCGAGAAAGACAATCAGTAAAATGGAAAGAACCAGGTTTAACTTGGTGGCAATACTGAGTGAGCCGCGCAATGCGGCAGATGGTTTTGACATATTGATAGCCGGTGGGTATGGGTGGGCAGCCAGGATTTGCTGCTTAGTACATTGGTCTATTTTTCCGGCGCATCATAATATGGTTTCGCCCCTTCCCTGCGGCAAAACCGGACTGCTATTGATTAAAATCAATATAACAGTACATCCCGAAAGCAGTGGAAATGGCGGCCATCTTCAATGAAAGACATTGCAGAGCAACAAGATTGCCAAGCGACTATGCATGGAGTGCGCATGCCGGGGAAAGCAGGCGTTGAAGTAGTGAAATCTTGCCCGCGCAGGCAAGGTTGGGGTTGAGCTGCCCGTGCTGGTAATAAACCAAGCCGCCCGCAGGCGGCTGTGGTGTTGGGTGCGTCAGGCATGGCGGCCCTTGCACTGTGCTGGTGAGCGCGGAGCTGGCGGCAGCCCAACCCCGCGCAGGGAAAGCGGCAAGACCAACCATCACTCAGCGTGATGGGCAGGCGTCATCCTGTGTTCTGCCAGGGACTGCAATCTGATGTAAATCAGAACAGCCAGCACCAACGGCCAGAACATCATCACAATGGCAGCGTTGATCGTATCGCCCACTACATAGAAGTAGTCCTCATAAGCAACGTAGCTCAGCACAGCCAGTGCCAGCAGAAAACCGATGCCGAGATAGGCGGGGGTAGCCATCATGGCGTAGACAGGTTCCATGTCTCATCTCCTTCGGTGGATAGGTATGATTGGCGTTAACCGCCTTGTTTTTCCGGCGCTGACAATCACGTGCAAGCGCGGACCAAATTGGAAGCTGGGCGCTACGGTTTGTTATGTATTGCGCAGGACTATTTATGGTGCATCCCTACTGCACCAACAGGGCTGGCACCCCATCTTCTGTGCATCAGCTTTAACACCTATGCGGGCTTGTCGGTGCCGCATGGCAGCCGGTTTTTTACCTACCCACTCAGCCGCCTTAACTACCAGGCAGAAGCAGGCCGCTTCACAGGCATCAAATGACTGATCCTGTAGTGATTTATAGCAAATTCAACAACTTGCATGAGTTTTATTTTATTGGCTGAATCAGCCCGACAAGCGGCGCTTAATCGAGCGAACTAGATACGGCCTTTACCGCCGCTCCGCGCCTACCCCGCAGATCAAACCGATCCGGCCTCAGCAGCCTGCCTGGAGCGATTTGCAAGTAATACCTCGTCCTTGCCCATCCCATCTGGCCGGGAAAACCTTCCCGATATCAGACCCGGCCTGCGCCACATCCGTAACAGCCAGCATTCGGTACCCGGTGACAGATGACCAAAATGACATTGCCAAGGCGTAAAAAATGCGTGAAAAGCCACTTGCATTCAGGGAAAGTGCAAAGCTGACCGGCTGGCACAAGAGCACCATCTACCGTAAGATTGAGGACAAAACTTTCCCGGCCCCGGTTAAGTACGAATTCTCATTTCGATGGTCAGAAGAGAGCGACCTCCAATGAAAGAGCAGGCCCATCGCGCAGCACGATGAGTGATGTTGTGAGTAACGGGCTGCAATATCGACAGTACAAGTCAATGGATACAAGGCGTTAGGCTAAATATGTTGCTCATGATTGATAACTACGACTCCTTTACCTACAACCTGGTGCAATACTTCGGCGAGCTGAAGCAGGAGGTGAAGGTGTTTCGCAATGACGAAATCACACTGGAGCAGATAGAGGCTTTGCAGCCGCAGTATCTGGTGATTTCTCCCGGACCATGCACGCCTAATGAGGCAGGTATTTCGGTTGCCGCCATCAAGCACTTTGCCGGCAAGCTGCCCATCATGGGGGTTTGTCTTGGTCATCAGGGCATTGGCCAGGCGTTTGGCGGCAAAATCATCCACGCCCAGCAGCTGATGCATGGCAAGGTGTCACCGGTTCATCATCATAATGTAGGCATGTTCCGCGACCTGCCCAACCCGGTAAGCTGCACCCGTTACCACTCGCTGGTGATTGAGCGGGCCAGCCTGCCGGACTGCCTGGAAATCACCGCCTGGACGGATGACGGTGAAATCATGGGAGTGCGTCATAAAACGCTGCCCATCGAAGGGGTACAGTTCCACCCTGAATCCATCCTTACCCAGCATGGCCACCAGATGCTGGATAACTTCCTCAAGGAATTTGCCTGAGCCTGCCCAAGCCCCCTGCCCTTGCGGCAGGTTTTTGCTTGCAGTGCCCATCAACAAGCGGCAACGTACCCGAGCCTCAAGGACCCCATCATGCTTACCCCACAAGCCGCGCTGAACCGGCTTATTGACGGCAACGAACTGTTTTTTGACGAAATGCTGGATCTGATGCGCCAGATCATGCGTGGCGAACTGACACCGGCCCAGACTGCGGCCATCCTGATCGGCCTGCGCACCAAGGTGGAGAGTGTTTCCGAAATTGCCGCCGCCGCTACGGTAATGCGCGAATTTGCCACGCCAGTGCCGGTGAGTCAGCACGAACACCTGATTGACACCTGCGGTACGGGCGGGGACAAAAGCCATACCTTTAATATTTCCACCACGGCGGCTTTCGTGGTGGCGGCAGCCGGGGCCCGCGTGGCCAAGCACGGCGGTCGCTCGGTGTCATCCAGTTCTGGCAGCGCCGATGTGCTGGAGCTGCTGGGTGTCAATCTGAACCTGACACCAGAGCAAGTGGCGCACTGTATTGATGAAATCGGTGTCGGTTTCATGTTCGCCCCCAATCATCACAGCGCAATGAAGCATGTCGCGCCCATCCGCAAGGAACTGGGTGCACGTACCATCTTCAATATCCTGGGGCCGCTAACCAACCCAGCCAATGCTGATCACCAGATCATGGGGGTCTTCCACCCCGACCTGGTCGGCATTCAGTCACGCGTGCTCAAGCAACTGGGCAGCAAGCATGTGATGATCGTGCACGGGCTGGACGGGCTGGATGAAATCACCCTTAGCGACCGCACCATGGTGGCGGAGCTAAAAAACGGCCAGATCGAAGAATACCTGCTGGACCCGCGCGAGCTGGGCTTCAGCTTCTTCGAGCTGAAGGACATCCAGGCCACCAGCGCAGCGGCCTCACGCGACATCCTGCTGTCGGTACTGGATAACCAGCCCGGTCCGGCTCACGACATAGTCGTACTCAATGCTGGTGCGGCCATTTATACTGCCGACCTTTGCGCCACCCTGCCGCAAGGGATTGCGCTTGCCCGACAGGTGCTGGCCGCAGGCAAGGCACGGCAGAAGCTGGAACAGCTGATCAGCCTGAGCCAGTCGCTGGCAAGCTGATAGCCGCCATTTTGCGCCCGTCATCATTGGCGGGCTGATTTCTACTGATTTCTGCTTACGAGATTTTGACTACCATCATGAGCACACCTTCAAAAGATATTTTCAAGGCCTACGATATCCGAGGCATCGTCGGCAAAACCCTGACGGTTGAAGTTGCCCAGCAGATCGGCCACGCCATCGGTTCCGAAGCACAGGCGCGCAAGGTAAAAGCCATCGTGATTGGCCGTGATGGCCGCCTGTCCGGCCCGGACCTGAGCGAAGCGCTGGGGGCTGGCATCCGTGCCGCCGGCGTGGATGTGATCGACGTAGGCCGCGTGGCCACCCCCATGTTGTACTTTGCCGCCTACGAGCTGGGCACCCTGTCCGGCGTAATGGTAACCGGCAGCCACAATCCGCCCGACTATAACGGCTTCAAGATGATGCTGGCTGGCGATACCCTGGCTGGCGACGATATCCAGGGCCTGTTCCAGCGCATCAAGAACAAAGACCTGAGCCATGGCGAAGGCAGCTATCGCACCCACGACATCGTGGAAGCTTATCTGGATCGCATTACCAGCGACGTCAAGCTGGATCGCAACATGAACATTGTGGTGGATTGCGGCAACGGCGTGGCCGGTGCCTTTGCCCCGGTACTGTTCCGTCGTCTGGGTTGCCGCGTGCGCGAGTTGTTCTGCGACGTGGATGGCACCTTCCCCAATCACCACCCGGACCCGGCCAAACCGGAAAACCTGCAGGATGTGATTGAAGCGCTGGCCAAGACTGACTCCGAACTGGGCCTGGCGTTTGATGGCGATGGCGACCGCCTGGGCGTGGTAACCAAGGACGGCAATATCATCTGGCCGGATCGTCAGCTCATGCTGTTTGCTGCCGACGTGCTGGAACGCAACCCCAAAGCCAAGATCATCTACGACGTCAAATCCACCCGCCTGCTCAAGCCGTGGATTCTGGAAAATGGCGGCGAACCGGTAATGGCCCGTACCGGCCATAGCTTTATCAAGGCCAAGATCAAGGAAACCGGCGCCCTGCTGGCCGGTGAAATGAGCGGCCATGTGTTCTTCAAGGAACGCTGGTATGGCTTTGACGACGGCATGTACGCTGGCGTGCGCCTGCTGGAAGTATTGTCGCGCGTGGAAGACCCCAGCGCCGTTCTCAACGCACTGCCCAACGCCATTTCCACTCCGGAACTCAACCTCAAGATGAAGGCCGAGGGCGAAAACCACGCACTGATCGCCAAACTGCAAAAATCAGCCAAGTTTGACGGTGCTGACGAAATCAATACGCTGGACGGCCTGCGCGTGGAATACGCCGATGGCTTTGGCCTGGCACGTGCGTCCAACACCACACCGGTGATTGTGCTGCGCTTTGAAGCCGATAATGCTGAGGCACTGGAGCGCATCAAGGCCGACTTCCGCCGCGTACTGGCCACCGCCACCGACGCAGCGCTGCCGTTCTGAGCCGGCCTGATTGCGTGACTGCGGCCTGAAACTCGCCCTCCACGCCATCGGCAAGATACAGACGTAGTACGGTAACGGTCGCTTGGCTATAATGGCGACCAAACCAGACTGCAAGGGACATGGCATGCCATGTCCCTTGTCATTATCGACAAGACAAAACCCTGCCTTGTTCTGAAAGGATATGCATGTACGCACAGGCTGCCAGCAGCTTTAGCACCGTACGCGATCTGCTGCGTTTTGCGGTATCGCGTTTCAACCAGGCCGGCCTCACCTATGGCCATGGCACCGACAATGCTCACGATGAAGCCGCCTACCTCATCCTCACCACGCTGAAGCTGCCGATCGACCGGCTGGAGCCCTATCTGGATGCCCGCCTGCTGCCGACCGAGGTTAAGGACGTGATTGATCTGATCGAACGTCGTGCCGAAGAAAAAGTACCGGTGGCCTATCTCACCCATGAAGCCTGGCAGGGTGAATTTAGCTTTTATGTTGACGAGCGCGTACTGGTACCGCGCTCCTTTATCTACGAACTGCTGGGCGAGCCGCTGCAGCCGTGGATTGAACATCCGGAACTGGTACACCGCGCGCTGGACTTGTGCACCGGCTCTGGCTGCCTGGCTATCCAGCTGGCTCACCACTACCCGGATGCCGAAATCGACGCCGTCGACATTTCGCTGGATGCGCTGGAAGTAGCCGCCATCAATGTGCAGAACTACGGCCTGGAAGAGCAGATCCAGCTGATTCATAGCGACCTGTGCGAAGGCCTGGAAGAGCCCTACGACCTGATCATCGCCAATCCGCCCTATGTGGATGCCGAATCGGTCGATGCCCTGCCGCAGGAATACCTGCACGAGCCGGAAATTGCGCTGGGTTCGGGCGAAGATGGCCTGGATGCCACCCGTGAAATCCTGCGCCGCGCACCGGACCTCCTCACCGAGCACGGCGTGTTGCTGGTGGAAATCGGCCACAATCGCGAGATGCTGGAAGAATGCTTCCCCAACTTGCCCTTCATGTGGATGGAAACCGCCAGCGGCGACGGCTTTGTCTTCCTGCTGACTCGCGAAGACCTGATCAATGGTCTGGCACTGGACGAGGCCGCCGAATAAGGCCTGCGCCTACGCCAATAGCAAAAGCCGGACAACTGTCCGGCTTTTTTGCATTTCAGCACCAAGTCTCAATGACTGAAGCCGTAATTCCATAACAGCAGGCTGCTGGTAAACAACATGATCAAGCCGATGGCGCAGTCCAGTACGCGCCAGCTGCTTTCTTTCTGAAAAAATGGTGCCAGCTTACCGGCAAAAAAACCGATGCCGGTAAACCACATGACCGAGGCGGTAATGCTTCCCAAAATGAAGGATGGCGCAGCATGGCTGCCATACACCGATGCCACGCTGCCAATCAGTATCACGGTATCCAGCCAGACATAGGGATTAAGCAGTGTCACCAGCAAGATGGTGCGAATGGCCTTTTCCCGGTCCCGCTCCACTGCGCCTTCCAGCTTGAGCGCCCCAGGGTGGGCGGCAGCGCGAAACGACTTGAAGCCCAGCCACAACAAGAAGCCTGCTCCAAGCCAGGCCACGGTCTGCACGAAGCCCGGTATAGACCCGATGACCTTGCCCATACCCAGCACACCACAGCTGATCAGCAGTACATCCGCCACGATGCAAATCAGCACGATGGGCAGGATATGGCTGCGCCCGATTCCCTGGCGGATGATAAAGGCATTTTGTGGGCCAATGCCCACGATCTGGCTGGTGGATAGCCCCAGTGCAGCCAGATAGACATTCCAGTTGAACATGATTTTCTCGCCATACAAGCGGCCGCTTTGCCGGGTGGCAACGTGAGCCATGAATAGGCGCGTAGCTTAGAGTTAATTTGAATAGAAGTTAAGCTAATAATTTTTATATATGATTAGAAATTCTAATCAAAATCCTCTCCCTGGCAAGCACGATACTCCAATATGCTTGGCAACTCGCTCTTGAAGAAGTCAATCAACACCCGCACTGCCGGTGACAAGCCACGTCGCGTCGGGTACAGCATGACGAGCCGCCCATCCTTTGGTCGCCACTGCGGCAGCAGCAGCTGCAAGCGACCATCTGCCAGTTCCTCGGCACAGCTATACAGGGGCAGGCCAGCCACCCCCAGCCCGGCCAGTGCCGCCTGCTTCAGTGTTTGAACATTGTCGCTACGTAGCAGTACGTTGACTCGTACATCCTGGTAGCTGCCAGATTCGTGGCGCAACAGCAAGACATCAGCGCCACCGTCCAGCGGACCAAACATCAGGCTGTCATGCCCCTCCAGCTGTTGCGGCAATGGAACATCCCCCCATTGCGCCAGCCATGCCGGCGTGGCCAGCAATCCCCATTGGGCGGTACACAGACTAACCTGCACCAGGCTGGAAGATGCCTGTTCAAAGCCAACACCACGCACCACCACATCCACGCCCTCTTCCAGCAAATCCACCTGGCGATTACTGGCCTGCACCGCCAATCTGACCTTGGGATAGCGCTGCATGAAAGCAGGCAGCAGACGGGACAACACGGCATCGGCAATGGCAATCGGTACGCTCAGGCGCACCTGGCCACTGGGCTCCTGCTGGCGCTGGCGTACGGCTGCTTCACCCGCCTGGGCTTCGGCCAGCATGGCCAGGCAGTGGGCATACAGCGCTGCACCGGCATCGGTCAGCCGCAGATTGCGCGCGTTACGCTGCAGCAGGCGCGTTTCCAGTCTTTCTTCCAGCAAACTGACCCGGCGCGAAATGCGCGACTTGGGCAGGCCCAGCGAACGGGCAGCCGCGCTGAAGCCCTGGCGCTGCACCACTTGGGAAAACAGAAACAGATCGTTCAAATCAAGTGCGAGCGGAATCATGGGTATTTCCTTGCGTACAGCCTGCAGAATATCGTTCTACCAGTGGAACGATAAATACGATTTTTCCTATATTTTAATCCTGAGTCCCTTGCCCATAATACCTCCACGCAATCAAGCCTTTCGTACAGTCCCTACCCAAACCAGACCACGGGGCATGGCCAGATTGTTTCAACCACATCGCAAAGGACCAAGCCATGAAAATCCGCCAACTGCTCTCCGCCACCCTGATCGGCCTTGCCACCCTGTCTGCCGCGAGCGTCTCCATGCCCGCCGCCGCTGCTGTGCCGGCAGCCGTGCAACAGAATGCCAACCTCAGCATGCTGTCGCGTGACAACACTGTGCTGCTGCTGGTTGACCATCAAGTCGGTCTGATCAGTGGCGTGCGTGATACCACGGTTGGCGATCTGAAGCATAACGTTGTGGCACTGGCCAAAGCAGCACGCACCCTGGGCGTGCCGGTTATCGTAACGGCCACCATGCCGGACGGCATGTGGGGCCCGACCATGCCGGAACTGACTGCCGCCCTGCCCGGCGTACAGGTGATCAGCCGCACCATGATCAATGCCTGGGATGATCCGAAAGTCCGAGCAGCCATTGAAAAAACTGGCCGCAAGCAAATTGTGGTGGCTGGGGTATCGCTGGAAATCTGTGCCAGCTTCCCGGCACTGTCAGCCAAGGCTGCTGGCTATGATACCCGCGTGGTACTGGATGCCTCCGGCACCTTCAACGAAACCAAGCGCACCTCCGGCCTGCAGCGCCTGTTGGGTGCTGGCATCCCGGTAACCGACTATGCCACGGTGGCGGTGGAAATGCTGCGTAGCAATACCGATCCCAAGGCACACGATGTTTATGGCGATCTGGACATGCCGTTTGCCACCCTGGTATGGCAGATGCAAAGCGGCTTCACCAAGAAGTAAGCCATTGCACTGAAACCAGCCAGCGCCTGCTTGGTGGCGCTGGCTGCAAACCGCCCTCCGTTAAGCCAGACAGAGCAGATTCATGATGAAACAAGCAGACAAGATCGCCGTGGTAACCGGTGGTTCACGTGGTATTGGTGCAGCCATCGCCCGCAAACTGGCCAGCCAGGGCGCGCAGGTGGTGATTGTTTATCGCAGCAATCAGCAACAGGCTGAGTATGTTGTCGCCGACATCATCAGCCAGGGTGGCAAGGCGGTAGCCTATGCGGCCGATGTCAGTCAGGAACAGGACGTGCGCGATGTGCTGTCCGTCATCGCCACACGCTTTGGCCGCATCGACATCCTGATCAACAATGCCGGGGTGTTCGAGGGGCGCAGCCTGGCCGACGTGGATGCCGAGCATATTGCCCGGGTGTTCGACGGCAATATGGGCAGCATGCTGCTGATGACCCGCCATGCCCTGCCGTTTTTTCCCGAACTTGGCGGGCGCATCGTCAATGTGTCCAGCAATCTGATTTACGCACCACGCATTGGCACCGCCATTTACTCGGCCAGCAAGGCGGCCGTCTCGGTACTGACCCACGCCTATGCCCTGGAACTGGGGCCGCGCGGCATTACCGTCAATGCAGTGGCACCAGCCATGACCGAAACCGACATGACCGCCGCCACGCCGCTGGCCCGCCGCGAAGCCGTGGCCAATGGCACGCCACTGGGGAGGGTGGCACAACCGCAAGACATCGCCGACGTGGTGGCATTCCTGGCTAGCGAAGACGCACGCTGGATTACCGGCCGCACCCTGCTGACCGATGGCGGCCTGACCGATGCCCTGTAAGGCTGAGGCTGACATGCATGTACTGACGGTGGAGCTGACCATCGAACCGGAATGTCTGGCGGAATTCCTGCAAGAGCTAGGGCAGTTCAGCCGCTTCATCCTGCAGCAAGAGGCAGACTGCCTGCGCTTTGAAGTCTTCCAGAACGATGACGACCCCTGCCGCATCCTGCTCATGGAAGGCTGGAGCAGCCGCCGTCATCTGGAAGAGGTGCAATTGCAGCGGGCGTATTACCAACCCTACTTCGCCAAGGTTCAAAGCATGTTTGCCGCAGCGCGACTGCTGCGGCACTGGCAGCCCCGGCCACTTTAGTGCGGCTAACAAAATAGCGCACTCCCAAGGCTAAAGCCGCAGCACGCTTTTAGTCAGCCACGCTCAACAACGCTGCGGCCGTTTGGCCCGGCGGCAATCAGGATGACGCAACTGAAGATTTCCGCACCGGTCCACGGCCAGCCGCTCACCATCGGCACAGGCTTCCAGGCCCAGCATTTTGGCGAGCAGATGTTCGCAGGGCTGATTGACCCGGTGGTGATGGTGGACCACTTCCACATGACCAGCCCCACTTTTGAACCGCACCCGCACGCTGGTATCTCTGCCGTAACCTATATGTTCGAAGACGCCAGCAGCCCACATGTCAATTACGACTCCATGGGCAATCAGGGCCCCATCGTGCCAGGTGCCCTGCACTGGCTGGCCGCCGGGCGCGGCGCGGTACATACCGAACAACCGGAAGGCAGCAATCCGCACGTGCATGCACTGCAGATTTTCGTCAACCTGCCGGCCAGCAAGAAAATGCAGCCACCGTTTGCCGTCCATGCCGAACCGGCAGACATCCCGGAGTACCATGCTCCGGGCGTGCGGGTACGGGTGGCAGCCGGTAGCAGCAATGGCATCCATGCCGCCCATACGGCAGCACTGCCGGAAGCCTTTACCTTGCTGGATGGCTTTATGGATCCAGACCAGCGCTTTGCCCATGTGCTGGAACCCGGCTGGAACGCCATGCTCTACGCCATCAATGGCCCGCTGCAACTGCAAGCCGCAGGCCAGACAGTAGACATCCCGGCAGGCAGCGCAGTCGGTATCGGCCTGGAAGCCACGGCAGTGCAATCTGCCCAACTGCAGCTGTACGCGGCGGCAGGCTGTCACTTTGTCTTATTGTCCGGCCCGGCGCTGAACGAGCCGCTGGTCAAGCACGGCCCCTTTGTGATGAATAGCAGCGAGGAAATCAACGACCGCGTTCGTGCTTATCAGCGCGGCGAGTTCGGCCAATTGAACGACGACTGGCTGCACAACAGTCGGCAACCCGCATGACGCCCCCGGCCCAGCCTTCAGCCACAGCGGCCACCCACTGGCCTGCCTTGCTGATTGCCATCTTCGCAGGCGCTGCCGGTGCCTTCTGCCTGGGCAAGGTGCCAGCGGTGCTTGGACTGTTGCGTCATGAGCTGGCGCTGACGCTGGTGCAAGGCGGCTGGATCGCTTCGGCCTTCAACAGCCTCGCCATTGTGCTCAGTCTGTTTATGGGCTTGCTGCTGGCGCGCTGGAATGCCCTGCAAGCAGGCGTCATCGGTCTGCTGCTGTTGCTGCTTGGCGGCGGACTGGCCCTGCCAGCAAGCGGACTAAGCATGATGCTGGCTTCGCGCGTCATCGAAGGCATCGGCTTTTTGCTGGTATCAGTGGCCATGCCCGGCATGATCGTCAGCCTGGCCAGTGAGCGGGACAAGCGGCTGGCGCTCAGCCTGTGGGCGGTAAACCTGCCGCTGGGTGCCGCCATCGGCATGCTGCTGACGCCCGCATTGGCGGCACTGGGGGGCTGGCGGCTGGCCTGGCTGGCCGGCATGGCGCTGCAGCTGCTAGCCATGATATTGCTACTGGCATGCAAGCCGGTGTTCCGGCAATGCGGCACGCAGGCACCGTCATCTACAGCGCAGCAGGCAGCACCGTTTGCCGTGCTACGCCAGTCGGCAGTCTGGCGCTATGGCCTGGCTTTCATGCTGTATACGCTGATGCTGTGGGCGGTGTTTGTCTGGCTGCCAACCATGCTGCATGGTCGGCCGGATTTGAGCACCAGCCGTATTGCCCTGCTGTCGGCGCTGGCCGTGGTAGCCAATATTCCCGGCAATCTCGTCGGAGCCTGGTTGCTGCGTCGAGGCATGGGGCGCGATACGCTGATTTGCACCGCACTAGGGCTGATGGGGCTGAGCGGCCTGCTTGCCTTCTGGCCCGGTCTGTCGCCGGATGCTGCCTATTTGCTGTGCCTGGTGCTTTCCTTCTGTGGTGGTGCCGTACCGCCGGCGGCCCTGTCTTCTGCGCATGGGCTGAGTCGCGGCCCGGTGCGGCTGGCTATTTTGCAAGGCTACTTTGTGCAACTGGCCAATGTCGGCCAATTGCTCGGCCCCTTGTTGCTGGCAGCCATGGTGGCAGGCTCCACCGACTGGAGCGTGGCACGCTGGCTGTTTCTGGCAGGTGCCCTGCTTGCCGCCATGCTGTTTGCCATGCGGCCACGCAGCCATTAGCATGGCTTTCTTCTGTCATTGCCGGAGCCTGCCGTGCTCGACCCGAAACAACTGGAAGCCCTGTCTGCCGTGGTGGACAGCGGCGGCTTCGACAAGGCGGCACGCAAGCTGTTTTTGACCCAGTCGGCCATTTCCCAGCGCATACGCCAGCTGGAAGAGCACCTGGGGCAACCAGTGCTCACCCGCACCAGCCCACCGGCCCCCACCACAGCAGGCCGCCTGCTGCTGCAACACTTCCGTCAGCTCAGCCTGATGGAAGGCGAACTGCTCAATACCCTGCTGCCGGATGGAGAGCAAAGCGACTTCACCACGCTGTCTGTCGGTGTGAATGCCGACAGCCTGGCCACCTGGTTTCTGCCCGCCGTGCAAGAACTCATGCAGCGCCGCCGCTTGCTGTTTGACGTGATGATGGATGATCAGGACTATACGCACGAGCTGATGCGCAGTGGCCATGTGGCTGGCTGTATCGGCACCCGCGACACGCCGATACAGGGTGGCGAGTGCCATTTTCTCGGCTGCATGCGCTATCTGTGTCTGGCCACGCCAGACTTTGCCGCCCGCTATTTTGCCGATGGGTTTACCCACGCGGCCCTGGCGCAAGCACCGGCCATCATTTTCAGCGGCAAGGACGATCTGCACAGCCAGTTTCTGCGCCAGGTAGCCAGCTATGACGGCAGCACACCCCATCTCACCCTGCCCACGCCGCAGGGCTTCGTGCAGGCAACCCGGCTGGGGCTGGCTTACAGCCTGCTGCCGGAGCTGATGATAGACGATGACCTGGAAAGTGGCCGCTTGCAGGATTTGCTACCCGGGCAGTATGTCGACCTGCCGCTGTATTGGCATCACTGGCGAGTGGAGTCCTCACTGGCCGCAGACCTGAGTGCCGCCCTGCTCAACTGGGCGCGGCAGGTGTTGCGCCAGCAACGGCCCGAGCGTTGACAGCTGTCAGCCGCAAGAGCAAGATCACGCGCCCTGCTTCAGGATTCAGAAAACATGCCGCAGCACACTCCCACCCCGGCCCAGTGGGCCGCGCTCGAACAAGCAGCCCGCGCCGCAGCCACTCAGGCCTATGTCCCGTATAGCCGCTTTGCCGTTGGTGCCGCCATTCTGGATGACAAGGGCCTGATACACCCCGGCTGCAATGTGGAAAACGCCAGCTATGGCCTGACCAACTGCGCCGAGCGCACTGCCATCTATTCCGCACGGGTACTGCACGCGCTGCAGGAGATTGTGGCGGTCTGCGTCTACACCCCCACCGCCACCCCGACTTCGCCCTGCGGCGCGTGTCGTCAGGTGCTAAACGAATTTGGCCCCGGCATGCTGGTACGCTGCATCTGCGATGGCAGTGAACGCATCGACACTACGCTGGATGTTTTGCTGCCCCACGCTTTTGGCCCGAAAAACCTGAGTGATGCCAGCAGCGACAGCTAGTTGCCGCCGGTGCCAGTACTACCGGCCAGCTGTGCTGGGTACATAAAAAAACGGAAGCCCTCAGGCTTCCGTTTTGTTTTGCGCTGTGTAGCGCAGTCTGCTTAACCCACCCAGCGGCGTGCCGAGGCAAACATGCGGAACCAGGCACCGTTTTCGCCCCAACCTTCCGGATGCCAGCTGTTTTGCACGGTACGGAATACACGTTCCGGGTGCGGCATCATGATGGTAAAGCGACCATCGGCGGTGGTGACACCGGTAATACCTGCCGGAGAGCCGTTCGGGTTCAGCGGATAGGTTTCGGTCGGCTTGCCGTTGAAGTCCACATAGCGCAGCGCGGTAATCACGCCATCCTGCGCACCCGGCGCAAACACCGCACGGCCTTCACCGTGGCTGACCACGACCGGCAGCTGGCTGCCCACCATGTCGGCCAGGAAGATGGATGGCGATTCGGTGACTTCCACCATGGTGAAGCGCGCTTCAAACTGCTCGGAGGCGTTGCGCTGGAACTTCGGCCAGTGCTGGGCACCCGGAATGATGCCGGACAGATTGGACATCATCTGGCAGCCATTGCACACGCCCAGCGCGAAGGTATCACCGCGCTGGAAGAAGGCTTCAAACTGCTCGCGGGCACGCGGGTTGAACAACACGCTCTTGGCCCAGCCTTCACCAGCACCCAGCACGTCGCCATAGCTGAAGCCACCGCAGGCCGCCAGGCCCTTGAAGTCTGCCAGCGAAACGCGCCCGCTGATGATGTCGCTCATGTGCACGTCAACCGCCTGGAAACCGGCGCGATCAAAAGCAGCACCCATTTCCAGCTGGCCATTCACACCCTGCTCACGCAGGATGGCCATGCGCGGACGCGCGCCGGTAGCAATGAACGGTGCTGCCGGGTTTTCTTCGGTATCGAAGGACAGCTTGGCCGACAGGCCCAGGGCCTTGGCGTCAGACAGCAGCAGGTGCTCGCTGTCGGCGCAGGCCGGGTTGTCGCGCATGCGCTGCAGGCGGTAGCTGGTTTCGCTCCACGCCTTGTGCAGATCGATACGGCTTTCGTTGAACAGCTCTTCGCCATGATGATTGATGATCAGGCGGTCCTTGTTGTTGATCTTGCCCAGCACAAACAGCTCGCGGCCAATGCCAGCAGCCATGAAGCGGGAAATCACTTCGGACGTGTGCGCCTTCTTCACCTGCAGGACGGCACCCAGTTCTTCATTGAACAGCACACGCATGATGCGGCCATGGGTGGCGGCTTCGACTGTCGGCTGTACAAAGTCATCGATGAAGCGTTGGGTGTTCTTGCGTTCGATCACCAGTTCCTGCAGATCAACCGTCAGGCCCACATGGCCGGCAAACATCATTTCCGCCAGAGTGGCAAACAAGCCGCCATCGGAACGGTCGTGATAGGCCAGCAGCATGTCGTCACGCAGCAGGCTTTGCACGGTATTGAAGAAGGCAGCCAGTTGGGCCGGGCTTTCCACGTCCGGCGCACGGCCTTCCATCGCCTTCCATACCTGGCCATAGATGGAGCCGCCCAGACGGCAGCGACCATAACCCAGGTCCACCAGAATGATGTCGGTGTCTTTTTCGTCACGCAGTTGCGGGGTTACCGTCTTGCGTACGTCTTCCACCGGCGAGAAGGCGGTTACGATCAGCGAAACCGGTGCAGTCACCGACTTCTTCTCGCCCTGTTCTTCCCACACGGTTTTCATCGACAGCGAGTCCTTGCCCACCGGAATGCTGACGCCCAGATCCTGGCTCAGCTGCGATACCGCTTCCACGGTTTGGTACAGGCGGGCTTCTTCACCCGGGTGACCGGCAGCGGCCATCCAGTTGGCGGACAGCTTGATATTGCCGATGTGGCTGACAAAGCTGGCGGCAATATTGGTGAGCGATTCACCAATAGCCATGCGGCCGGATGCAGCAGCATTGAACAAGGCGGTCGGGGTGCGCTCGCCCATGGCCATGGCTTCGCCACGATGGCTGTTAAAGCCCATGGTGGTGACGGCTACGTCGGCCACCGGCACCTGCCACGGGCCAACCATCTGGTCGCGGGCGGTCATGCCGCCTACCGAACGGTCGCCGATGGTGATCAGGAAGGACTTGTCAGCCACGGCCGGATTACGCAGCACGCGGTAGGCGGTTTCCTTCAGCGGGAAGCGCGAGGCATCGAATACGCGGAATTCCAGCGGCACGGTCTTCACGTCGCGGGTCATGCGCGGCGGCTTGCCCAGCAACACTTCCAGCGGCATGTCCACCGGATTGTTATTGAAGTGGTCGTCGCGTACTTGCAGGTGGCCGTCATCGGTAGCCACGCCCAATACGGCAAACGGGCAGCGCTCGCGTTCGCAAATGGCGGTGAAACGTTCCAGATCCTGCGGCAGGATGGCCAGCACGTAACGCTCTTGCGATTCGTTGGACCAGATCTGCATCGGGGTCATGCCCTTTTCTTCCAGATGCACCTTGCGCAGGTGGAAGATGGCACCGCGACCGGCGTCGTTCACCAGTTCCGGGAAGGCATTGGACAGACCACCGGCACCCACGTCGTGAATCGACACGATGGGGTTGTTGCTGCCGTACTGCCAGCAACGGTCAATCACTTCCTGGCAGCGGCGTTCGATTTCCGGGTTGCCGCGCTGTACCGAGTCGAAGTCCAGGTTTTCGCTGTTGGCACCGGTATCCATCGAGGACGCCGCGCCACCACCCAGGCCGATCAGCAGGCTGGGGCCACCCAGCTGGATCAGCAACGCGCCTTCCGGGATTTCGTTCTTGTGAATCTGTTGCTGCTGAATGCTGCCCAGACCACCGGCAATCATGATCGGCTTGTGGTAGCCGCGCACTTCGCCATCGACAACTTCTTCAAAGGTACGGAAGTAGCCGGTCAGGTTAGGACGGCCAAATTCGTTATTGAAGGCAGCGCCGCCAATCGGCCCATCCAGCATGATTTGCAGGGCGGAGGCAATGCGGCCCGGACGGCCGTATTCGGCTTTGTCTTCGCTGTACACTTCCCACGGCTGCACAAAGCCCGGAATGTTCAGGTTGGATACGGTAAAGCCGGTCAGGCCGGCCTTGGGGCGCGAACCACGACCGGTAGCGCCTTCGTCGCGGATTTCGCCACCGGAGCCGGTGGACGCACCCGGGAACGGGGAAATGGCGGTCGGGTGGTTGTGGGTTTCCACCTTCATCAGGATGTCGGTGGGCTCGGTGGTGAAGCCGTACTCAGCCGATTCCGGTGCCGGATAGAAGCGGTCGATGAAGGCACCTTCAATCACCGAGGCATTATCCTTGTAGGCCATCAGCGTGCCTTCCGGATGAGCATCGTGCGTGTCACGAATCATGCGGAACAAGGACTTGCCCTGCTCTACGCCATCAATCACGAACTGCGCATTGAAAATCTTGTGACGGCAATGTTCCGAGTTGGCCTGGGCAAACATCATCAGCTCAACGTCGGTGGGGTTGCGGCCCATGCGGGTGAAGTTTTCCACCAGGTAGACGATTTCGTCTTCGGACAGCGCCAGGCCCAGCGCGCGGTTGGCCTCTTCCAGTGCGGCACGACCGCCAGCCAGGATATCCACGCTGGTCAGCGGCTGCGGGTCCATGTGCACGAACAGCTTGTCAGCATCATCCAGCGCTGGCAAAACGGTTTCGGTCATGCGATCGTGCAAGAGGCCCGCCAGAATCTGACGAGCCTCTTCACTTAAAGATACACCGGCGGTGCTTACCCAGTAAGCGGTGCCGCGCTCGATCCGCAGCACTTGTTCCAGCCCGCAGTGACGGGCAATATCGGTAGCCTTGGAGGCCCAGGGAGACAGCGTACCCAGTCGTGGCGTCACCAGGAACAATTCGCCCTGCGGCACTTCGGCATACGGAGCCTCGCCGTAGTTGAGCAGCTTGCCCAGAATGCCTTGCTGTTCGGTCGAGAGTTCGCTTTCGCTCTCGGCAAAATGCCAGAATTCGGCTTTCAGGCTAATCTCGGGCAGGCCGGCTTCTTTGGCGGCAGCGAGAAGTTTTTCAAGACGAAACTGGGACAGGGCGGCACCGCCCCGCAGCTTGAGAATGGTCGACATGCAA
This sequence comes from Aquitalea sp. FG25, assembly GCF_057809375.1. NCBI lineage: Bacteria > Pseudomonadati > Pseudomonadota > Betaproteobacteria > Neisseriales > Chromobacteriaceae > Aquitalea > Aquitalea sp. FG25. Next base: position 377,479 of record NZ_JBMDJV010000001.1, read on the forward strand.
CACTCGCGACAAGTATCAGGAAAGCGCGTCATAATACAGCAAAACAGGCCATACATTAAGGCCATTCTGCGGCGAATGTCGGGCTATCAATCGTCCACAGCGCATTTACGGAACAATAAAGTCACCGCAAGGAGCACCTGAGCATGAAAAAAATCGAAGCCGTGATCAAACCCTTCAAGCTGGACGAGGTGCGCGAGGCCCTGTCCGACCTTGGCATCAACGGCCTGACCGTCACCGAGGTCAAGGGTTTTGGCCGCCAGAAAGGCCACACCGAGCTGTATCGCGGCGCAGAATACGTGGTTGATTTCCTGCCCAAGGTAAAGGTGGAAGTGATTCTGGCTGACGACCTGGTAGACCGCGCTATCGAAGCCATCGTGGCGGCTGCCCGTACCGGCAAGATTGGTGACGGCAAGATCTTTGTCACCGCCGTCGAGCAGGTAGTGCGCATCCGTACCGGTGAAACCAACGAAGACGCCATCTGATCAACAGCTGGCCGCATCCCGCCTGCTGCCAGCTGCATGAAAAAGGCCGCTTATGCGGCCTTTTTTGCACTCAATCGTGGCGAGTCGATTACTTCCACACCTTCCACCACGGCATTTCTTCCACTTGCCACGGCTGCGCCAGATATTTGCTGTTGGGATAGTTCAGCGCCAGCACGCGCTTGGCGTCGCCACCAAGCTGCGTCATGCCCAGCTTGTCGTAGGCTGCCGACATCAGCGCCAGTGCTTCTTCCGGATACTTGGTATTGGAGTATTCCTTCACCACGTTCTGCGCACGGTTGGCTGCTGCCAGGTAAGCACCGCGCTTCATGTAGTAACGCGCCACGTGCATTTCGCCGCCACCCAGTGCATCCACCAGACGATTCATCTTTTCCAGCGCATCCGCACTATACTTGCTGTTCGGGAAGCGCGTGGTCAGCTCGCGGAAGGCAAGGAAGGATTCGCGGGCGGCTTTCGGATCGCGCTCGCTCATGTCCTGACCGGCCCACTTGGACAGCATGCCCTGATCGTCGTTGTAGTAGACCAAACCCTTCAGGTAGTACACGTAGTCCACATTAGGGTGGGCCGGATGCAGCTTGATGAAGCGGTCGGCAGCGGCAATGGCTTGCTCCGGCTCGTTATCCTTGTAATGGGTATAGGCCAGGTCCATTTCGGCCTGCTGGGCATAGCGGCCATAGGGGTAGCGCGCTTCCAGCGTTTCGTACAGCTTGACAGCACGGGTATAATTACCGCTGTTCAGTTCATCCCGAGCTTCCGAGTAGAGCTTTTCCACGGTCCAGCCGCGCGTTTCGTCGTAGGTTTCCGTGGTTGCACAACCGGCAAGCCCCATCACCAACATTGCTGCTACAACGTATCTTTTCATGACCGATCCTTACTTTGACTCGGAGGATTATAGCGATATCTCGGAAAACGAGGTATCTGCTCGACAACAGCTGGAGGTTCCGCTATCCATGGGTAGCGAACGCCTGGATGCAGCTCTTGCCAAACTCCTCCCCGATTACTCCCGCAGCCGCCTGACCCAATGGATCAAGGATGGCCATGTACTGGTGGACGGTAAAGTCGTCCCCCCGAAAACCCGACTGCTGGGTGGCGAAAAGCTGGACGTTACCATTGTTCAGTCAAATGAAGAAATGGCTTTCCATCCTGAAGCCATGGATTTGCCCATTGTTTACGAAGATGAACACATCCTGGTGGTCAATAAACCGGCCGGCCTGGTGGTGCATCCGGCCAGCGGCAACTGGACTGGCACCTTGCTCAACGGCCTGCTGCACCACTGCCCTGCCCTGGCCCACGTGCCGCGCTCAGGCATCGTGCATCGGCTGGACAAGGACACCAGTGGCCTGATGGTGGTGGCCAAAACCATCCCGGCCCAGACCGAACTGGTACGCCAACTGCAGGCGCGTACGGTAAAACGCATCTACCGTGCGATTGCTGATGGCGTGGTGCCGTTTGACGGCACCATCAGCACCCAGATTGGCCGCGACCCGCACAACCGTCTGAAAATGGCGGTGCTGAAGTTTGGCGGCAAACCGGCCATCACCCATGTACGGGTGCTGGAGCGCTTTGACAGCCATTCCTATGTTGAATGCAAGCTGGAAACCGGCCGCACCCACCAGATTCGCGTCCACATGAAAGAAGCCCGCCATCCGCTGGCCGGAGACGCCGTATACGGCAACCCGCGCCACAAAATGGACGAGTACGTGGCCGACGCGGTCAGGCTGCTGGGCCGCCAGGCGCTGCATGCCTACAAGCTGGCGCTGGTACACCCCGGCACCGGTGAGGAGCGCAGCTGGCAGGCCCCCATGCCGGAGGACTTCATGCATCTGCTCAACACCCTGCGCGGTGAAGCTGGCGAGCGCATGGAGCAGGCAGCCGCCATCCAGGAGGAAGACGGCGAAGAGTGGGACGAAGAAGATGAAGATGACGACGACGATGGCGACATCGAGGTGATCTATGTCCGTGACTGATCCCGCCAGCCATTGGCTGCAGGCCGACTGGCCTGCACCGGCCAATGTGCGCACCCTCATCACCACCCGCCAGGGTGGCTGCAGCTTGCCGCCATTCAACAGCTTCAACCTTGGCACCCATGTCGGGGATGATGCCGAGGCTGTTGCCACCAACCGCGAGCTGCTGCGCACCCAGCTGCCAAGCGAACCGGCCTGGCTGAACCAGGTGCATGGCACCCATGTGGTGAATGCCGCCGAAGTGGGCGACAGCCTGCTGGATGCCGATGCCAGCGTTGCCAACCAGCCTGGCAAGGTCTGCGTGGTAATGACGGCAGACTGCCTGCCGGTACTGCTATGCAATGATGAAGGCACGGTTGTTGCCGCCGCCCATGCCGGCTGGCGCGGGCTATGCGACGGCGTGCTGGAAGCCAGCGTGGCCGCCACCGGCGCAGACCCCGCCAGCCTGATGGCCTGGCTAGGCCCGGCCATTGGCCCGGATGCCTTCGAAGTGGGCGCAGAAGTGCGCGCCGCCTTTATGGCAGCCGACCCCGCCGCCGACCACGCTTTCGTTGCCATTGGCGAAGACAAATACCTGGCCGATATCTATCTGCTAGCGCGCCAGCGCCTGGCAACGCTGGGGGTTGACCGGGTATTTGGTGGCGATTTCTGCACCGTCATCGACCGCGAGCGCTTCTTCTCCTACCGCCGTGACAAGGTAACCGGGCGCATGGCCAGCCTGATCTGGCTACAGCCGCAAGACTAAGCCATCACCTATCCACGGCAGCCCACACCGCATGGTGTCGGCTGCCGTTTTTTGTGCTGATTACCACCCTGCCCGGCGCAAGGCGCGGCTGAAAAAGATGAAGTGTCATTAATTTTTCATGCCAAAGGCGTAGCGGCTGCGCAACAAAAGCCAAATACCAAATATTGTGGCGTCCCTGCATCAGCAGCCAAAAGCTTGTCTTTGCAGGGTTTATTGCCCGCACCAAATGCAGGCAGCCCTGCCTCAAAAAAATCCTATGCCTCTGCAAGCCTTATCTGGCGTGGATTTCACATTTTCCGGCGCACTGTCAAGACTTGCCCCATCGCGCACAGAACACTAGAATTTGCGTCTTCTGTGCAGTACAAACATATATATTGTGTTTATTCACAAGGCACACACAGCTTTTCAACAGACTTGTCCACAGCCCATGTCCAGCCGCCTGCCGGCCACATCGGCCAAGACGCAAACCACCCAAAGAGGGCCCCATGCAACTGACCACCTTTGAAGGGCAAACTGCCGCCGAGCTCGGCCGTGCCGCCGCCCCCCAGGCCGACTTCAGCCACTACAAGACCATTCGCCGTAATGGTGCCGTCGTGGCTTTCGAGCCGGTCAAGATCTCCATCGCCATGACCAAGGCATTCCTGGCCGTGATGGGGCATCAAGGCGCCACCTCCGCCAGCATTCGTGACAAGGTAGCCCAGCTGACCGAACTGGTGGTCAACGCCCTGATGCGTCGCAAACCGGAAGGCGGCGCCATTCACATTGAAGACATTCAGGACCAGGTAGAACTGAGCCTGATGCGCTTTGGCGAACACGACGTGGCCCGCGCCTACGTGCTGTACCGCGAACAACGTTCGCAAGAACGCGCTGCCCGTGGCGAGGCACTGACCCAGATTCAAATCAACGTCATCCGCAAGGATGGCCGCAAGCAGCCGCTGGACATTGCCCGCCTGCGCGCCGGCATTGAATCCGCCGCCCAGGGTCTGGCTGGCATCGACATCGACGCCATCCTGTCGGAAACCCTGAAAAACATTTACGACGGCGTGCCGCTGGACGAAGTCAATAAATCGGCCATTCTGGCTGCCCGCTCCATGATTGAGCAGGACCCGGCCTACGACTACGTTACCGCCCGCCTGCTGATGGACAGCATCCGTCTGGAAATTCTGGATGAATCGGTCAGCCAGGAAGAAATGGCCGAGCGCTATGCGGAATACTTCCCGCAATTCATCAAAAAAGGCATTCAAGCCGAACTGCTGGACGAACGTCTGGCCGAGTTCGACCTGAAAAAACTGGGTGCCGCACTGGACGCCAAGCGCGACCTGAAGTTTGGCTACCTGGGCCTGCAAACCCTGTTTGACCGCTACTTCCTGCACATCGACGGCACCCGCATTGAAATGCCGCAGGCTTTCTACATGCGTGTGGCCATGGGCCTGGCACTGAACGAAGTGAACCGCGAAGCCCGCGCCATCGAGTTCTACAACGTACTGTCCAGCTTCGACTTCATGTCGTCCACCCCGACGCTGTTTAACTCCGGCACCCGTCGCAGCCAGCTGTCCAGCTGCTACCTGACCACCATTGCCGACGATCTGGATGGCATTTACGAAGGCCTGAAAGAAAACGCCCTGCTGTCCAAGTTTGCTGGCGGCCTGGGCAACGACTGGACCCCGGTGCGCGCCATGGGCAGCCACATCAAGGGCACCAACGGCAAGTCGCAAGGTATTGTTCCCTTCCTGAAAGTGGTAAACGACACCGCCGTGGCGGTAAACCAGGGCGGCAAGCGCAAGGGCGCGGTATGTGCCTACCTGGAAACCTGGCACGCCGACGTGGAAGAGTTTCTGGAGCTGCGCAAGAACACCGGCGACGACCGCCGCCGCACCCACGACATGAACACCGCCAACTGGATTCCGGACCTGTTCATGAAGCGCGTGATGGAAGGCGCGGAATGGAGCCTGTTCTCGCCGTCGGAAGTGCCGGATCTGCACGATCTGTACGGCTCTGCCTTCGAAAAGCGCTATCAGCACTACGAAGCCATGGGCGAACGCGGCGAAATGAAGGTGTACAAGCGCATTCCGGCCCTCAGCCTGTGGCGCAAGATGCTGACCATGCTGTTTGAAACCGGTCACCCGTGGGTTACCTTCAAGGACCCGTGCAACATCCGCAGCCCGCAGCAGCACATGGGCGTGGTACACAGCTCCAACCTGTGCACCGAAATCACCCTCAACACCAACGACGACGAAATCGCGGTGTGCAACCTGGGCTCGGTCAACCTGGCCGCCCACATGGGTGCCGATGGCAAGCTGGATGCCGACAAGCTGCAACGCACCATCCGCATCGCCCTGCGCATGCTGGACAACGTGATCGACATCAACTTCTACCCGGTGAAGAAGGCGCGCAATTCCAACCTGAAACACCGTCCGGTGGGCATGGGCATCATGGGCTTCCAGGACTGCCTGCACATGAAGCGCGTACCGTACGCCTCGCAGGAAGCCGTGGAATTTGCCGACGAAGCCATGGAGCTGGTGGCCTACCACGCCTACTGGGCTGGCACCGAACTGGCCGAAGAACGTGGCCGCTACCCGTCGTACAAGGGCAGCCTGTGGGACCGTGGCCTGCTGCCGCAAGACAGCATCAACCTGCTGGCAGCCGAACGCGGCGGCTATCTGGAAATGGACCGCACCGAACGCCTGGACTGGAACGCCCTGCGTGAACGCATCAAGCAACACGGCATGCGCAACTCCAACACCCTGGCCATCGCCCCGACTGCCACCATCGCCAACATCATTGGCGTGTCTGCCAGCATCGAGCCGACCTACCAGAACCTGTTCGTCAAATCCAACCTGTCCGGCGAATTCACCGTTACCAACGAATACCTGGTGCGCGACCTGAAAAAAGCCGGCCTGTGGGACGAAGTGATGGTGGCCGACCTCAAGTACTTTGACGGCAGCCTGGGCCGCATCGACCGCATTCCGGCCGAGCTGAAAGCCATCTACGCCACCGCGTTTGAAATCGACCCGAAATGGCTGGTGGAAGCCGCATCCCGCCGCCAGAAATGGATCGACCAAGCCCAGTCGCTCAACCTGTACATGGCCGGTGCATCAGGCAAAAAGCTGGACGACCTGTACAAGCTGGCGTGGATTCGCGGCGTGAAGACCACCTACTACCTGCGCACCCTGGCAGCCTCCAGTGCCGAGAAATCCACCGGCAAGGGCGGCGAGCTGAACGCAGTGGCCAGTGGCCTGAACCCGGCTTACAACGCCGCCGCCGAACAAAGCGCACCGGCAGCCGAAGTGGACAACACCCCGGCCACCGACGCCAAGTTCTGCAGCATTGACAACCCAGACTGCGAAGCTTGCCAGTAAGGCAAGCGAGCAGGATGGATTGACGCGAAGCGACAACCCGGACCCCTGTCGTCCCACGACAGGGCAGCTTGAAAAGCTGGCGAAGACTGCCAGCAACACAACCGCAAATAGCTGACCGCTCACCCGGTCAGCCCATTTCCAAACCGCTTGCCCGCAGGCGGTTTCCGAATGGGGAAGTGTAAAAGCAAACAAAGGCGCAGCCGGCATGGCCAGCCCTTATCTGAAACAGCCGATAAGGCGTAAACAATCAGAGATGCATATGACACTTCAGGAATTTTTCAACCGCTACAGCCAGGCCTACGCGGCCCTGGATGCGCGTGCGGTCTACGCCATGTTCACCCGCCCGTTTACTGCGGTACACCATGGCCAGATCGCCACCTTCGGCAGCAATGAAACCGAAGCGCTCTACCAGGCCACCGTGGGCATATTGGAGTATTACCGCGTCCAGGGTGTAAGCAGCGCCAACTGCCACATTACTGAAGTACTGCCCTTTGGCAACGACCTGGCCACCGTCAAGGTGCGCTGGACAGCACAACGCCATCAGGGCGAGCCGTGGGTGTTCTCCACCGCCTATCACCTGATACGGGAAAACCGCGAATGGCGCATTTACGGCCTGGCGCAATTTGAAGAACACGGGCAACAAGCCCACTAAGCCGCACAAGCTTCTCAAGCCGGTTGGCCACAGCCGGCTTCGGAAGCAAACCGCAACAGCAACGGGGAGACAGGCATGAGCACCACCCTATTCTGCACCGCCAGCCGTGCAGCGCAGCACCCGGAGCAAGACCGCTTTCGCAAGCTGGGCCTGGTACTGGTAGACCTGCCGCTCGCGCTGCGAGATACACCGGCCACGCCCCGCACTGCCATCCGCATCATGCGCCAAAGCGCCATGCTGCTGGAACAGCCCCCATGCCAGCCCGCCGCAGAAACCAGCATGCACCGCATGCCGGGCGCGGGCCAAACCATCCAGCTGACCACCCCCATGGGCGTGGCCGGCAAATAAACACGGAGAATCCAATACATGTTGAGCTTTGACGACACCCCGGCACAAAAACCGGCCGTAGCCCCCACCGACAGCAACAACGCAGGCCGCGTTAACGCCGTGGACAAGAAAGTCATCAACGGCACCACCGACGTCAACCAGCTGGTACCGTTCAAACACAAATGGGCCTGGGAGAAATACCTCGCCCAATGCGCCAACCACTGGATGCCGCAAGAAGTAAACATGCAGCGCGACATCGAACAATGGAAAACCGGCCAACTGTCCGAAGACGAAATGCGCATCGTCAAGCGCAACCTGGGCTTCTTTGTTACCGCCGACAGCCTGGCTGCCAACAACATCGTGCTGGGCACCTATCGCCAGATCACCAGCCCGGAATGCCGCCAATACCTGCTGCGTCAGGCCTTTGACGAAGCCATCCACACCCACGCCTACCAATACATCGTGGAAAGCCTGGGCCTGGACGAAGGCGAAGTATTCAACGCCTACAACGAAATCAAATCCATCCGTGACAAGGACGAATTCCTGATTCCGTTTATCGACGTACTGTGCGACCCGGCCTTCAAAACCGGCACCCTGGAAACCGACCAGAAACTGCTGTGCTCGCTGATTGTGTTTGCCTGCATCATGGAAGGCCTGTTCTTCTACGTCGGCTTTGTACAAATCCTGGCACTGGGCCGTCAAAACAAAATGACCGGCGCAGCCGAGCAGTACCAGTACATCCTGCGTGACGAATCCAGCCACTGCAATTTCGGCATCGACCTGATCAACACCATCAAGCTGGAAAACCCACAGCTGTGGACCGAAAGCTTCAAGGCCGAAATCGTCGAGCTGTTCAAACAAGCCGTGGAACTGGAATACGCCTACGCCGAAGACACCATGCCGCGTGGCGTGCTGGGCCTGAACGCCAGCATGTTCAAGGAATACCTGCGCTTCATCGCCAACCGTCGCATGCAGCAGATTGGCCTGGATCAGTTGTTCCCGGGTGTGAACAACCCCTTCCCGTGGATGAGCGAGATGATTGACTTGAAGAAGGAGAAGAACTTCTTTGAGACCCGCGTGACGGAGTATCAGACTGGCGGGGCGTTGAGCTGGGATTGATTTAACTTGTCAGAAATCGGAAAGCTTGAAATTTTGTAGCCAAAGTTTGAAATTTCCGATATTCAAAGCATGAAATCTTGCTTTGCTCAAAGAAAAGGCCCTGTATCTGCAGGGCCTTTGTCATGTTCAGGGGCGGTAGCCGTCCATAAAACAGCTACATCCCGGTAAGAACGCAGACTTCGGCTTGTCGACCAATGCAGCCGCATGCCATGTCTCATTGCATTGGCAGCTACTTACAAGCAAGCCGCCTTATCTCGGCATCCGCCGACATGCATGGCGCATGCCATTATGTCAATGGGTTGAAAATTTATCCAAAGCACCCTAATTCAGTAACTTGATGCACACCATCCTTATGAAAAGGGAGGTAATGCATCTGAGCCTACGAATCACCCACTTATTGAAACAGACAAGTCTTTGATAGATGAATTCCTTATTCACCTGATTTGTGCCAAAACAAAACCACACATCCATTCCGAGAAGGAAAAATGGAAAAATGGAAAAATGGAAAAATGGAAAAATTTTATCTCTCTGAAAAAATAAAATCAGACATATTAAATAAAATAGATGGCATCCATGCCCTAGTAACTCAAAAAGAGCAAATACACAACCGGTGCACTGAATGTTTCCTTCGTCCCGGCCAACCGGACAATGACAAAAACCTTAATATTCTAAATCAGGCATTGGGTGATGCAATTCTGAACTCAATGGCATCACTGATAGATTATTACTGTATTTATTGCATGATTAAAATAGGGGTGGGTGCAGATAAAATAAAGAAAGTTCAATACCGCTCCATTGGGAAAAAATTATTAATAGAAAGCAGTCGCTTAACAAAAGAAGAAAAAGAAAAATATTCGCTAGATATTTTTCATAAAAGATTCGAAGAGAGATTGTTGGCAGAGTGCGACATTAAGGCAGAAGATGTCAATCGTTATTATTATTGGATTGGCTATCTATCAGATGCTATATCAAAAACACTTTGTGAATACGGTGTTTTAGGGAGCAAAAGAGCTTCGTTGGTTTTTGATCCCCATGAAAGTAGTCTGGAATTTTGCAGTGCGATAATGGAATATCATCACTACATGGAATTTCTTTATTGCAACCCTTGCAAAAGCTCCGGGATAAAGTTTAGCATTTACATCGATTTAAATAATTGCCTTAAACACAACGCGATCCCTTACGTAATGCAACGAATAGAGGAATTCAAAGACCCTAATGAAAAAAGAATCTACTCATTCTTTGAAATAGAAAACTATAAATCAATATTCATTAAGGATGGCTTCTTGAGGGAAATTTCAGAAACTGATTTCAATGAAATAAAATCCAACCTGGAATTTAAATCCATCAATGGAAATTATCAGTCATGCCCCTTGGAGCAACAATGGGAGATTGGAGGAATTATTGGTATTGACAAAACCAATGGCTTCGTTAGCGAAGATGGGGAGACCTTATTTTTTTTCGTGGATGGGGTGTTTTTTGCAAAGACAAGGAAATCCACTCTCGTCGATGCTGGAAAGAGCTTCAAAACTGTTTTGAAATTCTTAATTGAGGAGATAAAAGGCAGGGTTCAGTATTTGGCCGATAAATAGTGTTTACTGTTCCCCGCAAGCGGGAGACTTGAAAACGAGGAAAAATCCACCTAGCAGGAGGGCGATGCTATCCCTATCGACAGGTCACTTCCCCCGACGTATTGTTGGGGAGCAGGCAGGTAGTGCGGATGTTCCATAGCAATGTCAGGCGACGTGTACGTGACCTGTCCTTCGTGACGTGGTTGCGCTTAACCGCTATCGTCGAAGGTGACACGCGTTGGTACAACCTGCCGCAGCAAGCCACGACATAGAAATCCTGCGCCGGCTCCCTACGGCAGGGTGCTTTATCGTCATGAGCGGTAGCGCGCAGCGTCACAAGCGCGAAGGATTGATGCCGGATCGCCGTGACAGCAAATTCGACACTGGGTGTAGCCTGAAAGCTCGGTGACGCATCGCGCCGACAAGCCTAAATTATCCTCGTTTAATAGGGTATCCGACGGCGACTAATTTTTCTTCAATTTTTCGAATCGTGTTTGCAATGGCGTTCTGCGCCCCGTGGCGGGTTGTATAAGCAGCTTCACCAGGGTAAACACCGCCTTTCACCAATTCGCAGAAAATTTTGTCACGTTTGTCTTCTGGAATGCCAGCGCTATCGCACAAATCGTCGAATGGACTTTGAATCGCCCCTTCTTTCCTAGACACTTCGAGAGCCTCACACTAGGCCCCACAA